>NZ_JACSIQ010000002.1:0-451364 GCF_018812105.1 Gluconobacter sp. P1D12_c
TGGCCTGCGCTGGCGCGACGCGCCCCGGGAATACGGTCCACACAAGACGCTCTAYAATCGCTGGAAGCGTTGGGGTGACATGGGCATTTTCATGCGGATGATGGATGGTCTGGCTGCCCAAAAGGCCGAGCCCCGGACCATCATGATTGATGCGACCTATCTCAAAGCACACCGCACGGCTTCGAGCCTGCGGCTAAAAAAGGGGATCCAGGCCGCCTGATCGGTCGCACCAAAGGCGGTATGAATACTAAGCTCCATGCCGTCACTGATCAGAACGGACGACCGCTGAGCTTTTTCATGACTGCGGGGCAGATCAGCGATTATACCGGTGCCGCTGCTCTGCTGGACAGTCTTCCTGCCGCACAATGGATGCTGGGAGATCGCGGGTATGACGCCGACTGGTTCAGGGACGCCCTGGAGGAGAAAGGGATAAAACCCTGCATTCCAGGACGGAGATCCCGCGGAAAACCTGTCAAGTACGACAGGCGGAAATACAAACGCCGTAACCGCATCGAGATCATGTTCGGAAGGCTCAAGGACTGGCAGCGGGTCGCAAAACGCTATGACAGATGCCCGACCGTCTTCTTCTCAGCCATCTGCCTCGCCGCAACCGTCATSTTCTGGCTATGAGTCCTAAGCCTAGAAATCCAGGCGAGCATTCAAAGAAACTGTCCGGGGGGTACCAGGAAACAGGTTCCTATTACCCCGGCTCAGCCAGTAACGAACATTACCAATATTTTCGACTGCAGCCCTAAGTACGACATGATGATTGCTAATTTTTGTACTGTAGGATGTTCCTACAGTACCCACGATATAAGAAGGCAGCTTGACTGTATTGGCTGCGTCTAACCAGCTGCTTGAAACGTAATTGAAACCCGCATTTACACTCAACCCCTGAACAGCCTCCAGACGGTATTCCGTATTAAATGCCGCCTGAAACGGCGCAACGGCTTCCAGCTTGTGGTTCTGATACCCGGGCGCTGCCTGTACATACCGGGCATCCAGATAGGCAAGGCTACCGCTAACATTCAGATTGCGCGTGACCATCCAGGCTCCTGCGGCTTCAATGCCCTGATAGCGCGACAGGCCATCCTGAACATAATAATTCTGGGCATTTGTATAAGCGGCTCCCGTGTCCATACGAAAGACTGCAAGCGTGCCATTCCACGTCTTCTTTTGCACCTTCACGCCCAGCTCGTACTCGTCACTGCGCATAGGCCCGAAAACCTGCATGTAATTCACGTTGGACGCACCGGCCTGCCCCCCGGACTGCATAGCCTGCACCCAGCTGAAATAAGTATTGATCTCCGGTGTTATTTTATAGCTAAGCGAGACCAATGGTGTAACGGGATTATTCCTGTGAGCCGCCGTCTGCTTTCCAGAAGTTGAAAAATCATTTTCAAGGTAATTTGTATATCGACCACCCGCCATAAGAGACCAGCGATGGTAAGTGATCGTGTCACTCCAGAATGGGGCAACCTGCTGATAATCAATGTAGCGATACATACGAGGGTTGAAGCTGCTCGCACTCGTCAGTGTTGGACGATCTCGAAAGATATTCCCGTATTCAATAGGGTTCTTAGCGCCAGAATTGGCGTCTGCATCGAACATCTGCCGCAGCCATGTAACCCCGGCGATAACATCATGACGAAGTGGGCCAGTCTCGAAGTGTCCCTGCGTGGTCGCGTCAACCTGATGATAAGTCAAAACACGCACCATTTCGAAAGCGCGGCTCATATAATCGCCATTCGTGCCCGTAAATGTCAGCTGATTGGAGGGAAATTTCTCATCAAGATGCGTGTACCCGTATGTTAGATGTGCACTCCAGTCTTTTGCAAAATCCCAGTCCAACCCTGTACTGAACCTCTTCATATCATTGGTCTTCCAGGAGTCTTTGGCACCAAAAGCCTTGCGACCGCTCATGGTCTGCACAGCGCCTACTCCATTTGCAGAGGCAATCGTGTTCACCATGCCTTTCTGAAGGGTGTTCAGATAAAATGTATTGAAATGCCAGTGCAGGTTATTCGTAATCCGAACATTCGTAGTGAACGAAAGAGACAGGTTGCGCAGGAAGCTGTCATTCACCTGATTTCCAACTTCGCTGGCAAAAACAAAGCGCGTCTGTACACGATGGCTTCGATCCAGCGATCCCCCCACATCCAGCATTTGCCGGAACACGGCATCAGAACGATACCCCGCTTCCAACGTCAGTTTTCTTTCTTCGAGCGGAGCTTTCAGCTGATAATCAAGCACACCTCCCGGTGAACCAAATCCATACATAAAAGCTGATGCGCCTTTTATCACCTGAACATGATCAAAATTGGCCAATGGCAAATCAATGTACCAGTACGGAATGGCGAGACCGTCAATTTTATAACCATTTGTCCAATCAAGATTCAGTCCTCGCACCCTGACACTCGACCCGGATGCCGTAGAAGACCCATTCGAATTCGCCTGCACACCTGGTTCGTAACGCATAACGTCATTGATATCCGTCGCCTGCATCTGTTCGATCCGATCAGCCGAAATCGTACTGACCGAGAAAGGCGTATCGAATTCTGATCGGGTTCCGAACGCCCCCAAAGGCACCTTGCGAGCCAGACGCGGCGCATGTCGTGCTACCCGTACTGTCACGGCTTCCTGCGTCTGGCTCTGGATATCATGCGGCATCGCACGCCGTGCTGGGGCGGTCACTGCTGGCGAAATAGTCGTATGGGTATGTGTTTGTAATGGCTTTGATGTGTTGTGATGGAGCGTTGCCGCTGAAGACACACCGGGCAACGTAACGAGTAGAAGAGCGCGCAGGCTGAGACGCCTCATGATAGACAGGTCCTTGAGATAGTGAGATCAGCGTGAGATCCGGCGAAGCTGGTCTTCCCGCTCCACCAGAGATCGAACAAGAGGGATGAGATCACGCCCATACCGGACGGCGTCGGTGAGAGGATCAAAACCCCGAATAAGAAAAGTTTCGATGCCGATACGGTAATATTCGAGAAGACTTTGCGCGACCTGCTCTGCCGTCCCAACCAGGGACGTGGAATTCCAGCGGCCGCCCGTAACCTGCGCAACTCCTGTCCAGAGGCGCTCATCATGCCGCGCAGACTTGGCCGCTATGGCCTGAAGCCTCCTGGACCCTTCGTTAACAGGCAGATTTTCCGGCGTTAAAAGCGAGTCTGCATGATCAAGTGCTATCTCATTTTTTACCGGCTGGCTGGATATCTGCCGTGTCTCGACTTGCGCTTGAATAGCTGCCGCGCGAGCCCAGGCTTCTTCTTCCGTATCCGCAATGATGGGACGAAAAGAAATAGAGAATTTCAGTGCGCGATGATGTCTTTCTGCCGCCGCCCGCACTTTTCCGATGAGTTCTGCTGCATTAGCCAACGGCTCTCCCCAGAGAGCATACCCATCGGCAAGTTCACCTGCGACCTCTATCGCCTCTTCAGAAGCGCCACCAAAATACAGGGGAATACCATGCGGCTGATATGGCAAAACAGCAGAAGATGCTCCTCGCAGACGATAGAACTCTCCATCATGATCAAACGGTAAGCCACCAGCCCATTCTCGACGAAGAATTTGCAGATATTCTGCCGTACGCTGATATCGCTCCACTTTCGAGAGATGGTCTCCATCAGCTTCAAGCTCACGATCATTACCCCCGGTAATGACATGCACGGCCACCCGCCCGCTGCTGAGTTGATCCAGTGTGGCGAATTGTCTTGCTGCCAGAGTAGGCGCGGTAAAACCGGGCCGATGAGCAATCAGCAGCCCCAATTTGGATGTTACAGAAGCCGCATGCTGGGCTACCAGAATGCTATCTGGAGACGATGAATGAAACGCAACAAGCGCCTTATCAAAACCACCTCGTTCGTGGATCAAAGCGGTAGCGGCAATGTACCTCGGGTCCACCGCAGGCCCAGAAGTATCCAGAATTTCAGTCTGTTCACGCGCGCTGACATAACCGATAAATTCGACGGGCATAAATCACTCCATTTTCAAGTGATTTAATTTTAATTACTTTATTTTTTCATACATTTTAAAAATGAAAACTTCATTCCTGAAAATATGAAATGTTTCACTTTCCATAGAACCTCCATAAGAATTCTTTAACTTCTTCGAAAGATTTATATTTTCAATATTTCATATTTAGAAAATGAGACTAAAATAATTAGCGAAATAAAAGTAATAGTTTTGAATAATTCCATATTCCAATCGTATATTTATCGGGAAAACAACCCTTGAAATCGAAAAAACACACTGCCTTTCAAGGGTAACTCGACATCATGCTTTCTATTCCCGAAAGAAACTCTCTTTTCCTTTTTACAGGTAAAAGAACACTATTCAGCTCTCTTTTGGGAACGACATGCAGCATGGCAGCAGTCATGGGAACAATGATTGATCAGGCTCATGGCGCCACCTCGCACCAGCACGTGCCCAAGTCGACCCTAAGCGCGGCAGTCCCTGCACTCAAAATACATCCCAAACCGAAAATTTCATCCGCTCGGACAAATGCGATTCAGGCCAAAGGTACAGGTGAATCCTTTTCTATCCATGGCCAGTCCCATGCGGCTCGCCGAGCGACCGCGCTACAGAAAACACCGCAGTCCGCTAGTCTGCTGACAGCTTCACAACTTGAACGGCTCGGGGTTCAGAATACCAAGCAACTCGCCAGGCTGACACCCAATCTTTATATTCCGAACAATATGCCCGGGTATTCAGTACTGAATTATTTTATTCGTGGGATTGGAGAAATTGATCCGCAAGGCGAGCCTTCCGTTGGCACCTATCTCGATGGAGTTTACCTCCCTAGAAACATGGGAAACATGCAGGAACTCCTTGATGTAGCAGACATTGAGGTAGACCGCGGTCCCGTCGTTTTCTCCGGGCATCAATCCGAAGGAGGGGCCGTCAGGATCAACACTCTTGTGCCGACCAATCAGAGGCGGTTTGTCGCGCAGACAGGCTATGGAACCTATAACGAGTATCAGATTGGCGTTGCAGCGAGCGGCGCTCTCATCAAAAACAAGGTCTACGGCAGCATCGCCTTTGGCCGCCACTCCCGCGGAGGAATTGACCATAACTATACTGTTGGAAAAGACACAAATAACATCGACTATACGCAGGCACGCGGCAAACTGCGTTTCACTCCCAATGAGAACTGGGATATTACCCTTGCCTTTGACGGCACAATAGATGGCAGTACAAACAAGGGTGTAGGCAACCTACTGAACCCGTATATCTATGGAAATTACAATCAGCTTTTCCCAAAAAACAATTATAGCGAAACTGGTTTCATAGGGAATTTGAGATACACACTTTCCCCTCATCTGAAGCTCTATTCCATCACTGGCATCAGGGGCTACGATGATAAGGGAATCTACGACAACACAGGCGATTATTACTCACGAACCTCTCAGCCTCTTTACTACAAAGACAGGATGTACTCTCAGGAATTAAAACTCCATGGAGACTACGGAAAGCTCGACTTCAATGTCGGCGCATACTTCATGTATGAGGACTGGTTTACGCAGAGATGGGCTAATAACGCTTCAGGAACTGCAACAAATGACCCAGACAAAATCCGCTATACTCCGGTTTACGCCGTCATTGATCAGGTCACGCGCAACTGGGCTCTTTATGGAGAGGCAAGTTATCACATCACACGCGCGCTGACCTTCACGGGCGGACTGCGTTTTAACTGGGAAAATCACTCCAATTCTGAAACTCTGAATTATCTGGCACCCGGTCCGTTGCATCAGTCCACACCAGCAAACCAACTGTCTTATATTCTCTGGGGCGCACCGGGCGATCAGGCATGGCAGGTCTCAGAGCGCAAAAGCTGGGTTCAGCTTCTGCCAAAAGGCACGCTGACCTATCAGATCCGCCCTAATCTGATGACATATGCGTCCATTTCCCAAGGCGGAAAATCGGCAGGATATGACTTCAGAGCGCAAAGCCCGTCTGCTTCCGGCAGTCTGCAAGCTTCAACCCCCTATAATCCGGAAATTGTCACGACCTATGAAGTGGGTCTCAAAAGTGATCCCGTACCTGGCCGCATTCACTTTAATGGCGCACTTTTCTGGAACCAGTTCGACGATATTCAACTCACGACAACAGACCCTTCAAACGGTCTCTCACGACGTTTCAACGCAGGCAAAGGCCACTCTGCTGGTGCGGAAATCGAAACCTTCGTGAAAATCACCCATGATCTGGACCTGCATTACACAGCCTCTTACCTCTATTCCGTGCTTGATGATTTCCGCGGTCGTGTGAGCCGGACTACGCTTGCAAGTGGTCAAGTCTATAACAATACACCTTATGCGGGAGCGCCCCTCCCCTTTTCACCACGTTTCCAGACAATGGGATCTCTAACCTACAGACTCCCCATCCGGCTGCCTGGCACCTTTCGCGTAGGAGCGGATGTTTCTTTTCAATCCGCGCTTTACACCAGTTCCCAGACCAATCCGCAAAACCGTTTGTCCCCACAAACCTACATCAATGCCATGGCAAGCTGGACCAGCCCCGATAGCCGGTGGTTCCTTCAGGCAACTGCCCGCAATCTTCTGGATCGGCGCTATCTGCAAGGCGCAACCTTTGTGCAGGGTGGCGGTGTCCCGGTTTATGAGTCCGCACAGTTTGCGGACCCACGAACCATTTTTGTAACGTTGAAATTTACACTTTGAAGCCAATCCGTTCCCTTGTGATTTCAAAATAACAAGGGAACGGATTATTCATAATAACAAAATAAACTCATTAGTCTTTATCATTAGAATTTTTCGAGAAATGATCTTCTGATGATTGAATAAATATTCACTTTGCAAGCATGAGGAGCGATTTCATGCCCCTGTCTTCGTCTCCCCTTAAACGGCGCCACTTCCTTGGCCTAACGTCCGCCGTTACAGGAGCATCTTTTCTGCCACATAAACTGGCAGCGCAGACAAAAGACCTCTCCCAGATCACACTCAGAGCAGCCACTTTCCGGGGGGCAGATCAAACCTTTCTCAAAGAAACCGGGCTCGATGATTTTCCCTACAAGGTCAGTTTCAGTGAGTTCAACTCAGGAAACATCATCGCACAGGCCATCAATGCGGATGCTCTGGACATTGGCGGCTGGAGTGAAATCCCAATGGTCTTTGCAGCAACATCCGGTGCGCGCATCTCCATTGTCGCCACGTTGGAAGGGCCGACCACAGATCAGGTTCTTCTAGTGCCAGCACACTCAACCGCGAAATCCATGACAGATCTCAAGGGAAAGCGCATTGGCTATATCAAAGCCACAACGTCCCATTATTTTCTGATCAAAATGCTGGAGCAACAAGGCCTATCATGGCGTGACATCACGCCTGTCGCGCTTGGAATGAGCGAAGGGCTGACAGCCATGAAATCAGGAAGCCTCGATGGATGGGCAACGTATGGATATGCCATCCAGATGCTGGAAGCCGATAAAACAGCTCGCATCCTTCAAAGTGCAGCAAATATTCTTTCCGGCCATTATTTTATCGGCGCCAATCCTCTCCGCTTGAAGGATCCAGCTTTTCGCACCGTTGCAGCAGATTATCTCGGACGACTCAACAAAGCCTATTCCATCCTCAGCAACGATAAACCGCGCTGGGCACATGCTGTATCTCCTGTCATTCAGGTACCCGAACCTCTGGTGCTGAATTACCTTCAAAATCAGAACCGCCCCTATCATCTGCGCGCATGGCGTAAAACCGACATTACCTCTGCACAGGACATTGCGAATACATTTGCCAAAAATGGCTTTCTTCCAGAGGGGACAGAGTTGGAGCCCATTTTTTCTCCCGCTCTTTCGGACGCACTGGATCGTCAAAGGTCCATTCCATGAGGCACCCCACCGCTCGCCAACTGACAACGGATGTTCTGGTTATCGGTGGAGGCTTGGCAGGATGCTGGGCCGCCATCACGGCCGCTCAGGCGGGCGCAAAGGTCGTGATTACCGAAAAAGGGTATTGCGGCACCTCCGGCGTGGCCGCGTCTGCCGGACCGGGACACTGGTTCATTCCCCCTGAAGGCACACTCCGTCAGGACGCTATTGCACGTCGGCTGGACATGGCACAGGGACTGGGAGATGCGTACTGGATGGAAGCCATCATAGACAGGACATTCCGAACGCTACCCACAATTGCCAGTCATTATCGTTACACTCAGGATGATAATGGAAAAATCAGATATCACGCCTTACGTGGGCCAGAGTATCTCCGCGCGCTCCGCCTGAAAGCTCTGGAAAGCGGTGTGAGCATTCTGGATCATAACCCTGCCCTGCGACTTCTTCGTCACGAAGATGGCAGTATTGCTGGAGCAACAGGCGTTTGCCTGAAATCCGGGCAGGATCAGTGGAGTATCCGGTCTGGGGCTACCATTCTGGCAACGGGCGGCTGTGCATTCCGCTCTCACCTGCTGGGAGGCTCAAACAATACCGGCGACGGACTTCTGATGGCTGCCGAAGCAGGAGCCTGTTTTTCAGGGATGGAGTTTTCAGCCTTTTTCACGATTGTCCCAGCCACAACGACAATGGCGCGGACCATGATCTACAGCTTCGCCAGATATTATGATGCATCTGGCCACGAACTGGAGCGTCCAGAAAGTCCTCACGATAATCGCTTTCTGGCAGAAGCACTCAAGACCGGCCCTGTTTTCTGTGACCTGTCGCGCGTTCCTGACGATATTCGGGGCCAACTGCCCCAAATTTCTCCCAATGTTCCCCTGACATTTCAGCGTCTCGGCATTGATCCGTTTACGCAGAAATTTCCCGTCTCTCTTGTTGGCGAAGGCACCATTCGGGGTGTCGGTGGAATCCGGGTTACGGACAGGCAGGCAGGCTGTGGCATTCCAGGGCTTTATGTGGCCGGCGATGTCGCTTCACGGGAGCCTGTAACGGGCGCCATATCCGGAGGGGGTGCTGTCAACGCTGCCTGGGCGCTCTCATCTGGCTGCATCGCAGCAGAATCCGCTGTCGCCTACATCCGCAAACAACAGCGTTCCCCGAAAGAGCACATTTCATATCCCGAGCATGAAACCGTCGCCCAAGACTACAAAGCTGTCGAAAAAGCAGTCCAGGATGAGATGCTCTCACCCCACAAACAATACTTTCGAACGGCTTCTTCGCTGGAAAAGTCTGCCCAAACTTTGGACGCCGCATGGCAACATCTTTCTGCTACCCTTGGATATGATACAGATGTCCGCGCCCAACTTCGAAACCACGAATTGAAAGCCCTTACGGCCGTTTCCCGCTGGTGTACGGCAAGCGCCATTGCTCGCAGGGAAAGTCGTGGCATTCATTATCGGATTGATTCTGAGACTATTGATAACCCCACGCATATTCTGAGCGGCGGCCTGACCAACCCATGGACGCGCTCAGTACCAGTGGAAACATTTTCATGATTGAACTGATCGTCGAGAACCGTTGCACGGCCTGCAATATCTGCGTGGAGGTCTGCCCGCGGGATGTTTTAATCTCTCGCGAAGAAGGTGCCCCTGTGATCGCATATCAATCAGATTGTCAGACCTGCTGCCTGTGCGAGCTGTATTGCAGGGCGGATGCCATTTACGTCCATCCAGACGCCAGCAACGCCCACCCTCAAGATAAAGCTACCCTGGAAGCTTCAGGCCTGCTTGGAGAATACCGCCGGAATTCCGGCTGGGACGAGTGGGCAAATCATGAAGATTTGCAGAACCAGCACTGGCGCATGGAAGATGTCTTCAAACGCACCCGATCACCCTAAACTCAACAAGGGGAGGAGATCTGTGCCTCCTCCCCTTGTCTTGTTATCCTGCGGCGCGGACAGATTGCGCCTCAAGGCTGCGACTTTTTCCCGAACCAGCGGAATAAGGTCACGGCCATAAATCCGTGCATCTTCCAGTGGCTCAAATCCACGGATCAGGAAATTGTCGATGCCCAGTTTGTAATATTCCACCAGAGCATCTGCGACCTGTTCCGGCGTCCCAACCAGCCCTGTTGAGTTCCCGGCAGCCCCGGTCAGACTGGCAACACCTGTCCAGAGACGTTCATCCTGCCTGCGGGACGTCGCCGTCTCAAGCAGACGGCGAGACCCGTCATTCGGTGGCTGATGCCCTGTCACTGGCAATCCCGCCTGTTCGCGGGCCGCCCGGACAAGGTTCTCGATTTCTTCAGCCCGTTGCCAGGCCGCCTCTTCCGTATCAGCAATAACCGGCCGAAGAGACAGGGAAAAACCAATCTTCCGGCCATGACGTGCTGCGGAGGATCTCATCCGACTGACGATTTCGCGGGTTGCTTCCAGCGTCTCCCCCCACGTTGCATAAACATCTGCGTGCTTCCCTGCGACGTCGAGTGCCTCCGCAGACGTTCCTCCAAAGAAAACGGGCAGGTTTTGCGGATGAATGGAACTCTGCGCCTGACGGATATGATAGAAACGGCCATCATGATCGAAAGGCGTTGCAGAACTCCATTCCCGCTTCAGAATATCGAGATATTCATCGCTGCGGATATAACGGTCCGCCTTGGTTGTCCCAACATCTCCATCCCGGGCCATTTCGGAATCCGCGCCCCCCGTGATGATATGAACAGCCACGCGTCCCTGGGAAAGCTGATCAAGCGTTGCGAGCTGTCGAGCGGCAAGTGTGGGCTGCGTAAAACCCGGACGATGCGCAACAAGAAAGCCCAGCTGACTGGTTAAAGCCGCGCCATATGCAGCAACGAGCTGGCTTTCAGGCGAATTGGAGCCAAAAGGAATCAGAACACGGTCAAAGCCGCCCTCTTCCTGCACCTGAAGTGCCTGCTGTACATAGGAAATATCCAGCGCGCGATCCCGGACGCCAGCATGAATTTCGGATCTGTTATTAAAACCAATATACCCGATGAAGTTAACCACCCTGAGTCTCCAGTTTTATCAGGATTTCATCGTAAAAGAAAAATATTCGGAATAATCGTGATATCGGAAAAAGTCATTCATCAGAGAAACTGAACGAAAAACGCCTTCCCAAAAAAGGAAAGGCGCTTCCGGTAGGCACAAAACGGAAAAGGTTTCAGGAGCCTTATTGGTCGTCCGGCCTGAAACGCCCCTCAAACGCAATCTTCTCAAGGGGCAGACGCCCGGAGGGTTGCTCGCGCTGACGTAGCCCTTCTGGCAGAATATCGGCATCCGCCTGCCGGCCAATGACGAGGGCTGCATGCACCTGATAGTCTTCAGGAAGCTCCAGTCCTGCATGGGCCAGGTCATGATCAAAACCGCTGATCGGATGAACCGCCCATCCTGCCTGTGAGGCCTGAAGCTGTATCAGAACCGACGCCGCGCCTGCATCAAAAGCATGGGTTAGCAGCGGTGATGGTTCTCCCGTCCTGCTTGAAATCGTAATCGTTCTGGAAACGATATAGACAATCGCAGAGGCATTTTCCGCCCAGCTCCGATTGAATGGAATCAACCATGAGAGGAAGCGGTCCCAATCCGGAGTATTCCGACGTGCATGAATAAAACGCCACGGCTGGATATTATAAGCCGACGGCGCCCAGCGGCCCGCATCCAGAAAGCCAAGGAGATCTTTCGAATCAAGATCCACAGGCTGATAGGCGCGTGGAGACCATCGATCGAGAATAACCGGGAGGACCGCAGAATCTGGTGCGCGATCAGGGGCAGTGGTCATGAAATTGGCCTTATCACAAATACAAACTCACGCAGCATGCACACCCAGCGCGTCAAGTAAAAGACTACGCAGCGCGCCGAACCCCGGATCAGAGTGCCTCCGAGGACGCGGTACAGTAATGGGAACATCCACACGGATACGTCCCCGTTCAAGCACCACAGCGCGATCCGCAAGAAGAAGGGCTTCGTCTACATCATGTGTTACAAGCAGAACAGCACAGCCGTGCTTCTTCCAAAGATCAGCGACAAGCTGCTGCATTTTCAACCGCGTCAGAGCATCCAGAGCAGCGAACGGTTCATCCAGCATCAAAAAAGCTGGCTCTCTCACAAGAGCTCGGGCAAGCGCGGCGCGCTGCGCTTCTCCTCCAGAGAGGGTAAGTGGCCAGGCATTACTGCGATGCGCCAGCCCGACCTCTTCCAGAACGGCTTCCGCACGCTGACGGATACCTTTGTCTTCCTGCCCCAGGACAACATTCTTCCACACACGTTTCCATGGAAGAAGGCGGTGCTCCTGAAACACAACCGAGACTTCACGCGGTCTGGTCACAGCTCCATCCGTCACGGGGTCAAGTCCAGCCAGCGTTCTCAGCAAAGTCGACTTTCCAGATCCGCTGTGCCCCAGAAGCGCAACAAATTCACCGGGAGCGATCGCCAGATCCAGTTCATCCAGAATAGGAGGACCATTATTGAACCGTCGCGTCAGCTGCTCCACAATGACAGCAGTGCCAGGATCAGCTTCAGAATGTGTGTGTGTCATGCCGAGCGACCTTTCCGTCCATCAGGGCGCCAGGCCAACAGAGTGCTTTCCAGAAAACGGACAATCTGATCGGATATCAGACCCAGCACACCGTAAACGAGAAGACCGACAAGGATAATGTCCGTACGCAGGAAATCCTGAGCGTCCATCATCATGTGTCCGATACCGCTTTCCGCATTCACCTGCTCGGCAACGACCAGCATCAGCCAGGACACACCGACGGCATAGCGCAGCCCTGTCAGGAAATCAGGCAAGGCGCCAGGAAGAAACACATCCCGGATCGTCTGCCAGCGTGACAGGCCAAGCGTGGACGCCATTTCCACCAGTTTGGGATCAATAGACCGGATCCCCTTATGCAGATTCAAATAAATTGGAAACGTTGCGCCCAGCGCCACGAGCAGAACCTTGGGGGTCTCACCAATTCCAAACCAGAGGATGAAAAGCGGGACAAGCGCCAGCGCGGGCAAAGTGCGCAGGACTTGCAGAGGGGCATCAACAACATCCTCCCCAATACGGGACAGACCTGAAATCAGCGCCAGCACCACTCCTAAGGTGACGGCAAGACCTAAGCCACTTCCTGCCCGCAAAAGCGAAACACCAAGATTGAAAGGCAATGTTCCATCGCGCACCAGCGTCCAGCCCGTTACGGCAATCTGAACCGGAGACGCCACAAGCCTGGTGGAAAGCAAACCTGATGAGCATGCAACCTGCCAGAGACAGACCAGCACAAGCGGAGACGCGTAACGCCTTATGGAAACAAGCGTCCTCAAATTCCGGGTTTTTCCCTTGGCTTCGGCAGTCTTGTAAGGTCCAGTCAGTGTGATGGCGTCTGACATCGGGCGTCCTCCCACAGGCAGCAATAGACGCCCACCTTCCCTATTCTACGCGCAGATGTCAGGTGAATATTCTAAATACAAATGTTTGACGTGATTTAATTGTTCTTGAGCAGACATGGAGTCAGGCTGAAGACTTTCCTGTTGTGTGCAGGCTCCATTTCCCAGATCTGAACGAGTTATTTGCCATGGCCTCTGTAAGAAAATTTCTGCCCTTCATGGCGGCTCTCCTTTTGGGAACCTCGTTTGCCCAGGCAGAAGACACCCTGACTGTCGCCGATCAGAAAGGCCAGCAGAAAGCCCTTCTTGAAGCCGCGGGACAGGACAAAAACCTGACCTACACTCTTCACTGGACCGAATTTGAAGCCGCAGCTCCTCTGCTACAGGCGCTCGCAGCAAACGCCCTGGATACGGGAATTGCAGGAGATGGCCCCTTCCTTTTTGCCTGGGGCGCTCATCTGCCCATCAAGGCCGCTTTTCTGATTCCTCCCCGAGGCGGCGGAGAGTCTACGGCTGTCGTCACGACGGGCTCCTCCTCCCTTCACACCGCAGCGGATCTGTCTGGTAAAAGGATCGGAACGGGCAAAGGTTCAATCGGCCACCTCTTGCTTCTGCGCCTGATAGCGACTGGCGCCATTCCTGCACCTGCTCCACATATCGTTTTTCTTGCGCCCGCTCAGGCTAAGGCGGCTCTTGATACCGGGCAGATCGACGCCTGGTCCACATGGGAACCGTATGTGTCTCTGGCTGTCGTTGAGAGCCATGCACGCAACATCGTAGACGGCCGGAACGTCATGCCCAACAACAGTTTCTTTGTCGCGACCAACGAGGCCCTGGCAACAAAACACGCGCAACTGGCTGACTTCTATAAGCGAATGACGGCCGCCTATGCGTGGGGAACAGAACATCAGGCCGAATACGCCGCCATTCTGGCGAGGCAGACCGGTTTGCCCCTCCCTGTTGCAAAGGCCGTAGCCAAACGCCTGATCGCTGCTCCTGCACCTTTGACGCCCGAGGTCATTCAGCAGGAACAGACGACGCTTGATGCCTATCGTTCCGGCGATTTTCTGAAAAATGCAGGAAAACTGGAAGACGCTTTCGATCTGACAGTTTCCATTCCTCAATAAACACGTTCTAGTATTTACCAGATCGCGGAAAGACGGAGAACCGTTATGGGTGACAGTCCATTTGCCCCTACAACCAACACCGCTGCAACGGACAAGACCCTAGACGAACTGGTTCAGGTCTTTGTCGAGCGTGCCCCCCGGTATGACCGCAGCGGCAATATTGCGATCGAAAACCTGCATGACCTTCATGAAGCAGGTTTCCTTGCCTTGGCACTGCCAAAAGCTGTGGGGGGAGAGGATATTACTCTTCGTACCGTGACGCGGATTATCAGCCGCCTTGCCCAGGGCGATCCATCAACCGCCCTCATTCTGGCAATGCAGTATCTTCAGTCTGGAGCTTTCGCACATTCGCCTCAATGGTCAGACGAGGTAAAACAGGAACTGTTTGAGAGCATTCGTCAGGAAGGTGCTCTGATCAACGCCCTGCGTGTGGAACCGGAACTTGGCACGCCTGCCCGTGGTGGCCTGCCCGATACGACTGTCAGCCGAAACGGTTCGACATGGCGTATTTCCGGCCGCAAGATCTTCTCAACAGGCTCGACAGCCCTTCAATGGGGTGTTGTCTGGGCGAAAACGGATGATGCCGAACCCAAGGTCGGCCCGGTTCTTGTTCCGCTCGATCTGCGAGGGGTGCGAATCGAGAAAAGCTGGCACCAGCTTGGAATGCGTGCCACCGGCAGTCACACCATCATTTTTGATAATGTGGAAATTCCAGAACGCTATCTGGGCCTTCTGGCACCTTCTCCTGCAAAGGAGAATGGCCCGGTCGCGATTGCAAGTTGGCATGCGATTGTCATTGCCTGCCTCTATAATGGGATTGCCATCGCGGCGCGGGACTGGCTGGTAACGTTCCTTCACAGCCGCGTTCCTTCCAATCTCGGGGCATCTCTCGCAACCCTGCCCCGTTTTCACATCCTGCTCGGTGAGATTGATGCTCTGCTTCTGTCCAATGAGGCTTTGATTAACCATGCCATTACCCTCGCGGAACAGGGTACGGAAAGCGACACCCGCGCCGGACTGGCCAAACAGGTTGTTACCGAAAACGCCATTGCAGCCGTGAGCAAAGCGGTCGCCGCTATCGGCAACCCCGGTCTGAGTCAGGACAACCCACTGGAACGGCATTATCGCAACGTTTTGTGCGGTCGCGTTCACACGCCACAGGGTGACAGCGCCCTTCTGGCAGCCGGGCGAGAGGCGCTGAAGGTCTAGACACAAAAAAAACCGGCGACCACGAAGGTGGCCGGGGAAGAAGGATCGTCAGGCTTCAGATATCTTCCAGAACCCTGAAGCCGTGAGTTCCATCCTTCTCAAGCTGGGCAACCAGCCCGTACTCCCAGTCCAGATAAGCCTGCATGGCCTCTGCCGCGTTGTCCGTGCCTTCATAAGGCCGTTTGTAGACATCATCCGGTGCGGAAAAGGCCTGTGAATCATCCAGCCCGGTTTGCAGCGCATAACCTGCTGCCTGCCAGGCTTCCGTCCCCCCTTTCAGGACACGAACGCGACGGCTTTCCCCAGCAAGATCCGGCGCAGCCAGATGAGCGGCAATACCATTCGGGGATACCAGAACGATCTCTCCAGCCTCACGAATTGCCGGATGAGCCACCAGATCTGGGCGGATCACGAACCGTGCGCCCGGAATATGTCCCTTTCGGAAAGCCGGACTGGTGGCGAGATCCAGAACGAGAATATCGCCAGTTACAAGATTCTCTCGCAGTTCAGCGGCAGAAATCGTTTCTACGTCCGGCAAGGGCTGGGAAAGCAGAGGCGCTTCCTGCCCGGTTTCAAACGGCAGACCATCCCATTTATCCAGAACGTAAACTTCGTTCCACCCCAACTGCCTGAGCCAGTGAGCCGTCATTCTGGCACGAACCCCATCGTCATCCGTCAGAACAATGGTTCCATGCCGCACTCCGACCCATTCGTCCGTAGCCTGCACAAGCTGGCCGCCCGGTGCGGAACGGAAATCCTTCAGATGGCCTTCCATGTATTCTTCAGGCGAACGGACATCCAGCCGATAAACAGTCCGCTCCGGATCAGCCAGAAACCTTTCCAGATCATTCGCCGTAAGAGACCGAACACCTGTCCGTTCCGCCAGAAGTTTCGCACGGGCACGTGCTGCCTGATGGTTCTGCTCCGAAACGTCTGTTCCTTTACGGGCAGCACCATGTTCGAGCGAAAGCCCTTCCAGCGTCCAGCCAATCGTACCATTTCGAAGCGCAAAAACCGGGTTGGGGATTCCAGCATTGACGAGGGACTGCGTGCCAATGATAGATCTTGTCCGTCCAGCGCAGTTCACAATGACGGTTGTTTCCGGCGAAGGCGCAATATCCCGAACCCGCAATGCCAGTTCACCGCCCGGAACGGAACGGCCTCCTGGAATGGACATGACATTGTACTCAATGAACCGTCTTGCATCGAGAATAACGAGATCATCGCCACGCTTGATCCTGTCATGAACCTCACGCGCTGGCAGGGATGGTGTGTGCCGGACATGTTCGACGAGTTCGCCGAATGCCTTGGACGGGACGTTCACATCAATGAAGATCTCGCCCCCGGATCGTTTCCAGCCTTCCACACCACCCTCCAGCGCCGAGACGGCCGAATATCCAAGCGACTGGAGCAGTCGAACAGCTTTTACCGTACGGCCTTCCCCGTTATCATACACAACAATGGGGGCGTCCTTGCGCGGCACCAGCCCGGCAATGCGCTCCTCGATGCGCCCAACAGGCAGGTTGACGGCAAAGAGCGGATGCGCGGAGGCAAAAGGCCCTTCTTCACGGACATCCAGAAGCGCAATTTCAGCCCCGTTTTTCAGGCTCTGCCGGACGTCTTCCGAAGAGGTTGCGGGCAGAAGATTTGTAATGCTGTTCATGCAGCCTTGCTCCTGGAGCGATCCCAGAGATTGGGAACGTCCTCGCTCGAATATCCGGATATGAAATTCTTCTCGATGCCACTGGCCTCATCGTAAACGGCACGCGAAACACCGCCGATATTGGCCCCGTACACATGGATGGAAATGGACGTCTGATCTGTCAGGGCATTGGCCACGAGATGATAGTCGTTCACCCCAGGCGCCAGAAACGCGACTTCACCGGGCTCAAGAAAATCCGTTTCGCCTTTTTCAAAGCTCCCGTCCTCCCTGCGCGTGAACTGCGTTTCGCTTTCTTTACCCCGAAGCATTCCAATCAGCCCCCAGACGCGATGATCGTGCAAAGGCGTTTTCTGTCCCGGCCCCCAGACGAAACTGACGACAGAAAACCGCTCCAATGGATCACAGTGCAGGAGATACTGACTGTAACGTTCAGGATGTGGCCGGGTATAGGTTTCGGGCAACCAGTCATCGCGCGAAACGAGTGTTTTCAGAAGCTCCGCTCCCGCTTTCTGGATAGACGCGGCGTCGGAATGTCTCTCGAAAAGCCGCGTAAATCGGGAAACGAACTCCCGCAATGGCTCAATATTCGTCATTGATTTCGCAGTCCTTAATCGAGCAGATCTGGCTCAAGTGCGACAATCCAGTCCCAAAGAGGCTGAAACGAATAATAGGCACCTTGCGCCGTCCCGACCTGGCTGGCAGTCAGCCGCGCAATATCCGGTGCGATAGGCTTCAGCGGTCCGGCGGCCTGCGCCAGAAGCTGGGTATGGGCGGCGTTATCCATGGCCAGGAACCACCACGCCACGGCTTCAACGGTCGGCCCGGCGGTCAGAAGACCATGGTTCTGAAGGATCAGAGCTTTCCGGTTTCCCAGCGTCGCGGCCAGACGGTCGCCTTCATTCTCTTCCAGAACCACCCCGCTGAACGGATCAAAAACCGCATGATCTTCGTAAAAAGCGCAGGAATCCTGCGTGATGGGGAGCAGTTCAGTCCCTAAAGCGGAAAATGCCTTGCCATATGTGGAATGGGTGTGTGCCGCAGCGATCACATCTGGGCGGGCACGGTGCAGAGCCGAATGAATGGTGAAGCCAGCCGTATTGATTGGGCGATCCCCGATCAGGATATTCCCTTCATGATCCACAAGCTGAAGGTCAGAAACCTTGATCTGTGAGAAATGCACAGCCAGCGGGTTAATCCAGTATCGGTCCGGGAACTCCGGATCACGGGCAGTCACATGCCCTGCAAGCCCCTGATCGAAGCCATAGCGGCCAAAGAGCCGGAACGTCGCAGCCAAGCGCTGCTTGCGATGAAGGCGCTCTTCTTCAAACGTCGCTGCGGGTTTGCGCGGCTGAAGACGGTGGGTCCGTGCACGGGCTTCCTGCAGGGACGAGATGTTATGCTGTGTCGCACTCATGAGGGTCTTCCTTGAGAAATCAGTATCCACGACTCAGATCCAACCGGGCTTCCAGCGGGCGCCCCTGAAGGAAATTTTCGAAATTCCGGCTAATGCGCTGCCCCAGACTGGCCAGTACATCTGGCCCGGACCAGGAAATGTGGGGCGTCAGCCGAATTTTGGGATGGGTGTAAAAAGGATGCCCGGCAGGAGGAGGCTCCGGCGCCGTAACATCCAGCGTCGCTGCTGCGAGACGTCCGTGATTGAGACTGTCCAGAAGCGCTGCTTCATCAATCAGCTTTCCACGCGCAATATTCACGAGATGCAATCCGGGCTTTGCTCGCGCCAGTATATCCGCGTTCACGATGCTATTCGTTTCTGATGTCAGCGGCAGGGCCAACACCAGATGATCGGCGCGTTCAAACAGCGTGCCGAGATCGGAAACCGGTTGCACACCTTCCCGCACAGCTTCCCCATCCGTCCACGCACTCCGGCGCCAGACGAAAACAGTCATGCCAAAGCTACGCCCCAGTCGGGCAATTTCCTGCCCAATAGCGCCGTATCCTGCCAGACCAAGCGCCCGCCCCGCCAGCGATCCCAATGGCGCACTGTGTTTGACGACAGACGCCTGCTGCCCCCACTCCTCGGGAGATGACGGCTTGAACGTTTCAAACCGCTTGGTCTGGGCCAGCAACGCAAGAAGGACGTATTCGGCAATCGGTCCGGCAGCATTGCCGCGACCTGTCGTAATGTCGCGCCCCTGAAGTAGCCATTCCGGAAAACCATCAACGCCAGCCGATGCAATCTGCACCCAGCGGAGCGAGGGATTCCAGCCAACGGGAGGGGCTTCAGGAGCATTGCGCCATGCTGCAGACGGACCGGTCAACAGAATATCTGCCTCACCCGTATTCCATGGCTCGGAAACACCCCGGCTCTGAGCCACCACCCGGACGCGCTCACCCAACCCCGAAAGGATATGGCCGATTTCCGGCCCAATCTGGTTAATGACCGTCAACGCCGTTGAGGCGCTTGCCATGTTTCAGGCAGCCTTCTGACCGGAGCGCTGGTCTTCTTTCGCAACCAGCTCGCGAACACGCGGCAACAGATCCCGCCCATAGTCATAGGCATCCACAAGCGGATCAAACCCACGGATCAGGAACGTTGAAACTCCCAGACGGTAATAATCCAGAAGGGCTTCGGCCACCTGATCCGGTGTTCCCACCAAGGACGTAGAATTGCCTTTGGCACCCGTCAGAGCGGCAATCCCCGTCCAGAGGCGCTTATCCAGCCGTGAACCCTGCTCTGCCGCAGCCAGCAGACGGCGGGATCCTTCGTTCGGGATGATGGAAGAACGCGTGTAGCCTGTCTTTTCCTGAAGAGCCTTGGCCTTCTCAAGAATGGCATCTGCCTTGGCCCATGCGGCCTCCTCCGTTTCAGCCAGTATGGGCCGAAGAGAGAGCGAAAACCGCAGGTTATTACGCCCAGCTTTTTCCGCAGCCGCCCGAACACGAAAGACGGTTTCCCGAACCTGCTCGTAAGTTTCCCCCCACAGAGCGTAAACGTCCGCCTGCTCCCCGGCTACAGCAATGGCTTCGTCTGAAGACCCGCCAAAATAAACCGGAATGGCGTCCCCCTGATAGGGAAGCACGCGGGACTGGGCGCCATTCACCGTGTAGAACCTGCCTTGATAATCAAACGGCTCCCGTCTGCTCCATTCCCGACGCACAATCTCAAGATATTCACGAGTCCGGGCATACCGCTCTGCCTTGACGGTGTGATCCCCATCGGCCTGAAGCTCCGTATCACTCCCACCCGTGATGATATGTACGGCCGCCCGACCACGGCTGATCTGATCTAGTGTTGCAAACTGGCGGGCTGCCAGAGTCGGTGCCGTGAATCCAGGACGATGCGCCACCATCAGACCCAAAGTCCGCGTGGTCGCGGCAACATGCTGGGCCAGCAGGATGCTCTCAGGCGAATTGGAGTGAAAGGCGATCAGCACCCGGTCAAAACCGCCATTCTCATGGATTTTGGCGGCGGTCTCGATATGGGCAAGATCAATGACCGACCCGGTTGGGGGAATAATCTCGGAATGGTTCTGACTGCTCACGAACCCGATGAATTCCACAGGCATGGCTGAAACCCCTAAAAGACTATAATAAATTGTTGTATTGACAATATACTCATTTTCTTACGTCATAATTCAAGCAAGAAACACAAATGCCACACTTTTGCATGGTTAATTGTAAACCATGCCTCCAGCACGGAGCGATGCTATGTCCCACACATCCCTTCCCCAGCGCATGGCACGCAATGTTCCGACTGAACTTCTGCGGTCTTTCGTCGCGATCGTGGAAGCCGGTTCCATGGCGCAGGCGACCGAAACGATCTTCCTGACGCAGTCCGCTCTGAGTCTGCAGATGAAGCGACTGGAAGACGTATTGCAGCAGAAGCTCTTCCGTCGGGATGGGCGAAAACTGGTCCTTACCCCTGCCGGCGAAGAACTCGTGGCCTATGCAAGACAGCTTCTCGCCCTCAATGACCGGATCATGCACAAGCTTGGGGACGTTTCAGAACCTGAGCCAATTACGATCGGCATGGTGCAGGACTTTGCAGACACCATCCTCCCGGACGTTCTTGCCCGCTTCCGTCTCGAACATCCTCGTTGCAGGCTGACCGTTCGCGTTGGCGGATCAGCGGAACTGCTTGAAATGTTTGACCGATCCCGGCTGGATATCGTGCTGTGCCTGGGCCAGCATGGAGATCGCCCCAACTCTTCCTGGCGTATTGTAGGACATGACAGAATGGTCTGGATCGGGGATCCGAGCGTTTTGGACCAGTCTGAGATTCCACTCGTCCTGCTGGAACCACCCTGCCGGTTCCGCGAAGCCGCACTCAGAACTCTTGCGAAAGCACGCCGGGACTACCGCATTGTGCTTGAAACGCCGCATCTTCCCGCCATGCGCGCCGGGGTGCGGAGCGGTCTGGGTGCGAGTTGCCGGACACGACGCTTTGCGACGTCTGAAGGTCTTTCCATTCTGCCAACGGGCATACTGCCGGAAGTCCCGGAAATCGAAACCATTCTCGTTCAGAGAAACGGCTTGCCGGAGGCCACCCAGGACCTTGCTGAACTTCTGACTCAGGCGACAGCAGATCAATGACCGGGCGCAAATTGCCACATAAGAAAAACTCCTTGGAAACCGTGCCCGGTTCTCCCCCATGGTGGGCCAATCAGGTCACCCTTGGGGTCTATTGAGCATGAGCACTCTCTCTTCTTCCCTCCAAAGCCGCTATGAAGCCATTGAGGCAGAACGTCGCAGAACATGGTCTCCTGAAGCTTTGGCTGGAAATATCGCGCAGCGGGAAGCCCTGGTCCGTGCACAACCCGAAACGACGCATGTTAAAGCGGGCGACGTCCTTTCGCCCCACACGCTTCTGGATGCAGAAGGTCGCACGGTTTCACTCGATGATCTGACGTCTGCAGGAGCAGCCGTACTGGTATTTTTCAGGTTCGCCGGCTGTCCAGCGTGTAATATTGCGCTGCCCTACTATGCAGAAACGCTGGCTCCCGTTCTGAAAGCGGCAGGCATTCCGCTGGTCGCAGTCTCCTCACAGCCTTTTCCAGAACTCGACAGCATCAGAACGCGCAATGATCTGCCTTTTCCAGTCCTGAATGACCCGGAACTGACGCTGTCTCATGATTTGGGAATTACCTATCTCTTTGATGAGGCCGCACGAGAAGCCGCGATTTCCAAAGGGAGCCGAAGCGAAGCCTTAAATGGAACATCGCGTTGGGAGCTTCCAAAACCCACCGTTCTGGTTCTCAACCCCGGTCGTGTTGTGCGCTTTGTCGACATCTCGCCTGACTGGATGCGCAGAACAGAAACTTCAACCATCCTGAAGGTTCTCGGGCTAGACCAAAAAGGCGTTTCTCATGCCGCATGACACCACAACCCTGTTTTCGCAAACCACTTTTGAAGCCCCTACCGTCAGTCAGGACCGGTTCCGGGAAGCGATGAGCCTGCTTGGGGCTCCGGTAGTTCTCGTCACAACTGATGGCCCCGGAGGACGTCAGGGATTGACGGTTTCCGCCATCAGCAGTGTTAGCGATACACCTCCGACGGTATTGGTCTGTCTGAACCGCAGTAATCGCTCCCATCAGGCATTTCTGAAGAACGGTGTCGTCGGAATTAGTGTGCTGTCGCCTGTTCATCATGATCTGGCATGGGTCTTTGCCAGCCGCTCCGTAGAACCTGACGAAAAGTTCGCACAAGGCAACTGGATCATTGGCGAAACAGGGTCAGCCCTGCTCTCAGACGCCCTCGTCACACTCGATTGCGAAATTGATGCCATTCATAGCGCCGGCACGCACGACGTTCTGTTCTGTGCCGTCAAATCCATTTCTGCCAGTGCAGACGCCGACCATGGGCTTGCCTGGTTCTCCCGTAATTTTCACCATCTTCCCGTCAAACGGGCTTGACTGATTTTCAGGATAACTGTCGATGTCCAATGCGTTTCATCCCTCACGTCGTACTGTCCTGACCGGCTCTCTGGCAAGTGCATCCGCTTTAAGCATACATGGACGCGCCTTCGCACAGGCCATGGATCATATGGATATGGGAGGAGCGCAAACTCAATGTCAGGCCGCAGGCCCTGCGACCGTCGAACCCGTTCCGGGACCGGCGCGCAACCTGACGATCGCATGGAATGAAGCATCCATCTGCACCGCAGCCGTTCCCGTTGCGAAGGAGAAAGGATTCTTCAAAAAATACAATCTGAACATTGATTACGTCAATTTTGCAGGCGCAACTGACCAGTTGCTTGAGGCGCTTTCAACCGGCAAGGCCGATGGAGCACCGGGCATGGCGCTGCGTTGGCTTAAGCCGCTTCAGCAGGGTTTTGATGTCAAGCTCGTGGCGGGGTTACACGCTGGTTGCATGTATCTCATGACGGCGCCATCCACTGGTATCAAAACGCTTGCGGACCTGAAGGGTAAGACCGTCGGCGTAACGGATATCGGCGGCCCAGACCGGAATTTCTTCAGCATTCGCCTGAAAGAAGCCGGGATCGACCCGGAAACAGACGTGCAGTGGAGGCAGTTTCCGGCAGATCTGCTGCCTCTCGCTCTGCAACGGGGGGATGTTCAGGCTATTTCAGATGCTGATCCATTCTCTTATCCGCAGCGCCGCCAGTTCGGCCTTCTGGATATTGACAACAATATGAAGGGCGAATGGGCGCATCTGACATGCTGCGTCATTGGATTGCGTGGCAGCCTCATCCGGAATGAACCAAAAGTCGCTGCAGCCGTCACACGTGCGATCATGGAAGCCGGTGCCTGGTTAGCCTGCAACCCTGAAGAAGCAGCCACGATTTTCCAGCCTTATGCCCCTAAAGCGAATATCAAGGACCTTGCGGCCATGCTTCAGATGCAGGGCCATCATCATCAGACTCTGACGGGTGATTTCAGGCAGGAAATCGTGCGTTATGCCGAAGCTCTGAAGCAGATTGGCGTTTTCCGCCCTTCCCTGAACACTGAACGCTATGCAGAGCGTGTCACGCAGGACCTGTTCAGCTAATGAGCAACGCGCAGGCTACATTGGCAGAACCTCGCACTTTGGAGGCGGCCACCGAGACGACGAAAACTCGTTTCAAGCCCGTGCAGTTCTGGCGTTGGAGTGCAGGGCCTGCATGGCTTCTGGCAGCACTGGTCACATGGAAATGGCCGGATGCGGATGACTTTCCTGCCACCAACCAGCTTGCAACCCTTCTACTGGCAGTCGGGCTTGTGCTGATCGCTATCGCAGCAGTTGGCCGGCTGAAAGACCGCGCACCATGGGCTTTCGTTCTCGGGCTCGGTCTGGGCGGATGGGAACTTGTGCAGGCAAAACTCCTGCTTCTTCCAAGGCCATTTTTTGGAACACCGCAAGATCTGCTGGATGTCTTTCTGACAGACTGGAAACGCCTTGGAGACAGCCTGTTCCATTCCCTACTTCTTTTGGCAGGAGGATATCTCCCAGGCTCCATTCTCGGGATTATTATTGGTGTTGCATTAGGGCGCTCCCATCATGTCCGTTACTGGGTTCGACCTGTCATGCGCATTATTGGGCCATTGCCGCCTGTAGCACTTCTGCCCTTGGCATTTGTCGTCATTCCCTCAACCCGTTGGGCCGGTGAGGCTCTCATGGCACTTGCAGCCGGTTTTCCCGTCGCTGTTCTGACCTGGTCTGGCGTATCAGCAGTTGATCCGGCCTATTACGATGTTGCCAGGACGATGGGAGCGAAAAACCGTTTTCTGGTTCTTCGCGTCGCACTTCCCACCGCAACACCACAAATTTTTGTCGGGCTCTTCATGGGACTGGGCGCGTCTTTTGCCATGCTCGTCGTGGCAGAAATGCTGGGCGTTAAATCAGGACTGGGCTTCTACATGCAGTGGGCTCAGGGATGGGCCGCTTACCCGAACATGTATGCTGCCCTCTTTGTCATGTCCCTGATGTGCACCACTCTAATGACAGTGTTGTTCAAGGTCCGGGACCACCTTCTCAAATGGCAAAAGGACGGCCTTAAATGGTAAACTCCACCCATCCAGAGGCACCGCTTGGCCTGACTTTATCTCACATCCATCACAGCTATGACATGCCAGCAGGCTCCCGGCTGGTTCTGGACGATGTAAGCCTTGATGTGGAGCCTGGTGAATTCGTGGCCCTGATCGGACCTTCCGGATGTGGAAAATCCACTCTCCTGCGATTGGTTGCAGGTCTCGAAGCTCCGGATTCAGGAACGCTTCTTGCTGAGGGCACGCCGATTACGGAACCTCACCCCAGCCGTATCATCATGTTTCAGGATCCGACGCTTTATCCTTGGCGTACAGTACGCGGCAATATTTCTCTTGGGCTGGATATCCGTAAGGAAAAAGATCCCGAGGCAATAGATGCGGCAATTCGTCTCGTCGGACTGGAAGAGTTTGCCACAGCATGGCCACATCAGCTTTCAGGGGGCATGGCCCAACGCGTTGCACTGGCTCGCGCCCTGATCAACAACCCGCGCCTGCTCCTTCTTGATGAACCCCTGGGCAAGCTCGACAGTCTGACCCGTCTGGCTATGCAGACAGAGCTTTACCGCCTTTGGAATACCCGAGGTTTTACAGCCCTGATGGTCACTCATGATGTTGAAGAAGCTCTTCTTCTCGCCACACGAGTGATTATCTTCAGTCCACGTCCCGCACGGGTGATAGCTGATATCAGTATTGCAGGAACCCAACCTCGAAATCGAGATGACCCTGCTCTTCAGAAACTAAGAAGTGAAATTCTCAATCAATTGGAAGAAGCCATGCATTAGATGTTTAGTCTCAGGGTTTGATGGGTTGGACTGATGATGACTCGTTCTGGCTCTGAAGTTCATATTTTGCAGACATATTCGCAAAGCATAAGACCACTCAGGGACTTGAACATTCGTCCGAAGTTATAAGCCACCCTGAAGTCGCAATGGAAGCACTTGACGGTTGCTTCCTTGACTGTCCAATTCGTCCGCTCAACCTGACCGTCCGTCCAGGGATGATTGGATTTCATCAGGTAATGTTCGAGAAATTCCCAAACCGTTTTCCAGTCAGCTTGCCTGACCAGTGGTGTGACGGCACATTTACTCGTCCGAACAGTGGCTACAAAGAGATACAGCTTGCCCCTGGACGTGTCGCGGTTTAGTTCCGGGCCAGTGGTTATCTGTTAAGCGGCGTTGCGCTCATAATCCAGCGGACTTTTCCACTGGAGTGCGGAATGCAGCCTCTGCGCGTTGTAGAAATCATTGATGTAGGATGTGATAGCCTGCTCGACGTCCTGACGGCTCATCCAGGCTTGCTGCCACAGGAGTTCAGCTTTCAGGGTCTTGAAGAAGCTTTCCGTGACAGCATTGTCCCAGCAGTTTCCCCTTCTGCTCATGGACACGATAAAGCCATGGGCAGAAAGGAGTTTGCGGTAATCCTCTGAATAATACTGACTGCCACGATCCGCATGATGGACGCAGCCTGGTGGTGGCTGACGCAAGGCAATGGCGCGTTGTAACGCTGTCGTGGCAAGATCTGCGGTCATACGGACCTCAAGGTTCCAGCTGATGACTCTGCGTGAGAAGAGGTCCAGCACCACAGCCAGGTAAACCCAGCCTTCCCGCGTCCAGATGTATGTGACGTCCGCTGTCCATTTCTGGTTAAGCGCTGGTGCTGAAAAAACCTGCCCTAGAAGGTTGGGTTCAATACTGTACTTGTGCGAACTGTTCGTAGTCACCTTGAAGCGTCGTGTCCTGACAACACGAATGCCATACTCGCGCATCAGACGTCCAACGCGACGATGCCCGACAGACAGACCCGCAGCCCTGAGTTTTTCTGTCATACGGGGACGTCCGTAGCTTCGCCTGCTCTGGGCGTGAATAGCGCGGATATGGACCATCAGGATGTCATCCTGTTTTTTGCGGGCACAGACCGGGCGTCGTCGCCAGGCCCTGAAACCCCGGTCGCTGACACCAAACAGGCGGCAGACCCGTTCGCGTGAAAGCGACCCATGATATCGAGCAATAAAGGCAAACCTCACGACTTTTGGCTCGCGAAGAACTGTGTCGCCTTTTTTAACAGCTCCCTCTCCTCCCGCAGCAGAAGGTTCTCACGGCGTAATCTCTCATTCTCACGCGATAACGCTGTATGATCCGTTGTGTCAGCGACCACAGTATCAAGCTTCTGCGCATCGCGGATCCATGTCTTCAACGTCGAAGAGCCGATCCCCAGATCCTGGGCAATACGCTCACGCGACAGACTGCTGCTCAGAGCTAAACGCACCGCCTCGTGCCTGAACTCTGCCTTATAAACTCGTCCCATTCCACGTCTCCTTCATGACCATCTTCGGTCTTAAAGGCCCGGAACTAAACCGCGACACGTCCAGATAGCCTGTTTCACAAAACATATCGTAAAAATACAGACCTGGTCCTTTCTACGATTTGTGCTGCAAAGCCTATATACTGTAATTTCCCGATATGAAAAAAAGCCAGGCACCACAACCTGTCAATCTTCTGGATGTCGCCCGAGCTGCTGGTGTTTCCAGGGCGACGGCATCACTTGTGGTGCGAGGTAGTCCGCTTATTGCCCCCCCAACGCGTGAACGCGTTCTGGAAGCAATGAAACAACTCGGATATATCTACAATCGTGGTGCAGCCAATCTGCGTCAGAGCCGAACGCATACGATTGGTCTTGTTCTTTCCAACATTGCCAACCCCTTCTTCAGTGAACTGACAGCGGGTGTCGATGACGTTAACGATGCCAATGATGTTGTCTGTTTTATTGCGAATAGTGTTGAATCGCCTGAACGCCAGGCGCGTCAGATCCAGCGACTGAGAGAGCATAACGTTGATGGCGTGATTATCTGCCCTGCAATCGGAAGTAACGACACGTTGTTGGAAGATCTTCGACGTCTAAGCCTGCCGTATGTTCAGGTTCTGCGCCATGTCCCCTACGGATCAGGCGACTATGTTGCGGCTGACTACGCTTTAGGTATCGAAAAAGCCGTAAAACATCTCGTCGAAACCGGTCGGCAGAAAATCATGTTCGTGGGAGGAATGTCCGTCCATTCCGCTGCCGTGGCCCGACTGGATGGCTTCCATAGAGCTATGGCGCTTCATCAATTGCCTGACGATATGGTGGTCGCTGGCAAATGGGGTAACACTTATGATGAAGTTGAACTCGACCGGCTTCTTCTGGGATCTCATCCGCCGGATTCCGCAATCTGTTATAATGATATTATGGCTCTGGCGCTCATGAGCCACCTTCAACGCCGCGGCTATACGCTTGGCGATGATTTTGCCGTTATAGGGATGGATGATTTACCGCAGGCAGCAGCCGCCTATCCCCCTTTGACGACGATTGCGACGAACCCGCGTATGATTGGGAAGGCAGCAGCCACCCTGCTGCAAAAGCGACTGGAAGCACCAGACCGACCTGCAGAACGGATCATTCTTCCGACAAATTTGGTTATACGCGCCAGCTCTGAAGCCCGCACCTCATAATACCCTTTGGGTGGGCTAGCGCTCTCCTTCCCTTGACATAATTATCACGTATTTCGTGATATACTGCCAATAAATCACATATCTTTTATATTTTTATCACTAAACTTGCGTGACTTTTTCTCGGAAATAACGTTGAGATATGCAACTGCGATCTTTTAGATCGATCTAATTTTGCCTTTAACTCGCCTCTGTGGTCGCAGGGTCAAAGGAGGAAGAATGAAAACGCCTATTGGTTGGGCTCTGATCGGGGCCAGTAACGTCGCCCGTGAATGGATGATCGATGCAATTCGTTCACAGCCTGATGCGACACTCCGGATTGTTTTCAGCCAGGACGCAAAGCGCGGGCAAGAATTTGCGGCGGCTCACGATATTCCAAGTAGTACGTCGGAGCTTCAGGACATTCTTCAGGACCCTTCCGTACACGTTGTGTATGTCAGCAGTCGCAATGAGCTTCATAAAGATCAGGTTCTGGCGGCAGCCCGAGCAGGCAAACATGTTCTCTGCGAGAAGCCACTGGCCCTCTCCCTGACAGACGCAGAGGAAATGGTCCGGGTCTGCCATGAATCCGGTGTCATTCTGGGCACGAACCATCACCTGAGATGCTCGGCTGTCCATATTGCACTCCGACATCACTTGAAGACCAATGCTATCGGCGAACTGAATACCGTTCGCGTCTTCCACGCCAATTTCCTGGCGAAAGCGGTTGAAGGCTGGCGCCTGAATGACGCAGCGGGTGGCCTCATTCTGGATAGTACAATCCATGACATCGATACCCTACGTTTCCTGTTGGGAGCAGACCCGATCGATGTGTTTGCCATGACGCAAAGCGGTCGACGGAGTATCGCGGGAATTGAAGACGGCTTGATGGCTGTTATGCGCTTTCCCGGAGATGTTCTCGTGCAGATTCACGGTTCATATGCCGTGCCTTATGCGCCCGGCGGCGTCGAACTCTATGGTGAGAACGCGGCGTTGATTGCTCGTGACTGCATGAGCCAGAAGCCGATTGGGAGTCTGTCTCTACGAGACGGTGACGGAGAACATCCTATCGCCATCGAACACCATAATCTTTACCGCTACAGTGTCCGACGCTTCTGTGACAGCGTTGCTGGCCGTGGGTCTCCGGCAGCCACCGGCGAAGACGGTGTGGCGTCACTCAAGATCGCTTTGGCCTTGAAAGAGGCTGTCCAGTCTGGTCGCCAGATTAAGGTGTCGCAGTCATGATTGTAACAACAATGACAAGCTATCCTACCATCGGTCAGGAACACTCGGCGGCTACGAATGGCGCTCTCACAGAACGTCCTGAAATGACCGTAGAAGAACTTCGTCGCGCGGCCTGGACATGTTCGGTTGGAAGCGCGATGGAGTACTACGACTTCGCACTTTACAGCCTCGCGTCGGCTCTCGTGTTTGGTCCACTGTTTTTCCCGAGCACCATTCCGGGCATGGGTCTGATTGCGAGCTTTGCGACCTATTTCATAGGCTTTGCAGTACGACCTGTCGGCGGAATTTTCTTCGGTCGCCTCGGGGATCGGCATGGCCGTAAAAAAGTCCTTCTGATGACGGTCACCCTTATGGGGCTGGCCAGTTCTGCCATAGGGCTCATTCCTTCTTATTCCACCATCGGCATCGCCGCTCCTCTCCTGCTTGTTTTCATGCGAATGTTGCAAGGTTTCGGTGCGGGTGCAGAACAGGCAGGCGCTGCGGTCATGATGACGGAGTCCGCCCCGCGTGAACGCCGGGGATACTTTGCTGCATTGCCGTTCCTGGGCATCCAGATGGGAACCGTGGTTGCCGGCTTGATCTATTTCGCGATGATGACAGGTGTTGCGAACATTGCCGATACCTGGCTCTGGCGCGTGCCCTTCCTTGGCAGTGCCATCCTCCTTGTCATTGCACTGTACATGCGGCTGCGCCTCAAGGAATCACCCGCTTTTGCCAAGCTGCGTGAGGAAGAGGAGCATGAAGAAGTCATGCCCCTGCGCCAGACACTGACCGGATCATGGCGCCCGATCACTGCGGGTTTGGGGCTTCGGATGGCGGAAAACGGCGGCTCTTCCATCTATCAGGTGCTGTCTATCAGCTATCTGGTTCATACAGTTGGCATGAGCAGCAAGTGGGGCACACTGGCCCTGATCGGAGCAGCACTGGTGGGTGCAATCACTATTCCGGGCGCAGGATGGCTCAGTGATAAATATGGCCGGGTAAAGGTTTACCGTGGGTTTGCCATTCTTCAGGCCGTAAGCGCCATTCCCGTCTGGTACGTCTTCAGTCAAGGCAATCCAGTCCTCTCCATGATCGCGCTTTCCTTTGCTCTTGGTATTGCCACGTGGGGAATGTTCGGAACACAGGGCGCCTTTCTTCCTGAGATGTTCGGGGTTCGCCATCGCTATACGGCGGTGTCCTTTACCCGTGAGTTCTCTTCCGTCATAGCCGGAGGGGTGTCCCCTATGGTCGGCCAGTTTCTCATCGCCATGTTTGCGCGGTTCAATATTGGCGGTGTCAGCAGCGGTAAGTTCGCATGGATTCCGCTGGCAACTTACGTGGTCTTCCTTGCCTGTCTGGCTATTACAGCCACGTTCTTTATTCCTGAACCCAGAGGCCGTGATCTCATGTCGCAGGATGATGTCTTCTAAAGGTCTCTCCTAAAGCCACACGTCACTTTCGTTGAGTTCGACCCAAATGCGCCCGCGCTACGGACGCATGACGGCCTCTCTATGCCTGAGGTTTTTCATGAACGACACAGTATCCGTCATATCGAAAGATAGGCTTCATCAATGCGCAGAGATTTTTTCTGCAGCCAGAAAAAGTAAATCCTGCCTGGATAGCCTTCCCGATGCCATCAAGATACATGATGCCAAAGAAGCTTATTCTGTTCAGGATCAGGTCGCACAAGCTCTGACGGCTTCCCTCGGCCCCATCAAGGGTTGGAAAGTCGGAGCTCCGACGCCAGAAAGTGAGCCATTTTGCGCACCCTTGCATCGGGCGACCCTGTTTTCTGGAGATACCAAACTCCCGGAAGGTCTTTGCCGCCTTTACGGTGTTGAGGCGGAGATTGTTTATATTTTCCGGAAAGGCCTCCCTTTTCGGGAAACCCCTTGGACGCAGGCTGAAGTTTGCGACGCAATCGGGAGTGCTCATGCCGCTATTGAAATATTTGACACCCGCTTCTGCAAGGCAGGCTCTCAGGACGGACTGGTGCATCTTGCCGATCAGGGCAACCACGGCGCCCTGATTTACGGGCCCGGAATTTCAACCTGGCAGGAACTCACACCTGTAACCGAGCATGTCAGGCTTGTCCTTGATGACCAGATCGCCATGGAACATGCCGGCGGGAACTCCGCTGGAGATCCAATCCGCCTTCTTGTCTGGCTGGCCAATCATGCTGCGAAGCGCGGTTTTCCACTGGAAGCCGGAACCGTCGTCACCACGGGGTCCATGACCGGCACGAAATTCGTACCCGCACGCACGACCGCAAAAGTCGAAATCGGATCTCTGGCCCCCGTCTCCGTTGTTCTTCCATAAAACAGGCAGTGTAAGGTTCTTTGATCATGAAACCGGAAATTCTTCTTATCGAGCCCATGATGCCTGAAGTCGAGCAGGCACTGGACGCCGCGTATGTTGTTCACCGTTATAATGAAACGCTGGTATTGACGGACATCGCACCGCGTATTCGGGGCATCGTCACTGGCGGCGGAACCGGTGTTCCATCCCACATCATGACGGCCCTTCCTAACCTAGAGATCATTTCCATCAATGGAATTGGGACTGATGCCGTTGATCTCGTTCAGGCCAGCCACCGTGGTATTAGCGTGACGACAACGCAGAACGTCCTGACAGATGACGTGGCAGATCTCGCCATGGCTTTCATCCTCGCGGCAACGCGCGACCTGCTTCCGGGAGACAGTTTTGTCCGCAACGGTCAGTGGGGCACAGGCTTCCTCCCCTTGGCTCACAAGGTCACCGGCAAGAAACTCGGAATTTTTGGGATGGGAAAAGTCGGACAGGCCATTAGCCGACGGGCGCATGGCTTTGACATGCCCGTTTCCTATTTCAGCCGTACCAATCTTGAGCTTCCTGATATCCCGTTCATTCCCAGCCTGACAGCGCTGGCAAAGCAGAGCGATATCCTTGTCGTCGCGGCATCGGGAGGGCCTCAGTCCCGGCATTTTGTAAACCGGGACGTCATGGAAGCACTGGGGCCGGACGGGCTGTTAGTCAATATTTCCCGCGGAAGCGTAGTGGACGAACAGGCCATGGTAAGTCTCTTGCAAGATGGCAGGCTGGGTAAGGCGGCGCTTGACGTTTTCGAGAACGAACCCAGTGTTCCAGCGGCCCTCTACGGCATGAACAACGTCGTTCTTCAGCCGCATCGTGCCAGCGCTACCGTGGAAACACGCAGACAGATGGGCCAGTTGGTCATTGCTAACCTTGCGGCACATTTCTGCGGTGCCCCGCTACTGACCCCCGTGATTTGAAACTGCTTCAGTCTGGAGCACTTCGATGCCGCGCTCTCCATTTCTCTCTACAAAAATCTTTTTGGCATGCATTTTCTCATGCGCCGTACTTTTTTCCTCCAGAGCTGAGGCTCAATATCGTGGGCCGGTCTCCGCGACTGCTCCTCTCTTCGCTCTGGATACGCCGACTTCATATGACAACACCCCTTTCACACCTCCGGTAGAGAACATGCTCCTTCCTTGGGAACGGCTAATCAAAAAGCTGAACAAGAAAGGGATTGGAATTGTCGTGGACTATACGAGCGAAAGCGCTATTGCCTTGAATGCCGGGCATGGCGGAGATGCTGGTTATGCCCATCAGATTGGTGTGGAACTTGATCTGGACTGGGAAAAAATTATTGGCTGGAAGGGATTTATTACCCATGCGGTTTTCGTTAACCGCGCGGGTCATAATCTTGCAGCAGATCTGGGCGATCACTCCCTGAATGGATTTCAGGAAATTTTCGGCGGCGGTGGCAATGTCGGCGTTCATCTGGTCTATGTGTATGGAACTCAGGATCTGTACAAAAAACGTATTCAGATTGCGGTTGGCAAAATGCCCGTGAATATTGACTTTGCCAATTCTCCTTTGTTCTGCACATTTATGAACAAATCAAACTGTGGAATACCAAAATCTCTGACCCGAGGTGCAGCAGGATACGCGACATATCCGGGATCAACATGGGGAGCCAGAATTCGCTACTGGCCTCTTCATGGTCTTTATATCCAAGCAGGTCTTTATGGGGTCAATCCATATCTAAATACCAACCAGTATGACCGAACTGGTTTTGAAATGGGTACAGGCCTCTATACAGGCGTCTATACTCCTGTTGAAGTCGGCCTCATTCCTCATTTTGGGAGAAACAATCTTGTCGGCCATTATAAATTTGGCTTCGCTTATGATTCCTCTCAATATCGGGATGTCTATTACGACAATAATGGCAATGCGGCTGCTGCCACTGGCCTTCCTTATCGCTGGACGAATGGGAAAACTCAAATATGGCTTCAGGCAGACCAAATGCTGATTCGTAACGGAAACGGCCCGTTGCACGGTCTCTACGCGCTAGCCGGTTTTGCCAAAAGCGATGGAAAAAACAGCCCTTACACCTATCAGATCTATGCAGGGCTCGTAGATCGTGGGCCAATTTCTACTCGCCCCCAGGATACATTCGGTATCGAATGGTCTGAAACGATCGCAAGCCCGGAGCTAGTCGCGTCTCAGTGGATACGCTACCGCCAAGGACTGTCTCTTCCGGGAAATACGACCTACCCTCAAAGCCATATCACGACGCTGGAGGTCACTTACAACATCCATGCATTCAGAGGTTTCTCCATCCAGCCTGATTATCAGCGTATCTGGCGGACAAACCTTCAGAAGAATAAACCGAATGTCGATGCTGTAGGACTAAAGTTACATGCTGTTCTTTAGTATAAAAATTATAATAAAATAATTTATTATAAAAAAATTATTAATTTTTACTATTTTTTATATTTTTGATAGGCATTTTCTGGTGTATTTATTTTTTCAACAATCCAATCTTTCGTTCGGGTGGAACATGAACGTTTTCATGTGAATTGGTATAATATCAGGAGATTGATCATCTGACTCTTCAAAATATTTTAGATTGCTCATCATATTAACAACTAATGATATTTCAATTAAAATTTTTTCCTAAAACTATATTAATTTATGTGTTTCATTTTATTTTTATATTCTCAGTCGATTCAATAATAATATACAAAACGATTGATTGGACGCAAAAAGGCTACCAAGTAGTATTTCTGATTAAATTCTCTCAGTCTTTTTTAAGTGATCTGAACTTCCTGCCTAGTTATCCATTTAATGGTCTTACCAATGGAGGCTATCATGTCTTTCCGTAGCAGTACGCTCCCAAAAAATCCGACGAAAGCTCCTGGCTCGCCTGATGAACGTGAGCCTTTTGACCCATATCCTGACAAAAGCCCGATCACGGACGAGCCCCCGGAAGAGGAAAATCCCGGTAAAAGGTATGCGCCTGAAAAAGGCTCTCCAGATCCTAAGCTTGATCAACCTCCAGTCCTTCCTGATGCACCTGAAAATCCAACAAATTAAGCTCTGGGTTTTCAGGTCGGGATTACGAGTAAACTTATGGGACAGATCAAGTCATTTTCTTTGAATGGACACAACAACACTCGGGCGAATACCGGTCTCAATAAAAATAAACATGATGTTATAAAGAAGAAGATACTGGTTGCTATTCCAGTGTGCAATGAAGAAGAACACATTGTCCCGTGTCTTTTGGCTCTTGCGAGGCAAGAGGCCCAACCAGAAAAAGTTGTCCTCTGGATCAATAATACTACTGATCAAACACATGAGCGAGTAGCATCTTTAACAAATACATTACCGTTCGAAATGGAGATCGTCAGAGTTGTCTACGACCCAGGATTGGCAAGTGCAGGTCTGGCAAGAAGGGATGCAATGGCTCATGCGGCTCAGTATGCATCTTCTGATTCTCTGTTAGTGACCACGGATGCTGACAGTGAAGCCGCTGAAGACTGGTTAAGTCGTACTCTAAACGCTTTTGCGCATCATCCTGTTGAAGCCGTGTTTGGCAGGGCTCTTCTCCTCCCCGAAGAAGCCAAAAAGATTCCATTAAATTTGCATGAAGATGAAAGAGCAGAACAGGCTTATGGGGCGCTTCTCGATCAAATCGCTTTGCTGCTTTGTCCGGAATTCCATGATCCTTGGCCCCGGCATACAGAGCATTCAGGCGCCAGTATCGCTGTGACTTATCAGGCTTGGAGTAAGGTTGGTGGAATGCCTGCTATACCAACGTCGGAAGACCGTGCGTTTTATCAAGTGCTTCGAAAGAACGGAATTCGTGTTCGTCACGCGCCGGACGTTAAGGTGTATGTGTCCGCTCGTTTGGTCGGTCGAGCACAAGGAGGGATGGCCGAAACGCTGGCACGCAGACTACATGTACAGGACGAATATATCGATGATATTTTCGAACCTGTCTCCCGAAGGTTACTTCGTATTCGCAGGCAGCGTTTGTGTCAGAAAGAAAATCAATTTATTCCTTTTGAAGACGCTTGCATGGAATTGCCCTTGGTACGTGTGCGTCGTGATGATTTGGAAAAGCATCATAAACGAGCTCAACGAGTTCTAGATCATCTTAAAAAGATGGCACACCTTCATCATCATGAGTTTTTGAAAGAATCAATCGATCAATTCGATATCCCTCAGCTCGCTCACTCAGATCAATCATCCATCCGTTAGCATGACATGCTTGGATAAAGCAGTTTGCTGCCTCGTCTCCCGTGCAGGGCGTATCTGTTTCTCCAGTCCAGTTGACGATTAAGATATGTCCCGTTGTTTTCAGGCTGGTGGTAGTATGAAAAGCCAGTTTTTGAATGTCTGTACGGTTCAAAAAATAAAGAATTTCTGAAATAAGAATGAGGTCGCAGCCTGCTGCTGCAATAACTGGATAAGCGCTGGGTAAAAAGGCTTTGAGGAAAGTAATGTGTGTGTATTCCTGACAGCGCTGTCTTGCCTTGGTAAGCGCGGTTTCCGAAGCGTCTACGGCCAGAATACGTTGACAGCGCTGTGTCAAAGCCAATGTGCCAACCCCTATGGCACATCCGAGTTCTACGGCGAATGCCACTGGCGAACATGGCAGGCATTGTAGAACCCTCTGAAGCTTCTTGTGTTCATACGAGCTATTTTCAAAATTCCATGGATCAGGATTCTGCTGAAACAGGTTTTCGAAAATGTCGGCTTTCCATGTCTCTTTACTCACGACGCGATCAGGATTTCATAAGGCTGCAGCATTTTCTCAAGTAAGTGCTCCGGTAAAATAAATCCATTTGGATCGTCATTTATGATCAAGCCTCTTTGACTGCGATGGGCATAGATCGCCTGTTGTTTCTGTTCCAAAAAAGGCTGAACATTCAGGCGCCACCCCGTAAGAGCATTTTCTGGAATCTGCGTTTCGGGAGGAAGTGTTAAACCCCAGACGGGGTATGCCAGAACTCTAAGCTCCGGTTTTAGAGCTTTTAGTGCTTCACCCATCAGCCAGACAGCTTCATGGTCACAGTGAGGGTCGTACCGCCAAGGGACCAGTAAATTTTTGCAGTCATGAAGAGACAGAAGATCAAGCAAATCACGGACAGTAGAGTCAAAGTGGCTCCCTTCTACCGGAACTCTCGTATCCTTAAGGCCCATAAATATCAGTCTATCAGAAGAAAGACCCAGAAGTGCTGCCGCGCGGATGCATTCTTCTTGTCTCTGTCGCGCCAGCCGATCGGGTGGCCATAAATGAGAGCCCGGATGAGATGCAGAGCCGTCCGAAACGATCACAACAATGGGCGGTCGCCCATGTGCCACTGCCGAGGCTATAAATCCCCCACATCCAAGACTTTCGTCATCAGGATGGGGCGCTAGTACCAGTGAGGTGCCGGGAGCAACGGTATCAAATGAGGTAACTGGAAAACTGGCAAATTTTTCCAGAGTTTCACGAATATTCATTGGCCTGCCTCCGGCCAGTCATGATGGACGAACCATGCGGCAGCCTCCGTCAGAGCTTCGTCAGGCGCAGGTTGCCTGAGATAAGTCGCAAGGTCCCTCATGATCTGTTCTACCGCTTTGCCCTTGATGAAGGCCGCCAAGCCCAGACTTCTTTGAACAAGCGTGATCAGGTCAAGAGCAGCCTGTTCGACAGCCAACCGGGCCAGATTAATGATTGACGTCACGTCTTCTGGCTTCATGTACGCAGAATATGCAGCTTGAGCGGCCTCGTGCACCCACATCGCTGCTGTCTTTTGAAGAATAAGTGCTTCTCCTATCCGGGTTAGTTGATGGGGACTACCAGCACGCTCGCGTTCCAGTAACTCCTGCCTGAGTAGATCAATCAAATGATCCATCCCACCTAAGGCAACCGCCGACCCTCGCCAGGCTCCCGCAGAAAATTCAGGCTGCCGCAGATAGTCGCCTGATGAGCCAATAATGTCATCCGATGAGATCTGAAGGCCCGTAAAATCATAGGCTCCGGTTCCGCTGGCCTGCATGCCAGTCAGTGTTCCTGGCCCAGGGCGATGACGTTCAAAATCTGTTGTAGGGGCTAGCACCATGAGTGCTTCGCCATGCTGAGGCATCGCAGTTATCAATGCCACGCCAACCTGCCTGATACCACTGGCAAAACCTTTGATCCCTGAAAGCGTGTAGTTCGGCCCTTTCCTCCGTATGGTGACAGGGGAGCTTCCATCCGTGACCCAGATGCCGGCCAGGCTCCCATTTTTCAATTGAAGCTTCAGGGCATGACGTTGAAATCGCGTGCCGTACAATTCTACAAGGCGGACCACAGTCACGTGCCCTTCTAGGCATCGCCCTAAAGAAAGACTTAGATAACCTACTTTCCGTAGTAGCATCATAAGTATCTGAGCGCCTTCAGGCGTTTGACAAAGCCCAAGACCATTGTCTTCAATAGCAAAAAGAGCGTCAAATGCACCCGTTGTGCGTAGTGCATTTAGGAGCTCACCAGGGAATTGGTTCTCTGGAACGGAAAGTGGTTTGGCTTTCCATTCCTCAAATAAGCGCTGCAACCTAGCCCTAAAAAGAGCAAGCCTTTCAAGACAAGTGCTCTGATCTGCAACCAACATACCTGAGCATTCCTTTGTGCTTTCGGACAGGAACGTTTGATGTCGGCTGGTAGATCCCTTTTCAAATATAGTCTTTGGTCACTCTTTTGAGTGGTGGAAAATAATGTCAGAATATGCGGATATATCCGCCAAGCTAGGTCAAATATGAGGGTGACGAGCGATAAAACGATATTTTTAACACCATATATAACTATTAATAAAAGTTATATATGGTGTTATCCCATTATATTTCAATCTGTTCGAACAACAACGCAGGTAGATATTATTCAATTCAAGAAATTATGATCGTTAATTTTTCTGAAGAAGGTAACTGATAACCCTTTTTTACGTTATGGCGATTACGATGAATTTGTAATTTTTACTAATTATGAGAAATAAGTTTTTCATAATTATTGAGAACCGCAAGTGTAATCGAAAATATATCTAAATTTTCGATCTTGGAAATCTCTCCAAAGCATAGCGCTAGCGGATACTCTCCGCCGAAAGGAACCATACAGATGGCTAATTTTTTCGGGAAAATGGCCACTAGAGCGTTCTGGCTTCATGATGGAGGGGTGATCCGTTCTGATCTCTTTAGTGAAGACCGCCTTTTACAGCATGCCCGCAGCTTGGCTGAAAACCATGGAAATATCCTTTTCCCAAAACGCAATAACACATTGCCAGATCGATTGAATGAGAACGCCAAAGTTCTTCTGGAATCAAATGTTGCATTATCAAAAGCCTCAGAGAGAGGGGAGCAAATTACACCTGCTGGAGGCTGGTTGATCGATAATTATTATCTGATGAATGCTCAAATTCAAATTATTAAATTTGACCTTCCTCCACACTATTACAAAGACCTTCCAGAACTCTCCAGTGGACCCTTCTCTGGCATGCCGCGAGCCTTTGAAATAGCTTGGGCACTTGTAGCTCACACAGACAGTCGGATTAATCCACAAACAATATGTGATTTCCTAAGTACCTATCAGGAAAATAGAGCTCTTCTTATTAGAGAACTTTGGGCTATTCCCACCCAGATCAGAATAGTTTTGATTGAGAATCTTCGGCGAGTAGCAGATAAAGTTTGCCAGAACCTGCAAGCACAAAAACAGGCTGATAATCTTGCCAATACCTTGTTTTCAGATGCTTATTACAATAACAAAAAAATTCTTGAAGCGCTTGCAAAAGTAAATACTGAAACATTATCCCCCGCTTTTATTGTACAATTTTCGCACCGCTTGAGAGGGCATGATCCACAAAAAGATCCTGCATCTTTATGGATGGAGGCAATATTACAGGAAAAAGGCACAAATATTGAGAAGATTATTCATGAAGAATTGCAGGAACAAGGTGCATTAAATGCCACTGTAAGAAATATTATTACAAGTATGCGTTTGATAACAACTCTGGATTGGAACGGTATTGTTGAGAAAACAAGCCCCGTAAGTCAAATATTTTATCGTCATACCGGCTTTTCGGATATGGATCCTCCTACCCGGAATTTATATAGCAAAGCCGTTGAGGCCCTTGCGAAAGGGTCCAGCTATACAGAGTGTGAGATCGCACAGAAGGTCACTTCTCTTGCTGCAATGCAAAAAGACATACCAAATTCTGATCTTCGCAAATCAGATCCTGGTTACTACCTTTTAGCAGAAGGTCGGGAGTGGCTCGAAGCAGAGTTAAAGTCCCGTGCCCCCTTACGCGTACAAATCGGACAAGGTTGCCGTCGGTTAGGCATAACCGGTTACAGTTTGGTTGTAACCTTGCTGACTCTTCTCGTCCTGACCGCTTTTCTTTCTGCCATGAATGGTCAGTTGTCAGGTCGCGCCGCGTTTGCGCTGATTGTTCTGGGATTTATTCCTGCCACTGATGCGGTAGTCGCTGGTGTAAACCGCTTTCTGATGTGGGCCATCAAAGTATCAGAGCTCCCCGCCCTTGAACTCAGAGGGGGGGTCACAGCACCGCTGCGGACTATGGTTGTCGTCCCTACCCTTCTGACCAAACGATCCTCCATTGTAGAAATGGTAAACCGTTTGGAGAAACATTACCTTTCCAGTCGAGATGGTGAAATCTACTTCGCCCTACTCACAGATTGGACAGACTCTCCAACTGAGAGCCGAAAAGGTGATCAGGATCTTCTGGATGTTGCTGTCCAAGAAATCGGAAAGCTAAATCGGACTTATGGAGCGGGCTCTGCTGGCACAAGATTTCTTCTCCTCCATCGCAGGCGTCTTTGGAGCATCAGTGAAGGAGAATGGATCGGATGGGAGCGAAAACGCGGTAAGTTGCACGAATTAAACCGTCTCCTTCGCGGAGCAACAGATACCAGCTTTCTTGATTTTCCGAATCAGAGCATTCCTCAAAATGTACGGTATATTGTTACCGTGGATTCCGATACACGTCTTCCGCATGAGGTTGTCAGGCGCCTTGTCGGGAAGATTGCCCATCCGCTCAATAACGCCCGTTTTGATCCGGAAAAAGGCCGCGTCACGGAGGGATATGCGGTTCTCCAGCCACGTGTGACGCCCTCATTGCCTGAAGCTCGGCAAAGCACGCTATTTCAAAGAGTTTTCTCAAGTCCCAACGGGATAGAACCTTATACGGCCGCAGTATCTGACCTGTATCAGGATATGTTTGCAGAGGGGTCTTTTGCAGGCAAAGGCATTTATGAAATCGATACTTTTGAAGCAGCCTTAGCTGGCCGGGTCCCCGATGGAACGCTTCTGAGTCACGATCTTTTCGAAGGTGTTTTTGCCCGTGCCGGTCTCGTAACCGATATTGAAGTTATCGAGGAATACCCAACTGACTATTTGGTGTCCGTTGCCCGTCTTAATCGTTGGGTCCGTGGAGATTGGCAGCTTCTTCCGTGGATCTTTTCATGGATGGGCCATTTCCCAACCATACGTATAAAAACTCGTCCTCTCACGGGCATTGCGCGTTGGAAGATGCTGGATAATCTGCGTCGCAGCCTTTCTGCGCCAATGGCAGTCAGCGCCCTGTTTGCCGGCTGGTTTCTGGAGCTCCATAATGCTGCGGTCTGGAGCCTTTGCATTGTTTCAACAATTGCTGTTCCAGCAGCGTTGCCCCTTCTAGTTGATATTATCAGGCGCAGAAGAGGAGAAACATTTCGCAGCTATTTTTCCCTTCTGACAATTGACCTCAAACGGACGGTTCTCACCACAGCTCTGTGTTTTGTGTTCCTGGCCGATCAGGCCTGCCTGATGGGGGACGCGATTAGCCGAACATTGGGGCGCGTTTTCGTTACTCGAAAGCACCTTCTTCAGTGGGTTACGGCCGCTCAGGCTGCGGAAGCTCCACGTGAGCGGATGCAGGGATATTTCCGTCAGATGAGTGGAGCCGTTTTAACTGGTCTTCTCGCGGCGGGCGTTATGGTCGTGGCTGGTCCCCGGGTGTGGATTATCATTCTGCCTTTCGCTGTGGCCTGGTGCCTGTCACCGGCAATCGCGTGGATGGCCAGTCAGTACCGTGCGTCTGCTCGCAGGCTTGAAGCTACTGAGGCTGAGACGGTTTTCATGCGCATGCAGGCCCGGCGCACATGGCGGTATTTTGAGATATTTGTCACCGCTGCGGATCATATGCTTCCGCCGGACAATTTTCAGGAATCCCCTGCCCCTCTTGTTGCCCATCGAACCTCTCCAACCAACATGGGGCTTTACCTCCTGTCTGTTGTCGCGGCATGTGATTTTGGGTGGATTGGGGTAGCAGACGCAACATCCCGTTTGAGTGCCACCCTTGAGACAATGCTGCAGCTTCCGCGTTTCAGAGGGCATTTTTATAACTGGTACAGCACTTCTGATCTCTCTCCGCTGTCCCCTATTTATGTTTCAACAGTGGATAGTGGCAATCTCGCTGGCCATTTGATGACACTGGCAGGGGCCTGCGAGGAGTGGGTTCAGAAAGGAAGAAAATCTGACATTTGGCGTGAAGGTATACGAGACGCCCTGAATCTAGCGCTTGAAGAAGCCACATCGGAAAACGGTATCTTTCGGTCATCCGAACTCGCACAACTTATGGAAGCCCTTCTTCAGGACATGAAGGACGGCCACGCCAGTCAGGTCACACTTACATACAGAGTACAGATGCTCGTCAGTCAGGCAGAGGAACTGGCGCATCTTCTACAAAGACGTGCCATGGCTGGAAGTGCAGGCAAAGGCACCACAACTACAGGTGCCGAGGACCTCCTATTCTGGCTGCACGCTGCCCAGAACTGCCTGCGGAGTGAACGGAAAGATCTCGAAGATAACCCTTCCCTCCATGATGAACTCCGTAAAATTGCACAAATCTCAAGAACCATGGCTTTGGACATGGAGTTTGGCTTTCTGAGAAATTCAGATCGGAAACTGCTCTCGATCGGGTTTGCCGTGAATGAAGGCACTCTCGACAATAACTGCTATGACCTTTTGGCATCCGAAGCGCGGCTCGCTGTCTTCTTTGCCATTGCAAAAGGCGATATTCCTGCCTGGGAGTGGTTTCGTCTGGGGAGGCCTCTTGCTGCGGTGGCCCATGGCGAAGCTCTGGTTTCCTGGTCTGGGTCGATGTTCGAGTACCTCATGCCGTCCCTGATCATGGCCGCACCGTTCGATAGTCTTTTAGAAGAGACCAGTCGGCAGATTGTCCACCGTCAGATTGAATATGGCCAGTTCTGCGGTGTGCCATGGGGTATTTCGGAATCTGCCTATAATGCACGCGATCTGGAATATAATTATCAGTATTCCGACTTTGGTGTCCCCGGACTGGGGATGAAGAGAGGACTGGCCCAAAATCTGGTTATTGCACCTTACGCCACAGCTTTGGCTTCGATGGTTGATGCGCGTCTGGCAACAGAAAACTTCCGGGCCTTGCAGGCTGCAGGCGCTCAGGGAACCTACGGATTTTACGAGGCGCTGGATTATACAAAGGCGCGACTGCAATCGAACCAGACTATTGCAATCATTCATTCTTACATGGCCCATCACCAGGGCATGTCCATTCTTGCAATAGCGGATACGGTCCTCAAAGGCCTCATGCGAACCCGTTTCCATGCAGAACCGATTATCGGAGCGGCAGAACTGCTTTTGCAGGAGCGCGCACCAACAGGTGGAGCTATTACCACTCCGCTGAAGGAAGAAGAGTCCGCCCCTCCTGCGCTGACCGTACAGACGCAGTCTGGTGGCCGCCATTTACAGACAGCGGACACGACTGCCCCTGTTACTCATCTGCTTTCGAATGGACGATACAGCGTGATGCTGACGGCCGCTGCGTCAGGATATAGCAAGTGGGGTGATCAGGCTGTTACGAGATGGAGGCAGGATCCCACGCTCGATAACTGGGGGACTTATATTTACCTTCAGGCGTCTGGAGACAATCACTTCTGGAGCGCAGGATTCCAGCCATCTGGGGCTAAGGCTGAGAGCTACGATGTAGAATTCAGGGAAGACCGCGCAACATATACGCGTCAGGACAACAAGCTGACGACGACGATGGAAGTGCTGGTTTCAGCCGAAGATGATGCAGAACTTCGTCGTATTTCAGTTCGGAACTCCAATTCTTCAACGGTTGAGATCAACGTAACGTCTTATGTCGAGCTGGCGTTATGCCCGCCTGGTATGGATCTCAGTCATCCTGCTTTCGCAAAAATGTTTGTCCAGACGGAGTATCTCCCTTCTTACAGGGCAATTGTTGCCACGCGGCGGAAAAGAAATCCGTCTGATGCAGAGATCTGGGCAGCGCACCTGATCATTGGCGGCAATGACCTTTCCATCGAGACGGATCGTGCCCGATTTATCGGTCGTGGCAGGGATTTGCGGGAGCCGATTGCCGTTATTGAAGCGGGCCCTCTCTCTGGATCAGTGGGGACGGTATTGGATCCCGTTTTCGCTGCGCGGTGCAAGCTCACAATTCCCGCGCGCTCTACTCGGCATGTATCGTTCTGGACGATTGTTGCGTCAACACGCGAAACGCTCATCCAAAGCATCGAGCGTCATCACGGTGGAGCGGATCTCGATCGTGCCCTGACCCTCGCATGGACTCATGCTCAGGTTCATTTACGCCACCTCGATATCCAGCCTGTACAGGCAGACCTCTTTCAGAAACTTGCCGGCTATCTTCTGTTTCCAAATTCCATTCTTCGCTCGTCTGCGGCCCGTATAAAACGAGGCGCTGGCAAACAGGCAGATCTCTGGGGACAGGGCGTTTCCGGCGATTTGCCAATCCTGTTGTTGGTCATCACAGAAAGTGAAGATTTCGACCTCGCCCGGACCCTTCTCACAGCGCATGAGTATCTGAATTTCAAAGGTCTGGCTTTTGATTTTGTTATTCTGAACGACCATCCGACGTCTTATGCGCAGGATCTACAACACGCACTGGAAGCCCTTGTTCGGTCCTCCGGGCAGCCGGGTACAGTCCGTCTTCTTCGCGGCACGCTTATGTCAGAAACAGTCAGAGACCTTCTGTTCTCCGTGGCTTATGTGGTGCTGGCGGGTAAGGGAGGAAACCTGCAACATCAATTGACCCGTATTGAAGTCATGCAGGGCGCGAAAGTCTTGCAGGCAGCCATACGTCCCTGCCGCGCATACCGTGGAGCAGCGGAAACCCCTGTGCTGCCTCAGCTTGAACTGCCAAATGGATATGGAGGCTTCACGTCTGATGGGAGGGAGTATGCTGTCATCATCCGTGGGAAAGCGCGTCCCCCTGCCCCTTGGGTCAACGTCATCTCCAGTCCTCATTTCGGGTTTCAGGTCTCCGCAGAAGGCAGCGGTTATACCTGGTCGGAGAATAGCAAGGAGAACCAGTTGACGCCTTGGTCTAACGACCCGGTCGTGAATCCAACTGGGGAAGCGTTCTACCTGTGTGACGAGGAAAAACGGCAGTTCTGGTCTCCTCTGGCAGCCGTTTGCCCAGATGACAGTGCTGTTTATGTTTGCCGACATGGGCGTGGATACAGTCAGTTTGATCGACACACCAACGATATTGCTTCGACCTTGCTACAATACGTGCCGCTCGAAGATCCGGTAAAAATTTCCAGATTGAAACTGACCAACACATCCTCCCGACCCCGGACTTTGAGAGTCACGACCTATACCGAGTGGGTGCTCGGACAGTCCCGCAGTACGACTGCCCCTTTTGTATTTACAGAGCAGGATAATGACACTGGCGCGCTGTTTGTCAGGAACAAGTGGGGCGAGACGTTTGGTGACCGGGTCGCCTTTGCGGATATGTCGGCTCAGCAGACATCAAGCACGGACGACAGATGCACATTCCTGGGTCGAAATGGCACTCTTTCCGCCCCTCAAGCCATTATCCGGGGTGGCCCGCTTGAAGGTATCGTCGGGGCCGGAGTTGATCCGTGTGCCGCCTTGCAGACTGTCGTTACGCTTGAGCCCGGAGAAAGCACCGAAATTGTCTTTCTGCTAGGTCAGGGTCAAAATTCAGACCATGCTCGTCAGATTGTTCGGCGATACAGAAATGCAAATCTGGATACCGTTCTGGATGAAGTGCATCGCAGGTGGGAGGCGATTACAGGAGCCGTACAGGTTCATACGCCTGATTGCGCTATGGATATCATGCTGAACGGCTGGCTGCTGTATCAGTCCCTTTCCAGTCGCATCTGGGCACGGGCAGGCTTCTATCAGGCCAGCGGTGCCTATGGGTTTCGAGATCAGTTGCAAGACGGAATGTCGCTCGTTCTGGCCGCTCCTCAACTGGTGCGGGAGCACCTTCTGCGGGCGGCATCCCGACAGTTTCCAGAGGGAGATGTTCAACACTGGTGGCTCCCTCAGAAAGGAAACGGTGTTCGTACAAGGATTTCTGATGATTGTGCATGGCTTGCCTACACGGTCGCACACTATGTCCGAGTCAGTGGTGACGCGACAGTTCTGGATGAAGAAGTTCCATTCCTTGAGGCCGCAGTTTTGGCTGACGGGGAGCATGAGCGTTTCCTCCAGCCTGACGTAACGGACAGAACGGCGTCTCTCTATGCTCACTGCGTTCTTGCTCTCGATCACAGCCTGCAGAGAGGAGTTCACGGTCTCCCGCTGATGGGAACCGGGGACTGGAATGATGGGATGAACCGCGTGGGCGAAGCAGGACGCGGAGAAAGTATCTGGCTGGGATGGTTCGTGCACGCCACGTTGGCAGCCTTCCTGCCACTCGCTCAGGCCCGACAGGACACAGAACATGTGGCGAAGTGGACGCAAATCATGAAGGAGCTTGAAGACGCGTTGGAGGCAGCTTGGGACGGATCTTGGTACCAGCGTGCCTACTTTGATGACGGCAGCCCCTTAGGCAGCCATGCAAACCCTGAGGGACGCATTGATGCCATAGCTCAGTCCTGGGCTGTAATTTCAGGAGCAGGATCTCCCGAACGTGCAAAACAGGCCATGCACGCTGTTCAGGAACAACTTGTCGATCTGAACCGGGAAATCATCATGGTTTTGACCCCACCCTTTGATACCTCAGAACCTGACCCGGGTTATATTCGGGGCTATCCGCCGGGTATCCGAGAAAATGGCGGCCAATATACGCACGCAGCTCTATGGACAGTTATGGCGACTGCCCTTCTTGGAGATGGCGATGCAGCGCATAAGATGTTTTCAACGCTTAATCCTATTCACCACTCCCGCGATCAGGATGCGGCAGACCGCTACAAGGTTGAGCCATACGTCGTCGTCGCAGATGTTTATTCCTCCAGTCCTCATGTCGGCCGCGGAGGATGGTCCTGGTACACGGGGTCGGCGGGTTGGATGCAACGCGTCGGGGTTGAGACGTTACTGGGCGTGCAGATCGAAGGAAATCGACTGTCCCTTACTCCACGCATTCCTGCGGGGTGGTCGTCATATGAAATTCGGGTGCGCTGGAAAACATCGGAATATCATATCCAGATAAAAAACCCTGACGGCGTTTGTGAAGGAGACCTGTTTATGCCGATTAATGGAGAACTCACTGCATTCACTCAGCCGATTTATATGAAAGACGACAACGTTATACACATAATCGAAGTAGTTCTCAAAAGGAGTGAACGATTCCACTCTATCTAACTGTAATAGGTCACGTGGACGAATTGGTGGACGCAGAGTGGAGCGAAGCGGCGTGTTTTGAAGGGCATTGATACAATGACACCCGGAGCTGGAAAGCCTTCGCTCCCATGTTAGTAGAGATCATGGCAGGTAGTGGCCACCATAGCATCGATAGCATTACCATTCGCGCGTTATGTCTCTGCGGCTGACGGCAGGGGAAGACTGCTCGTCCTCGGAGAGGGGGTAGACTGCAAGGTATATGATGCCCCGATCGAGTTGGCGGCGTTTTGGTGCTGCTGGCTGACAAGCACTATGAATGCTGGCGCTCTCAGGACTGACCTTGCGAAAGGCAACATCCAAGCCGTCATTCCGGGCCGATCAAATTATCGGGTAACGATCTAGTATGACAGAACGCTCTATAAGCAGCGCAACTGCATTGCGTTCATGTTCGGCCGGATGAAAAACAAACCCGCCATCACAATCCGATATGATCAACTCGTCGTCAATTCGCCGACGTCGCCTAACTAACATTCTGCTCTGAAATTAAAATGTTCGTAAAAGAAACCCTCAACCATCGCTCGATGTATAGAAAATCAAGCTGCAAGAACTCCAATCGCAGGTTTTTGCTCCCGTCATCTTTATTGGGTTACGGGAAATCGGGATCATCGAAAAGAAGACGTGAGGCGTCATCCTGATTTTGCCACATATGGCGAGCAGTCTCCGACAAAGTCCAGCCACTCCGGTCCACCGGACATCGTGAGGATGCCATGCGACTTGTCAGTGCCATAAACAGATTTGGTTGGGGCCAACGAGAGAGGGGCTCTTCCGACATACCTCTTCGGGAATGGCTTTCCAGTCAGCTCGATGCACCTGACTCGGCCACGTTCAGAAATATTGGGCCGTGTTCGGACGGCCTGATCGCCCTGCGCGAACAACGCAAGACCAAGTTGCAGGGCGACCCTCTGGTCAAACCGATTTTTCAGACGGAAGTTACAGTCCAACTCGACAATCTGCTTGTAACGGACCAACCTTTCCGCGAACGGCTTGCATGGTTCTGGTTCAATCACTTCACGGTCAGCCTGCGTCAGGGCGGCACAAGAGCGGTCATTGGCGCCTATATGCGTGAGGCCATTCGCCCGCATGTGACCGGGCGCTTCTCGGATATGATTCTCGCCGTGATGCGCCACCCGGCCATGCTGATGTATCTGGACAATGCATCTTCCATTGGCCCCACAAGCCCAGCAGGGCAAAAGAGCCATCACGGACTCAACGAAAATCTGGCGCGTGAATGTCTGGAACTACACACAGTTTCTCCGGCCGCTGGCTACACCCAAACAGATGTCACGTCCTTCGCCGCCATTCTAACAGGCTGGAGCATCGACATGAAGGCCGAACAGCCCGGCTTCGTGTTCCGGGAAAAAGCCCATGAACCAAGAGAAAAAACCGTCATGGGGCAGACTTTCCCCGAAGGTGAAGACGGCGGCGTGCAGGCCCTGCACTTTCTCGGCACGCATCCTGCAACGTACCGCCACATTGCGACCCAGATGGTCGGGCACTTCATTTCTGACACGCCTTCGCCGCAGGACATCGCCCATATCGCGTCCGTCCTTCGGGACAGTGACGGAGACCTGCGGGAAGCCTCTCTCGCCTTGGCAGACCTTCACGATACGAACCGCTCTGGCAGCAAGTTCCGTTCTCCCATGGACTATGCCACAGCCGTCATGCGAGCCCTGTCTTTAGGCGGCGAACCCAGCCAGCCAGACGACCCACATTCCCCCGCCCATCAGCTTTACGCCGCCTTTGCTTCATTGGGACAACCGTTATGGACGGCCCCGTTGCCCAACGGCTGGAGTGATAATGCGGCAGACTGGAGTGCACCTGCAGACATGTTGGCCCGCACGGACTGGGCGTGGCGAATGGCGGCTCATGTTCGGGCGGGAGACCCGATGGAGATCGCCCATATCGCCCTAGGCCCGGCGCTCCGACCACAGACACAACTCGCCATGCATCATGCCGGCTCCCGTCAGGATGCACTGGCTCTGCTTTTCTCTTCACCCGAATTCCAGAGGCGTTGACCCATGATGATCCATCGTCGCACTGCCCTGCTGGGTCTGGCTGCAAGCTGGACACTCGGGCGTTCCTCTCTCGCGTTTGCCGGTTCACCTGGCGGTCCGGATGATCCACGCTTTGTGGTCATTATCCTTCGGGGCGCACTGGATGGCCTGTCGGCTGTCACCCCATACGGAGATGCCGATCTCAGAACACATCGCCGGGACCTTGTTCTTCCTGAACCCGGACAGGAGGGCGGCCTTCTTGATCTGGGCGGCTTCTACGGGCTGCATCCCTCTCTTCAGACGCTTCACAGCCTTTATGGCGAAGGCCAGATGCTGCCTATCCATGCCGTAGCAGGCCATTACCGCAGCCGTTCCCACTTCGAAGCGCAGGATTATCTGGAAAGTGGGGCGGACGACCGCCTGAGCAGCGGCTGGCTGAACCGGGCTGTCTCCGTCCTTCAGGGGAAGGCCAACAGACCGGATGGGTATGGGCTGGCCATGGGGCTAACGGTTCCCCTTCTGCTCCGCGGATCTGCAAAAGTCGGAAGCTACGCGCCAGCAGGCAGCCAGCACCCGGACGAGGATCTTTACAACCAGATCGTTGCCCTGAACGCGTCCGACCCCATCACGGGCCCCGCTTTCAGGAACGGCCTGAAAGCCCGGGGTTTTTCGAACGCCACCATAACGGGAATGAAAAACGACTCTGAGACCGGGAAACCCCGTAAATCCGATGCCTTTACACAACTTTCAACCGCCGCGGGGCAAATGCTGGCCACACCCCATGGCCCCCGGATCGCCGCACTGGAAATCGGAGGATGGGACACGCATGCCGCTCAGCTTGGACGACTGGGAAGCCCCCTCGCCCAGCTTGATCGCGGGATTGGAGCCTTACGTGAGAGCCTTGGGGACAGCTGGAAACGCACAGTCGTCCTCGCCCTGACGGAGTTTGGCAGAACCGTCCGCATGAACGGAACAGGCGGAACGGACCACGGCACCGGCACTGTCACATTCCTTGCCGGAGGTGCCGTTGCGGGAGGAAAGGTCGGCGGCACATGGCCTGGCCTGCGCCCCAGCCAACTCTTTGAAAACCGGGATCTTGCACCGACAACAGACCTGCGCGCCGTAGCCGCAGGTGTGCTGTGCGACCATCTTCACATGCCTCCGCAAGCGATTGGCACGGTGTTTCCGGGGCCGAAGACTGATGCCCTCAGGGGGATGGTTGTGTCAGCCTGAACTATTCTTTGGTTATCTTGTTTCAGGATAACCAAGCAGGACAGCTGATCTGGTATGAGTTGAAGAGATTCTATGGAGGGACATTGGCGGTGCTGCGCTGGTGTGGCGCCTGACCAGATACTGGCCAAGCTACCCGCATACCAGGACCTCGGGATGGAAGCGTTTATTCTATCTGGATATCCTCATCAGAGCGAATGTGATCTATTTGCCAGGCATGTCTTGCCGCATATGAACCATGGGCCATTGTCCCGATTTGACTGACCCTCGCCTTCACAATTCTGCTCGTCACCAGCAAAGTTAGGAACTTCTCATGAGTTGGACACCAAACCCATCCCGTTATGAAACAGCGACATTCCGTCGGTGTGGCCGTTCGGGCCTTGATCTGCCGCCAATTTCTCTTGGCCTATGGCATAATTTTGGAGGTGTCGACGTTTTTGAGACGGGGCGAGCCGTTATCAGGCGTGCTTTTGATCGAGGGGTTACTCACTTCGACTTGGCAAACAACTATGGCCCTCCTTATGGCTCTGCCGAAGAAAATTTTGGCACGATCCTGAAAAAGGATTTTGCGGCCCACCGTGATGAAATGATCATTTCGTCAAAAGCTGGTTGGGATATGTGGCCCGGCCCGTATGGGAATGGCGGATCACGTAAATATCTTTTGGCGTCTCTTGATCAAAGTCTTCAACGAATGGGGCTTGAGTACGTCGATATTTTTTACTCACACCGTCCAACGCCTGATGTGCCTCTTGAAGAAACGATGGGCGCTCTGGTGCAGATGCATCGTCAGGGTAAAGCGCTTTACGTCGGTATTTCGTCCTATGGGCCGGAGCGAACAAAGCAGGCTGCAGCTATTCTGAAATCTGAAGGCGTGCCTTTACTCATCCATCAGCCGTCGTATTCGATGTTAAACCGCTGGGTTGAAGTTGAACTGCTCGATACGCTTGAGAGCCTTGGAGTGGGCTGCATAGCCTTTTCTCCCCTCGCCCAAGGTCTCCTGACTAATAAGTATCTGAATGGTACGCCGGAAAACTCACGTGCGGCGGCAGGTAATTCTTTTGCGCATGCGATGCTCTCAGATGAAAACATCGCCCATGTTCGCGCTCTGAATGATATCGCCCAAAAGCGTGGTCAATCCCTGGCACAGATGGCCATAGCCTGGATCTTGCGCGACCCGCGTGTCACGTCTGCGCTCATCGGTGCCCGTAATGTTCAGCAACTTGATGATTCATTGGACGCTCTGAAAAATTCAGTATTCCAAGCGGAAGAACTTAAGCTCATCGATCAATATGCACGTGAAGGAAATATCGATCTTTGGCGTAATCTTTCGGACTGATTCTGATCGTTAAGACCGAGACCTAGAAAAAAACGTCTGATTTTGGGTTTTGCAAGGCTGGTGGCTGAGAAGATGACGATTGGCCACCTGTCTGGGGTATCGCACGATACCGTTGCCTGCACAGCGGTCAGGATCGTGGGTGGAGAGGGAAAAACACTAAAGTTCACGTTGAGATAGAGTATTTTCCTCGTTCTCATGGTTGGCTGCCTACTCAGAGTGGGCCTTTATCTATTGAGTTAATCCAGAGCTTCTTTGGCCTGGCTGCATTTTGGCTCTCTGTTTAATAGCTTAAATATGTGCATGCGACAGGCGGATAGCCGGAAAGAATATGGTCGGGATTTGTACATGGTGTCGAATTAAGTCTAATTCCGAAATCAATTATGGTTATTTTATTGAGGGTTGTTCCTACTCTTCACGGAAGAACTAGATAGAAGAACTGGAAGATGTTAAAGGTTCATTCAAACTCAAGAAGTCGAGAACCGTTCACGTGACGCCGAAGATCATCCGCCGGGAACAGGCGAAAAACAGCCTCGCATTCAACGGGGAACGATTTACATCTGACATTTCTGGTCAGATCGAAGTCGAGCATTATCATCGCTACCTGATGGCGCGGCAGTTTTGCACTGACTGTGTGGTATTGGACGTTGCGTCAGGCGAAGGCTATGGGGCGGCTATGATCGCGCAGGTCGCGCAGTTTGTGCAGGGCGTCGATATTGATGGCGACACTGTCAACCACGCAGCGAGAGAGTTTACTCGGCCCAATTTGAGATTTGCTTGCGGGGATGCCACCAAGCTTCCCGTTGAGGACCATTCCTTTGATAGGTTCCTCTCGTTTGAGACAATCGAGCATGTCGAGGATCATGATGCTTTCCTGAGCGAGATCAAGCGCTCCCTACGCTCAGATGGTCTTTTGATCATCAGTTCACCCGACAAAGATGTATATTCGGCGGTTGGTGAGCCCGACAACCCGTTTCATGTCCATGAGTTGACCAGAATTAATTTTCTTGAGTTGTTGCAGAAAAATTTCCGTCACGTTGCACTTCTTATTCAGAAGCCCATGATTGGGTCGGTTATCTTGGCCGAAGAACGGTCAAGCTGCGCCCCTTTGGTTTTTGAAAAGCGCAATGCTGATTATTTTGAAGTCCTGTCGCAGCCCTCGCATGCACCCTATTTAATTGCTTTCGCGTCTGACGAGCCGCTCCCAGAAATTCCAGATTCTTTTTATATTCATCGCACAGACCTCGATACCGATATGACTGAGCGTCTGGCACAGGCGCGTCGTGCTATCGAGGCAGAGCAACGCTTGAATGAGACTCTGGATCGTGTGCGAGAGCTCGATGCCGCCCAGATAGAATGCCAGAAGAATGCAGATCTTTCCTGTCTTGAGGATGTAGAACGCTATCGCGAAGAAGCCGCGCAACTACGGAATGAGATAGAAAGAGCCTATCAGGAACTGAGCAGCCGTGACGCCTCCTTCATGGCCAAGATCAGTCAGCAGCAGAGTCATATTGCATCACTGCACGGGCGGCAGATGCACGCTGAGGCACAGCTTCTGATTGCTCAAAAGAGACTGAGGGAAACCGAAGATCTTCTTGAGAACATCGAAATTCATCAGACTTCGGCGCGAGAGGCCGACTCTCGGGCCTGGCAGGCGGATGCAGAAGCTAGTCGTATCTTGGTTCGTCGCCTCTCTGATGAACTTGAACAGGCTCGAAACCATATCAATGCCTTTCAGCGAAGTCTGAGTTGGCGTGTCAGCGCCCCAATCAGGGTAGCAGCCCGCATCTCTCCGCGGTCAGCACGTTTGGCACGGATGGCAGCAAAGGCAGTATGGTGGACTGCAACAGGTCAGCTCGCTCATCGTCTGCGGCTTCGTCGAGCCTATCATGAGGCGATTACACAGGAGATCGGAAAGGCTGGTCACGACAGCGTTTCAGCACTTGCCCCTCCTGATGGTTATATTTCATCTGAAAAAATTGAAGCGTCCGATATGGTTCTTGCACCATTTGTCATACCGACAAGTCATAAACCTGTCGTTTCAGTCATTATCCCTGCTTACGGGCAAGATGCTGTAACATACCGATGCCTAAGGTCTTTTGCTGATCACCTCCCTGACGTTCCATTTGAAATTATCCTGGCCGATGACGCCTACCCTTATGATGGCCATGAGGCTCGTTTGCCCGAGATCGTATCTGGCGTCCGTCATATCAGACATCAGAATAATCTTGGCTTCTTGGAATCCTGCAATGCAGCAGCGCGCCTAGCGGTTGGTGAGTACATATTCTTCCTTAACAACGACACTGAAATTCTCAAAAATTCACTTGATGCTCTGGTGGGATTGCTTGACCGAGACCCAAGTGTAGGCATGACGGGTTCCAAGCTCGTCTATCCGGATGGCTCCCTGCAAGAGGCTGGTGGAATCATCTGGGGCGATGCTTCGGGATGGAATTGGGGGCGTAATGGCGATCCTTTACAGCCGGAATTCAATTATACCCGCGAAGTAGATTATATCTCTGGTGCCGCAATCATGATCAGACGATCTTTGTTTGAGGCGTTGGAAGGGTTTGATCCGCATTTCGCCCCTGCCTACTATGAAGATACGGATCTGGCATTTCGTGTGCGGAACGCAGGGTTCAAGGTTGTTTATGCGCCGCGATCCGTGGTGATTCATCATGAAGGTGTCTCTCACGGAACTGATTTGACCAGCGGAATCAAAGCTCGTCAGGCAATCAATCAGAAGCTCATGTGTGACCGTTGGCGGGATGTACTGGCCGATAATCATTATCCTAATTCAGCTGATCTTTATCGTGCGGTTGATCGCGCTCGGAATAAACGAGTTGTTCTGGTTATCGATCATTACGTGCCAGAGCCCGACAGGGATGCCGGATCGCGTACAATCACAAACGTGATCGAATGCCTGATCCAGTCAGGATTTGTTGTGAAGTTCTGGCCACAGAACCGTGCCTATTCGCCGCTTTATACGGCGGCGCTTCAGGATATGGGCGTGGAGGTGGTAGATCATCGTTGGCATGGTGGTTTTGTAGAATGGCTGGATGAGCGTGGGGATTCCATAGATCTCGTTCTCGTCAGCCGGCCCAGTATTGCCTTCGAATTTCTGCCCGCGCTTTGTTCTCGGCCTAACCTGAAGTTGATTTTCTATGGCCATGACCTGCATTTTGATAGAATGCGCCGGGAAGCGAAGCTCAAAGGTGACAAGGCCCTTTATCGTGCATCCAACGAAATGGAGCAGCTTGAACGGCGATTGTGGAGGCTGTTTGACCGGAGCCTTTACCTCTCGACAGTAGAACGGGATCACGCACTTTCGCTGGAGCCGAGCGCTGATATCCGCGCGGTTGTGCCTTATTGTTATCGATACTCCCGTCGCCGGGAGGCTGTTGTCGAAGGGCAGACAATTTTGTTTGTCGCTGGCTTTGCGCATCCACCTAATGAGGACGCGGCTCACTTCCTGGTAGAATGCATCCTACCGCTTGTGCAGCAGAAATATCCTGATGCGCGAGTTCTGCTCGTAGGGTCTCATCCCACCGCAGCCGTTATGGGGCTTGCTGGTCCATCGGTCGAAGTCACGGGCTGGGTCAGTGATGATCATTTGCGACGGTATTATGAAACCAGCCGTGTTGCGATTGTTCCGCTCAGGTTCGGGGCGGGCGTAAAAGGTAAAGTCGTGGAAGCTCTGCATTATGGCCTGCCGTTGATTACGACTTCTATAGGTGCCGAAGGGATCGAAGGACTGGAGCAGATCCTCTGTGTTTCAGACAGCGCCCAAGATCTTGCCAATGGCATCATCACGCTTCTATCTGACGACGAACGTTGGCTTGCCCAATCCTGTGCGCAAACTGAATTTGCAGAAAAGAAGTTTTCCTTTGATGCGATGCGTAAATCGCTTGAGGCAGCCCTGTTTTTTGAGGATGAGCACGTAGAAATTATTCCTTCGGTGGAGTTGCCGGTCGAATGACTTCTGCCATTTTGCAACTGGACGATGAGGGCGCGCGGTACGAATTTGTTGTGCGAGCTTATGGTCTTATCTTAAGACGTGCAGCTGATCGGGGTGGGATCGACAGTGGCGTCGCCTTTCTTGCAAATGGTGGTGAACCTGACGCGTTTATTCGTGAACTTCTGGCCTCTGAAGAGTTCCACAATCTGCGCATCTCACCCGATCCGCGAGAATTGTGCGTCAATTACTGGGATACAATTGTAGAGAGGCATAACATCTGTCCTGTGCAGCCTATGCCTGATCTTGAGCCCACAGACAGTCTTGTGGAAGCGCTGCTTCATTTTCTAATGTGCCCTGAGGTTCGGCAGTTACCGTTGGACCAGAGTGTACTGCGGTGCAATGACCTGAGGGCTTACCGTTATTGGCGTAGTCTTGTAACGCAAGGCAGCGACAAGACTGATCGTCCGCAGGCAGCTTTGCTACCGCCTATATCTTTTGTGGTCAGGGTGGATCGCGGCCTCCCGTCCTGGGAGGAGGAACTGCAAGGGCTCTTCGCATCCCTTCAGGCACAGACAACCCTGGAATGGCGTCTTTTTGTGTTGGCCGATCGTTTCAGTTTGTCGGCCTGTCGATCCCGCTTGGGCCGTGATCGTCGTGTCTCCCTGATTAAAACAGCACGAGATATCAAGACTATAGGTTGGATTGCTGTTCTTAACGCTGATGATCGCCTTGAACCAGACGCTTGCGCACGGATGAGTGAAGCACTGACCCTTGCTCCACATGCCGGACTTGCATATGCGGACGAAGATATTCGGGATCAGGCAGGATATTGTGATCCATGGATCAAGGAGGAATGGATACGATACCAGGCGTATACACCTTGCCTGACTGGACTAGTCCTTTTTCGGCGAGACTTATCTGAGCCCCTGTTCCAAGAGTTTCTGAGTACAGGAAGTGTGCCGGCGACGATGGTCTCAGGATATCTAAGAACAGATCAGGTCCTGCACGTTTCTGCAGTTTTGTTGCATCGGGCACGTCCAATATCTGGTGGAATGCGCCCTGCACTGCTGCGTGTCCCTACCAATTTGCCTAGCGTGTCGATCATTATCCCAACGAAAGATAAGCCTGAACTCATCCGTCGCGTATTGGAGGCTCTCTTTTATCGCACGAATTATGCGCAGATGGAGATCGTCGTTGTTGATAACGGGACGACTGATAAAGATGCACAATCCGTATTGCGCAAGGCTGAACGGCGCGAAAATGTAACTGTGGTTAATGCCCCTGGTCCTTTCAACTGGTCGTATTTGAACAATCTCGGTGTTTCTCATTCCCGAGGAGAAATTGTTGTTCTTTTGAACAACGATGTGGACGTTATCAACGCGTCATGGCTTGAGTATCTGGTGGCACCGCTGATGCAACAGGATGTTGGTGTAACGGGTGCAGTTCTATTGTTCAGCGATGGGACCGTACAGCATGCTGGGATTGATCTGGAGGTTGGACCAAAGGCAAGGCACGTCGGACTGGGCGAAACATTTCCAGCTGATCCCGAAGGGACTGCCGCCGATTACGACGTACCAGCAGTGACTGGTGCCTGCCTGGCAATTCGTCGCACGTTATTGGATGAGATCGGAGGGCTGGACGAAGCTCTGCCTGTCACATGGAACGATATCGATTTGTGTCTGCGCGCCAGGCGAGCAAAACAGCGCGTGGTCATCGCGCCGGCTTCCCGTTTGCTTCACGATGAATCCTCTACCCGCCTGCCGGATATGGACGTTTCTCAGCGTCAGGTTGTGAGAAACGCCCATAAATTGATCCAAAAACGGTACGGTAGTGAGCTTGGTGCATGGAAATCGCGAAATGCTCAGATTGAAGGATTTGGACCATATGAGTACTGGTCGCTAGATTATGCAAAAAAATACGGTTGCATTGAATTTACGGGGATTTATAGAAACAATTCTTTTCAATATTCGATTGATAATATGTGCATTTAATAGTTTGTATTATTGCAAAATTATCTTCAAAAATTTATGTGCTGGATTAGAGGGGAACTTAATTTAATCGGAAGATATAATTTCGGTCCCACTATGGCTTACGTAAGAAAATGCAGAGCTCCATCATCAGAAGAAATATCTTCACGATCAAAAGCGAGATTTATTATGAATAAAAAAGAGAACATAAGTCAACTTATGCTCAGTAAGATCAACGGAATTTATACTATAAATAATATATGTTTTATCATTTCAATTTATATTTAAGTAAGAAGATTATTTTATAATGGGCATTAATATTTATTATTTTAATAGAACAAAATCCAGTCAGGTGGGATTGTATTTAAAATACATTTTTTCTGTTTTTGGTTTTATGACAATAACTGTCATTTACCTTTTAGGATACCTCCATTATCCCGCTCGCCCCACGCCTGAAGCACGTTTTCCAGAGGGATGGTGGGGGTGGTTCGATCAATCGAAATACTTGCAATCAGCGCTCGCGATCTCCCATTGGGATTTGTCTCCTGCTCAACATTGGTATCCGTTTGGATATGCGTTGCTTGGGGCGCCTTTTGTCTGGATGGGGAATAACTGCTACCTGCTGCCTGATCTTCTGTGCCTTCTCGCAACGGTGGGGGCGATAATTTTTCTTGCAGAAGGTTTAGAATTGTCTGTGTTTGCAGGCATGTTGATTGCCATCGGCACGACCGTGTTTCCCGCGCCAATTTTGAGTGTTTGGGTCGTACCTTGGAACACAACGCTCTCCGTTCCCCTGATCTGGTGGGCATTCGCACTCGCGACGCGTTTAGTCCTGTTGAAGGATGCCGGCAGGCTTTCAATTTCTCGTCTACCGTTATTTGCCTTGCTGGGGGCCTTACTGGCGTTTATTCCCGTTACCCGGCCGACTGATCTTCTCATTTCAGGAGGTGTAGCCGCGACCTGCTTTCTGACAGCATTGTGGGAACGTGAGTTACGTTGGAGGGAGCTTCTGGCCGCGGTTGCTGGTGCTACGGTCGTGTTGGGCATCGCTGGTGCTTTGTACGTCCAGATTTATGGGTTCCATGCTTCGGAATACATGGTCCACTCAAAAGAGCTTGGCTTCCGCACCGATCTTTTGTGGTGGAAAACCTACCTGCTGCTTTTAACCCCGCGCCCTTGGTTCCCTGATGGCGAAGGCTTGATGGAGCAAATCAATTGGCTGTTTTTCGGTATCGCGGGCATCGCAATGTTACCGTGGACTGCTCGCAGCCGAAAAGATATTCCCTATATTCTGCTGGCATGCCTCTGCATCGGATACAGTCTTCTGTTCTTTTCCTACATTGATCTGATTCCAAGTGGTCTGTGGCGCTACAACAACGTCCATTATTTCAAGTGGGTTCTTCCTGCGATGGGTCTGCTGGCATGGCGTTGTTTTACGGCTTTGTTTTCTCCACGGTGGAGAGTGGCTCTTGGCACAATAGCTGCGGTGTTCGTGCTGTCATGCATCAGATTGTTGCCCGTACAGGTGCCAAATGGCAGTTCCGGCGTCTGGATGCTTACACTCCACGAGGCGCCTCCCTCGTGGCCAGACAGCTACTTTCGAGATATGACTGTCGCGGATCAGGATGGAAAACTTGCAAATATTACAGGCTTTAGATCGTTGCCGGATACACAGGGAGAACGATGGATCGCCCTCGCCCGTCCGTTTGATGGTGTGGTACGTAGTCTCACCATGCAGGACCAGAATTCCTTACCCGTTACATCCTGGGGCATGAAGCTTGCATTGAGACCCAATCCATGTTGGCTTCCCCCTTATGCTTGTCGCTATAAAGCGCCCATGCCTTAAGGTTAGTTGTTTAGGATCTGACTGCGGTAGAAAACAGGTATTTCACCGCAGTCTGTACGGTTAATGTACCGTCCAACCATGATAACTCTTGGGGATGCCTCAGATTTTAGAAATGGACAGATCTAAAGCTTTTGAATATCGCAAATCAGTGGAAATTACGTGACTTGATCGCGATGGGTTCAGAGGGTACCTCGTGCGAGTATTCGTCAAAATCCTGTAAAGAGCGGTTTGCAACGTTAGCTAGCATTTCCGACACGCACTATCTGTCGATAAGCCTCGGAGTGGGCCAAATGATGGTGTTTATGTTCACGAATTTCTCCTTTAACGTCATGAACACCACGCTTTCAGCCGATCCGGGTCTTCGCTGTACTAGAACCAACCCGGCCTCCACTACACGCTTCTCGTCTTTTGCAGACAAAGCCTTTTGACAGTTCGCGATGCCCTGTCTGTGCAGCTCTGCGCGTAGAGAGGCCAGTAGATGCTTGTGTAGTACAACGTAGGCTCCCTCCAGCACCATAGTCAGCAAAATAACCGAGATGCTGAGATGTGAAAAACTAATACTGATATCTCACCCTAACTTCCTGGTCCCCAGCCATCTGACTTTCTCCGGATCGCGGTGATCGAAGAAGCTACTGGCTTTCTGATCAAGCGTGGTAATCGCCTCCACATCAGCATCGTCCAGCGTAAAGTCGAAGATAGCAAAGTTTTCGGCCATACGCTTTTTACGGACTGACTTGGGGATCGCGACAATCCCGCGCTGGTTCAACCAACGCAGCACAACCTGAGCGATGGTCTTGCCATGCTTCTGCGCAATTGACTGAAGCAAATCATTCGAGAACAGCCCGTTTCGTCCCTCTGCAAACGGTCCCCAGGCTTCCGCCTGAACATCATATTGCTTCAGGATTTTCAGCGCATCGTCCTGCTGATGAAAAGGATGGAGTTCAATCTGATTGATCGCTGGTGTGATTTGGTTGTGCAGGACAAAATCCACCAGTCGGTCAGGATAGAAGTTGCTGACGCCGATCGCCCGGATACGGCCCGCACGATACAGTTCTTCCATTGCGCGCCATGCCCCATAGACGTCCCCGTATGGTTGATGGATCAACCAGAGATCGAGATAGTCCGTCTGGAGTTTGTTCAACGAGCGCTCAAAAGCAGCCTTGGCGCCCTCATAACTCGCATCTTCAATCCAGAGTTTGGTAGTGACGAATAAATCGCTGCGGTCAATCCCGTGGTTGCGGATAGCATGTCCGACTGCTTCCTCGTTGCCATAGGACGTTGCTGTGTCCAGAAGCCGATAGCCGACATCAATAGCGTCCCGAACACTTTGCTCACATTCAGCAGGATCAGGGACCTGGAACACACCAAAGCCAAGAGATGGCATCTGAACGCCATTGTTCAGCATAACTGCAGGCGGGATGAGTGTCATGATTATTCTCTCCGAAACTGTGGCTTAGCGATTGATCAGGTTCTGATATGAGGCAGGATAACGGTCCCCTTGCAGGGTGATCCCGTTGAGTGCCTCTTCAATGCGGGTCAGATCATCCTGTGTCAGAATGACATCAGTCCCTCCCAGATTTTCTTCGAGACGATCAAGTTTCGTCGTGCCGGGAATGGGAGTAATCCACTGCTTCTGGGCCAGAAGCCACGCCAATGCGATCTGCGCGGGCGTGCAGGATTTTTCAGATGCAATGGCTTTAACAAGATCAACAAGGGCCTGGTTCGCGGCCAGTGCATCAGCCTGAAACCGGGGAACAGAGCTTCGGAAATCATCTTTGGCGAACACGGCCTTTGGATCGAGTTTTCCAGTCAGAAACCCTTTGCCAAGAGGCGCAAATGGCACGAAGCCGATACCCAGTTCTTCAAGGAGCGGCAGGATTTCCAATTCAGGCTCGCGCCAGAACATCGAATATTCACTCTGGAGAGCTGCAACCTGCTGTACGGCATGTGCACGACGGATTGAATCCGTCCCCGCTTCAGACATGCCAAAATGCTTGACCTTGCCCGCTGCGATAAGGTCTTTCACCGTTCCAGCAACATCTTCGACCGGCACGTTTGGATCGACGCGATGCTGGTAAAAGAGATCAATCCTGTCAGTCCGCAGGCGCGTCAGAGCTTCATCCGCAACCTGTCGAATACGCTCCGGCCGACTATCCAATCCCTGTGCTGGCACGCCGTTTACGAAACCAAACTTGGTGGCAATCACGACCTGATTGCGAACCGGCTCTAGTGCCTCCCCAACGACTTCTTCATTAATGCCTGGTCCATAAGCTTCGGCAGTATCGAAGAAAGTGACCCCACGCTCATATGCTGCGCGGATCAGCGCAATAGCATCCTTGCGGTCGGTGGCAGGGCCATAGCCATAGCTCAGGCCCATGCAGCCGAGTCCAAGCGCTGATACTTCCAGACCACTCTGGCCTAACAGACGTTTCTGCATGTTTCTTGATCCCGCGTGTTTATCCTTGGGCGTCTGCCAAGGCTCTGAACACGCGAATCATAAGCCCGGACTCATCAATCGATTAGACAAGGTAAATTTCTTGGGTCTATGACTTTTAGTCATGAAACCTGTGAGAAGGCCTGAGCATAATGCGGCGTGAAGAGCTTGGAAGTCTGGCCATGTTCATGGCAGTTGCTGATGAAGGCAGTTTTACCAAGGCCGCAGGCAAGCTTGGGATTTCACAATCTGCGCTCAGCCATTCTCTTCGGCGGCTCGAAGCCAGACTGGGCCTTCGGCTCCTTACGCGCACAACCAGGAGTGTCGCACCTACATTGGCTGGTGAACGCCTTATAGAAACACTCCGTCCTGCCCTTGAGGATATTGACCAGAAGCTTGCCGCATTGACCGAGTTACGGGACCGCCCTGCTGGCACTGTTCGGATCACGGCAAGTTCTCACGCGGCGTACACGGTGCTGTGGCCAGCTATTGATCGTCTCACAGCCGAAAATCCTGACATCAACGTGGAAATCAATATTGAAGGAGGCCTCGTCGATATCGTGGCTGAGCGATATGACGCAGGAATAAGGCTTGGAGAAAGACTGGAGCAGGACATGATTGCTGTGCCAATCAGCCCACGCCTTCGGATGGCTGCTGTGGCCTCCCCACCATATCTGAGCGGAAAGACTATCCCGGAAACGCCTTACGATCTGGCTCACCATAACTGTATCAATCTGCGCTTGCCGACTTCCGGTGGATTATATGCTTGGGAGTTTGAGCGCGACGGCAAAGAGATCCGGGTTAAAACGCAAGGACAACTTGTGTTCAACGATATCAATCTGATTGTGGAAGCCGCGCTCACGGGGCACGGTATTGCTTTCATGCTTGAGGATCACGTCAAAGATCACCTTTCTTCCGGAATTCTGGTGCGAATGCTGGAGGAATGGTGCGAGCCATTCGACGGGTATTATCTGTATTACCCAAGCAGGCGGCAGCCCTCTCCAGCGTTCACCCTTGTTCTGGACGCTCTGCGTTACCGAGGCGGATAAATTTTAGAGCTGGATGAATGATCAAAAACTAGATTGACGCTTGAATGGATTGCTCTGCTTCTCGGCGATACCTTCTGGGCGTAACCCCTTTTTCTTCCAGAAATGCTCGATTGAAATTGGATAGATTACTGAAGCCAGCTTCTGCGCCTATAATGGAAATGGGATCTCTCGTTGTCATCAGAAGGTTGCATGCACGACTGATCCGTAAACGGCGCACAAAACTGGTGAAAGTGCCCCCTGTTGCTTGCTGGAATAGACGCGAGAAAGCAGACGGACTCATTTTAACGCGATGGGCGATCTCTGCCTGTTTGATCGTCTTTAAATCTGAAGACAACAAGCTCTGCATGACCTGATCGATCACCCTGGACTCTTCTGCTTTTGAAGAGCGGGAGTTCCAAGACTGACATAGAACGTGTCGAGGCACCTGAGCCAAATTTACAAGAAGCGCAATCAGTTTCGAGACCCGCTCGGCTGGGTCAGAGAACTCTAGGTCTTCCATCTGGTGGCAGAGCATTTCCAGGGATGGACCATGAAATTCGACCCCGTTGGCCGCGTCCTCAATCAGGCGCAGAATGTCCCCAAACTCCGGGCATAGTTGAATCAATCCCTGAAGCCATGATGGCTGGATCTGTACGATCAGATCGCGCCCATGACAGACCTGCTCTTGCCCCAGATTGCTTAACCAGTTGTGAGGTAAGTTGGGCCCTATCAGAAACATGCTTCTGGCGTAGAAGGTACCGACATGGTCACCCACGACATACCGCCCACTCCCCGCTGTAATCAGGTGCAGTTCATACTCGGGATGGTAATTCCACTTAGCGCACTCAGCGGGGTAATCATGCCTGGACAGAGTAAAACTGTGTGCTGGCTTGGCCGTAATGAGCTCGTAAACGGGTTGAAGGGGCTGCGTGGCAAAGGGTTTTCGGCGATGGGACATGCAATGCCTAATACCACGCTGCCCTAGGGCAAGGCTTTAAAAACTACGGATGATATGAGGATCTGCATTCGGGATCATGGCTTCCAGTAAGGTCTGATTCGTCGCAGTATCATCAGGAATTTTCCTCTTAGTATCTAGCGTTTGATTTTTATTTTTTCGATACTTTTTTGCGGTTTCGTTCTGCGATAAGAGCGGCTCGTCCTGCAGTCTTTTTGCATTTCTGAAGTAGAAATTTTTCTATGATCGTTATGTTATAATAACATTATAGTTATTATCAGTTTTGAACCGCTTCATCGCGGCATTGCTCTCACGGTTTCTTGTGGTCTATCGCGCCTCGCTCGCTTTCTTGAAATTTTTCCTCGAAGAGACCACATGACCATCGCAGTGCCGCTCGAGAACTCGTCTTTGACGAACGTTCCCTCCCCTCGCACATCTCTTATTTTCTGTGTGCTCGCTCTGGGCGCTTTTGCTATAGGAACTGCTGAATTTACAGCCATGAGTCTGGTGCCTCTAATCGCACGCGAACTTCAGGTTACGGTTCCACAGGCCGGGCACGCGATTGTTGCTTACGCGATGGGTGTTGGTATTGGCGCACCGCTCATTGCTGTTCTCAGCGCACGTTTGAGCCATAAAAAAACACTCATTGGGCTTACTACCCTTTATATGGTTGGAAATGGGCTCACAGCCTTTGTCCCATCTTATGGCTACCTTTTGATATGCCGATTTGTCAGCGGCCTTCCCCATGGCGCCTATTTTGGAATAGCTGGCATCATCGCTTCGTCACTCGTTCCTCCAAGTCGCAGGACACTGGCGGTTTCGCGTGTCGTGCTTGGTCTTACTGTGGCAACGGTTGCAGGCGTCCCCCTCGCCAGTATCATAGGAAGTGCTCTGGGATGGCGCTGGTCCTTCGGTTTGATCGCGGCTCTGGCACTCATCACAACTGTCCTTGTCAGTGTTGTTGTTCCCACAGACCCCTCACGTCCCCATGCAAATGCAATGGCTCAACTCAGAGGCCTTAAAAACCGACAAGTGTGGCTCACCCTTGGAATCAGTGCCGTAGGGTTTGGTGGAATTTTTTGTGTTTATACTTACCTGACGGCTATTATGCAGGAAATTCTACATGCATCGTCCACGATGATTGCTATCATGCTGGCTGTCTTTGGAGCGGGAATGACCACAGGAACGGTTGTTTGCGCCTGGGCTGCTGACCGGAAGATGATGCTGACCATGGGCGGTATCTTGCTCGTCAATGCTTCAGCTCTCGCCGGTTTCGCAGGATCTGCGCATAACGTCTGGGAGCTGATGCCTGTTGTGTTTATGATCGGGTGTGGCGGAGGGCTGGGAACGGTGATTCAGTCGCGCCTCCTTGAAGTCGCGGTAGGTGCAGAAGCTATGGCTGCGGCCTTGAACCAGAGCGCTTTCAACCTGTCTAATGCCGTTGGTCCCGCACTAGGTGGGCTTGCCATTGCAGCCGGTTTTGGATGGACCTCAGTAGGCTGGGTTGGCAGCGGCCTGGCTTTTGGTGGTTTCATGATCTGGCTGCTGACTTTGGGTGATATCAAGGCAAAACAACAGCGACCGATCTAAACAGGCCTCCTAACCCTTACCTGAGCCTGACGAGTACTCCTATGAGCGAGGAACAGATGCTCTGTCAGGTTCAGGATTTCAAATAAGCAGACTAGTACGCTTGGGCGAAAGACCGGTTTCTATTCCGGCTTCTCGCTCGGAGAAGTGACCTGGAGAAGCGCCAGGGCATAGTTTCTCACATCCGTGGGCCACGCCTCCATGCGGTGAGAGAAGGTATCCATATCGCCAGCAAAGAGGGCTCTGGTTACCTCTTCAAAGCCGGGTAAATCGCCTGCAAGGGCCGACAGGAAGCGGTAAGTGCGCTCGCGTGCGACTTTGATCTGCGTTTGGCCGCCATCTGAGCGACGCGCATCGTCAATAAGGCGTCTTAAGGTTTGAGATGCTCCGCCTGTCTGTGATGCTAGCCATTCCCAATGCCGCGGAAGAAGTGTCACTTCGCGAGCCACCACTCCCAGTTTGGGGCGTCCACGAGGCTTAGAAGCCTCTCCCTTCATACGTGGGCGGGGGTTACGGGCGGCCAAAGCCTCTTTTTCTCCCCGTTGGGTCAACCGTGTGACGATTTCAGCCGTGGTTCCGCGAAGATCGAGGTCGATCACCGCACCCGTTGCATCGTCGAATGTGAGAATGGGGGCATGCGTCTTTGTGTGTTTGATGGCGAGAGCAACGTCTACCAGCGCTGCGCTGGCGATTTGTTGAGTGCCAGCAAAGGCGGTGCAAGGTCTGGAAAGATAATTCGTCATATTGGTTTTATCCGGAATAAAAAAATAAATGTCAATTTACCCGGGTTATATTGAAAAGCTTGTTCTACTCGTCTACTCAAATCGTACCCACGGAGGATATGACGCATGCAACGTGAGACAAGAAAAGCTGTTACCGCAGCCTATAAAGAGCGGACGGTAACAAGCGGAATTTACGTGGTTCGGTGCGTGACCTCTGACCAGGTATGGGTCGGTAGCACCCCCGATCTTTCCAAAATTCAAAACCAGCTATGGTTCACGCTTCGACTGGGCAGTCATCCGCATCACTCACTACAGGACGCGTGGATAGCCCATGGTGGTGATACATTCTCATTCGAGGTTATCGAGGAATTGAAGGGTGAAGATAATGCTTATATCCGGATTGCCACGCTGAAGGAACTTCTCGCTAAATGGACTGCAGAACTCAAAGCAGTACGCCTCTAATATTTGATAAGGTGTCATTCACAAGACGCGAAAATTGACACAGTTAGATTAGAGCGATGGACATTTATTATGCTGCCATCTCGAAAGGGGGTTCTCCACAGGCGTTGGCTTCATCAATCGTGAGTAGAAGCCTTATGCGCTCCTTGGCAGGGCGATGAGAGAGTGGCGGCGAGCGATGGAGGACCTTCTCTGCGTGGTCCCACTGAGGAAAGTGTTTCCCTTTCAGAAGAACAATTGCCCCGATAGAGGCTTCTTGGATGGTTGACCCGTTGTCGGTTGTCCATTGAACTCCCGGCCCGACATAAGAGCGAAGCAAACGGAGATCGACGCAATCGACATGAAATTTCCTGCAACTATCCGTCGTTATTTTTTCCAAACGAACGCGGAGTGCCTGATGTCGGGATATATCGCCGTAAAGAGTAGCGATCTCCAAGATGTCTTTCTGTAGAGGCAATGTACCTTCTGGAAATGAGGCTTGTAGCTGGGCAGCAATGTCCCCCAGTTGCCCCCGCGCTATCCATGATCGAGGCGCGGATTTCAGATAGTCTTTCGCCGCCTGTGTCAGTGTTTCCGACAAGCTGGCCTGATGAAGACTGATGCTACAGTGAGGCAACAGAATGTCTTTGAGCAACGACTGACGAGCCAGACGGGTATGAGTGGAACACTGCGGCATGGAAAACGCTTCCTTGCTATTATTATGTTATAACATAACTATTATTGACGCCTCTATCAATCCCCTCTTCTCTTCAGGTGCTTGCCTCATGTCGGACAATCGATTGCCTGTGACCGTTCTTTCCGGTTTTTTGGGAGCTGGAAAAACTACCCTTCTCAATCATGTTCTGAATAATCGCGACGGTCTGAAGGTTGCGGTCATTGTCAATGATATGAGTGACGTGAACATTGATGCCGAGCTGATCCGAAATGGCGGCAGTAATTTGTCACGGACAAATGAAAAGCTCGTGGAAATGACGAATGGCTGCATCTGCTGTACGTTGCGGGATGACCTTCTGACCGAGGTCACACGGCTGGCAGAAGAAAAAAGATTCGATTACCTCCTGATTGAATCAACCGGGATTGCAGAGCCCCGGCCCGTCGCAGCTACTTTCGAGTTTCGAGACGAAGAAGGCCGCAGTTTGAGTGACGTCGCTCGGCTCGATACGATGGTAACTGTTGTGGATGCCGTGAACCTGCTCAAAAGACTACGGATCAACCGATTTCCTTCGGGATCGAGGTGAGGTTGCGGGAGAAGAAGACGAACGCGCGCTCGTAGACCTCTTCGTTGATCAGATCGAATTTGCGGGCGTCATCGTTCTGAACAAAATCGATACAGCCACTACCGAGCAGGCAGAGGCAGCAAGATTGATTATTCGTTCTCTCAATGCTGACGCAGCTGTGGTTGAAACAAGCCAAAGTCAGGTTCCCATAAACCAGCTTTTAAACACTGGCCGATTTGATTTTGACCGTGCACACCACAATCCCTTGTGGCTCAAAGAGTTGTACGGGCATTCTGAACATCGGCCGGAAACGGAAGAATACGGAATTTCCAGCTTTGTTTACCGTGCCCATCGGCCTTTCAGACCGGAAGCTTTTGCAGACTTCATCGAGCAGTCACGGCATGGTGTGGTGCGCGTGAAAGGCTATTTCTGGCTTGCAACCCGCCCGGATTGGGTTGGAGATCTGAGTATTGCGGGGGCTTTAGCGCGTCATCAGGCGGCTGGGCGGTGGTGGGTAAGTGTCCCGCATGACAATTGGCCTGATGACGAAGGCTGGCGAGCGACATTGGCCAAATACTGGGATGATGTTTACGGAGACCGACGTCAGGAACTGGTCTTTATTGGAACCGGAATGGACGAGGCTGCAATTCGTACTGCGCTCGACAATTGCCTTGTTCCACCATCACAGGACGAAATTTTCATGCCCGGGCACTACGACAATCTTCCTGATCCATTTCCTCAGTGGTCGTAAATATTTGAGTTATTTTGACGTGCGTGCCCATATTTTATGCCATATGGCCCTGGCGATTAGGACAGCAATTGGAGGGGCTTTCTTCTTAGCCCCTCCCGAACACTCATGGACCAGCAAGATAACCATTCGCTCTGATGTATATCTCAGAAACTATTCTTTGGAGAAATGCAGCTAAACTCAGAAATCCGATGAGACCGTTCCCGTCATTGAAAATCTTGGAAGCACATAGAAGGATGCCCCGCTGCTGCCTGCTAGGGTACTGCCATCGAGCAGTGTCACGTTATGGTAGTTGTTGGTAATGCCCGTTGTTCCGACACGAATGACCGATCCCGTCAAATTGGAAAAATTTAGACGGAACGTAGGGGTTTTCAGGAAATAGAGCGGTTTGAAATGATACCCAAGCGCCAGGGTATTGGTAACAAAACCTGGCATTCTCTGATCGCCCACAAGTGTTACTGACTGCGGGCCGGTATAGTGAAGGCTGAAGTTTCCAAAAAAGCCTGCATTGCTGTAGGTCAGGCCAAAATTTGCAAGCACTCGTGGCGTGAGAATGGACTGTTTTCCTTTGGTGGGAAGGTATGTGTCACCATAAGGAATATTTGAGTCAAAAGTGCCATGCAGATACTCCACTGAGGCATAGGGGCTGAAATGGTGAAAATCCCTTCCCGCAATCATGGCATCGAATCCGCGGATCGTCTGGTTTCCAGCATTGGAAACTGCGTAAGCGGTATTGGGCAGATAGGTGGTGAGAAGACGGTTGGTGATATTGGAATTGAATGCCGAAATATCGAACGTCAGGTACCGGTTGTTATAGCGATATCCAATCTGTTCCGTGATGGAATACTGGTTTTTTGGAAGTGACGTCGAGCCAGACAGCTGTGACGGAGACGGCTGCCGGAAATCCCCCTCTGCATTCATGTAAACCTGACTGTGAGAGTCGATTTTATACGAGACAGAAAGATGCGGAAGCGGCGCGGTTGAGTTGGCTCCGATCGTAAACTGGCTGAGCCCGGAAGCGCGATCCCAATAGTTGGACATGATATATTTGAAGCCACCGTTTATGGTCAGGCGATCATTAAAATATTTGGCGGTATCTTCGATAAAGAAAGAATTCAGCTCGTAGCCCGCATTGTACCTGTAAATCGCTTCCTGACCATCTGCTGTATAGAGCTTATAGGCATTGTCATTTGTTTTGGCATTTCGTCCGCCAGGTTGTGTTGCCATGGTTGGAAAGAAATAGTCGACGGCATTGTTCTCATACCAGTATCCGAAAGACAGATGGTTATGACGATCAAGGTCGTAACCCAGTTTGGCGACAAGCCCGACTTGCGGGGACCAGTGCTGCGCCCAGTATGTGCTCAACGGTGTAGGAGGGTCAGCTTTCTGCCCGTTTCCATAGAAATATGTGGCACCCGTCGAGGCTGGCGTGCCGGCAGTTGAGCCGTCCCAGCCGAACCCTGTCGCGAAATAGGGAGACAGGTCGAAAGTCAGGCGTTTGTTGATAATGATATGGGCTTGTGTTGTGACGAAAAACTGGTTCCAGGAGTCAATATTGCCTTGCCAGTAATTTCCGGCGGACGTGGAATTCCTGTCCCAGACATTTGTACGGTTATATCCCTGTCCCGTATGCTTATAATTATAAAATGTTTGAGCATCTGGATATGCATCAATTGTAAACATGGAATTGTTCCATGAACCAAAAAATTTTACAGTTGATCCATTGGTAAATTCTTTAAAAAGTCCAACGTCGACATGTGTCCGGCGGTTTGTACCTGCACCCATCCACTGTCTCGAATGGGTATTTGAGACTGAGATGTAAGACCGGATACCGGAATTTCCGATTTCTCCGGATTCCAGTCGGACGAATTCACGGGACATGTTGTTGGTGCCGTAAGAAAAATCCATGCTGCCCCCAGCTTTTTTCCCAGGGGTTAGTGTGCGCTCATCAAGCGTACCTGCCGTTGCATTGGATGCAGGCGCATCGATGGGAGAGCTCCCAGGCGTCATGGTGACGCTTTCGATGTTCTCTGCGTCAACGTTCTGCTGAAGATACGCCGCAAGAGATGCAGGAGCACCGTCCAAAAGCAAAGCCGTATCGGCATCAGTAAAACCGCGCATATACAGAGCACCGCCTTTGATGCCAGACGTATCTGGCATGGCAATGCTGACACTTGGAAGATTTTGGACAACATCAAGACCGGTTGATGTCGGGCTTCTCATCTCAATATATTGGCGCCCCACAGACTGCACGGCATAAGGTGCAGTTTCGACGCGCATCATGCCTCCCCCAGAGTTGCGCGCGCTTCTCGACCCACGAACACCAACGCTCTCTTCGCTGGCTGCCATCATGGACGTTCTACGGGAACGCGGCTTTGCAGGTGTGCCAGATGTCGCATGATGAGAGCTTGTCACATGACGAGGGTGATGAGCCGGAGCAGCACTGGAGCGTCCAGTCTCTGCGGAAAGGAGTACGGAACTCAGAATAGTACCGAGGAACAGACGAGAAGCCAGTGTCTTCACTTTTTTTCTCCGAAAGCTCAGTTGGCGTAACTGAATAAAATGCACTCAAACATATTTCGATATAATAATGAAATACTAAATAATCTTCGGAGAAAATAAATATACAAAATTAGTATTTTGGATTAATTCCAGCGCGTTTAGCCGAATGATTCTTCCATCATTCGGCTTTCTGAAGCTTATTTCTAAATTCGGAAACTAAGATGAATATTTAGAAGTCTTTTTCGCAGCTTATAATCACCTTTCTAACTTGGGCTATCATTCCTCTGATTTGATCTGGAGTCGAAATAAATGGAGGACCAAAAGAAATCGTGTCTCCTGTGACGCGAAGCAGAACGCCCTCTTCCAGGCCTCGCTCAAAAAGCTGAACGCTTCGAAGGGCGGATTTGTCAGAAAGAGGATTGAGTTCGATCGCGGCGGTAAGGCCTATGTTCCGTAAATCTTTTACGGACTTCAGGTCCTGCAGTGCATGGATCTCTTCTTCCAGAATGGGTTCCAGTGCCCTGACGGCCGCATTGGTGCCCTCTTCTTCCATGATGTCGAGCACCGTATGGGCCACGGCCGCCGCCATCGGATGTCCTGAATAGGTGTAGCCGTGAGCGAACTCTATGGCTGCGTCAGGGCCGTTCATGAATGTTTTGTAGATTTCTGACGTGACGATAACGCCTCCCATGGGAATGATCCCATTCGTGACCGCCTTGGCGAAGGTAATCATATCTGGTGTGACGCCGAATCTTTGGGAGGCAAAGTTTTCTCCCATACGCCCAAAGCCCGTGATGACTTCGTCGAAAATGAGGAGAATCCCGTGTTTCGTACAGATTTCCCGTAGCTTCTGAAGATATCCGACAGGAGGAACAAGAACCCCGGTTGATCCCTGCACTGGCTCGACAATGATAGCCGCGATTGTGGAGGCATCATGGAGTGCCACCAGTCTCTCGAGATCGTCCGCCAGATGAGCGCCCCATTCAGGCTGCCCTTTTGAAAAGGCGACATGGGCGTGATCGTAAGGGTGTCGGATGTGGTCCACGCCAGGGACCATTACCGTGGCGAACATCTTGCGGTTAGGGACAATGCCGCCGACAGACATGCCCCCAAACCCTACACCGTGATAACCCCGTTCGCGTCCAATGAGACGAAAGCGGCCGCCCTCACCTTTGAGCTTGTGAAAGCCGATTGCAATTTTCAGCGCAGTATCAACAGCTTCCGAGCCAGAATTCGCGAAGAAAACATGCTCCAAGCCTTCGGGGGCCATTTTTGCGATGCGTGCTGCCAGCGTTACAGCCGGTGCATGAGTCATCTGAAATCCGGGTGCGAAGTCCAGCGTTTCTGCCTGCTGACGAAGCACATCCGCAATGCGTGGATTTCCATGGCCTAAAGGCGTACACCATAGCCCAGACAGGGTATCGAAGACCGTTTTGCCGTCGGCCATCGTATAGTAAGGTCCCTTGGCAGAGGATACAACGCGATGATCGCCCCGACCGTTAACCAGTCTGTTGGCTGTAAAGGGCATCCAGTTGCGCCCCTCACTCATGGCAAGGGCGCACAGGCTTTCGTTCGTCAATGTAGTCACGATACTGCCTCCGTCAGGCTGTCAGATGTTTTTTTCTTAAAAGGCGCTCTCTCGACATACCGGCCCTGGCCGCGCTCGGCACGCAGTGTACCGTCATCCCAAAGGATACGGCTCTGACTGATTGTCTTTTTTGCTACGCCTGTAACGGTCATGCCTTCATAAATATTGTAATCGACATTCTGATGATGTGTGGCGGCAGAAATGGTTCGCGACGCCGATGGATCCCACAGCACAATATCCGCGTCTGCACCCTCAACAATCATGCCTTTCCGGCTATGGATATTGAAGATACGGGCCGTATTGGTGGACGTGAGGGCAACAAACTGCTCCGGAGTTATCTTGCCGCCGACAACGCCGTAATGCCACAGAATGCTCATGCGATCCTCAATGCCGGGAACACCGTTGGGGATGCGCGTAAAATTGGTGAGGCCCATTTCTTTCTGGGAGCGGCAGAAGCAACAGTGATCCGTTGCGGTGGTGTGCAGTTGGCCGGAAGAAAGGCCGCCCCAGAGCGATTGCTGATGCGATTTTTCGCGGAAAGGCGGGCTCATGACATAGCGCGATGCCTTCAGCCAGTCTGAAGACTGGTAAACGCTGTCATCGAAAACCAGATGCTGTGGAAGCACTTCGCCATAAACCTGTAGTCCGCGAAGGCGAGCAGTTGCGATGGCTTCGGTCGCCTCGCGTGTCGACACATGCACGATATAGAGCGGGGTATTGCTGACGGCCGCCAGTGTAATGGCGCGCTGGGCAGCCTCACCTTCCACGCTGGAGGGGCGGGAGAGCGGATGCGCCGCAGGGCCAGTATTTCCCGCTTTCAGGAGAGTCTCCTGAAGAAACGAGACGGCATCTCCATTTTCGGCATGCACGGTGCATAAAGCGCCCAGTTCTCCCGCTCGGCGCATGGAGTTGAGGAATGTCTCATCATCCACCATCAGGGCGTTTTTGTAGGCCATGAAGTGTTTGAAGGAATTAACGCCGCAGTTCCGCACCAGTGTTTCCATATCCTGGTGAACCTGCTCATCCCAGTGCGTCACCGCGACATGGAAACCATAGTCAGCAGACGCTTTTTCGGCTTTGCTCCGCCATGTTTTCCATGCGTCATGTAACGACTGTCCGTGTTCGGGAATGACGAAATCAATAATGCTCGTTGTGCCTCCGGCGAGCCCGGCGGCTGTGCCTGTATAGAAATCGTCACTGGCCGTCGTGCCCATAAAGGGCATTTCCATATGCGTATGGGGATCTATCCCCCCTGGCATGACAAGCAGCCCATCTGCATAAACGATGGTACTGCCGGTCGGCGCTTCCATATCCGCCTGAACAGCCGCGATTTTCCCGCCATCGTCACATAGGACGTCTGCTCTGAAACGCCGCTCAGACGTAACAACTGTTCCACCCTTGATCAGGAGCATGACATCCCTTCCCTTCAGGAAAAGTGGTTGGCATTATGTCGTTGTCTTACCGAAACTGTATGGTTAATCTGACCAGCCGGTCAACATAACGATTGCGCTTCCGGAATTTTTTCGAGAACGAGGATCACCAGAATGACACAGTCACCGGACGCGTACGCTACAGGGCGCCTGACGAATGCGGATCTGGCGCCTGTTCAGAGCCGGAACTGGGCATGGAAGGACTTTCTCTTCCTCTGGATGTCTGATGTACACAGTGTCGCGGGCTACATGACGGTTGGCACGCTGTTCATGATGGGGTTGCCGGTCAGCAGTGTGCTCATCGGACTGCTTGTTGCAATCGTTGCCGTGCAGCTTCTCTGCAACCTGATCGCGGTTCCGAGCCTGAAGTCCGGCGCCCCTTTTCCGGTCATTATCCGAAGCGTCTTTGGCGTGTACGGCGCGGTCGTCCCGGCGCTTGTGCGTGGGATCATTGCCGTCGGCTGGTATGGAATCCAGACATGGCTGGCATCCAATGCTGTGGTTCTGTTTGTTCTTCGGATAATGCCGTCACTGGCAGACTACAGCGATGTTCATCATCACGGACTGATGGGGCTTTCGCTTCTCGGCTGGTTGGCCTTTCTGCTCATCTGGGCTTTGCAGTTGGCGGTATTCTGGCGCGGAATGGAGTCCATCCGGCATTTTATAGACTGGGCTGGGCCAGCCATTTACGTCATGATGATCCTGCTTGATGGCGTGCTTCTGTGGAAGACGCATGGACAGATCAGCTTTTCTGTCCTTCCCCAGTCTGCTCTCTCCGTCGGACAGCATCTGACAGGCGTGTTGAATGTGATCTCTCTGACGATCGCATTCTTCTCCCCAATTATCCTGAATTTTGGCGATTTTGCACGCTACGGTATTAGCCTGAGTGCGGTACGGCGCGGTAATTTCTGGGGCCTGCCGATCAATTTTATGGCGTTCTGCGCACTTGCGCTCACAACAGTTACGCTAACCCAGCCTGTTCTGGGGCAGATCCTCGTTGATCCGGTTGAGACTGTGACGCGTCTGGATAGTCAGACCGTCATGATTGTGGGAATTTTGACTTTCGTTCTCGCGACCATCGGGATCAATATTTCTGCCAATTTTGTCTCAGCAGCGTTTGATTTTTCCAATATAGCCCCGGCATCCATTTCATGGCGTGGCGGCGGTGTCATTGCGGCGATTGGTGCCATCGCTCTCACGCCCTGGAACCTCTATGCCCGTCCGGATCTGATTCACCTGACACTCGACATACTGGGTCTGTTCATCGCTCCTGTGACAGGAATTCTTCTGGCGGACTACTATCTCGTTCAGCGGGAAACCCTGGACGTGCCTGCGCTGTACAGCACGGACCCATCGGCTGCTTACTGGTACCGAAGTGGTGTAAACCCTACTGCAATCTGGGCTTTGGGTCTGGCTGTGCTGGTTGGACTCGCAAACGTCTTCCTGCCAGCATTAGCCGTATTCCAGAATTTCGCGTGGTTTACAGGCTTTTTTTCAGGGTTTTGTTTTCATCTGCTTCTGACGCGCCTGAGACCGGTTGGGAGAACAGCGGACGGACAAGCGTCATAAGAGTGTTGACGGCAGTTTCATAATCGCCGTCAGTAAGAGGTTTACGGTCCAGAACGGCCTCATACTGGACCTGCATATCCGCATATGCCTGCGTACCCGACCATAAGAGAAACAACAGATGAGTCGGGTCGATAGGCGCCATGATGCCCTTCGCCTGCCATTCCAGAAAGATTGCGACATGTCGGGCTACATGGGCTCGCAGCTCTCCCCTTAAGAAGTCCTGAACCATGTGGCCGCCTGAGAGCACTTCCTGTGCGAAGAGACGCGATCCTTCTGGGCGCGCGCGGGAGAATGCAATCTTGGCTTCTATGTATCCCCTGAGTCCATCCAGCGGGTCCTTGTCAGAAGAAAGCCAGTGATCGGCATCTGTCAGCCATACATCCAGCAGGCGTGACAGTGTGGCGTTGTACAGGTCTTCTTTGGAGCCGAAATAGTAGAGAATATTGCCCTTGGGGATGTCGCAGACCTTGGCAATATCTTCAAGGCGCGTTCCCTTAAGGCCGCGGGTGCCAAAGGTCCATTCCGCAGCATTCAGGATTTGCGGAACGGTGGCGCGGCGCGGCGCACCGGCACGAGTTCTTTTTCTGGGGCTGGGAGACGCCTCCAGACTGTCTTGTGGCATTGTCTTTCTCCCAGCCTGCTTTGCGGGAAGCGATTTTTGACAGCAGACAGGCTGGACGACAAGCCCCTGATTGGCAGAACGCCTAGAGCGTACTGTCTGCTCTCAAGACAGCACCAAGCAAAACATTGGCTCCGGCTTCGGCCTCGCTTTCCGTAATGCTTTCTTCCTCGTTGTGGCTCAGGCCATCTCTGCAGGGCACAAAAATCATGGCCGTTGGTGCAACGCGTGCGAGATACGCAGCATCATGCCCCGGGCCTGAGACAATCGAAAGGGGATCATAGCCCATCTGGCGCGCAGAATCCGCGACCATCTCCACGCACCGCGTATCAAAATGAACTGCGGGAGCATCCCAGATGGAGACGATCTCCAGCGTCACTCCGCCAGATTCAGCAATGCTGTGGAAGCGATCCATGAACTCCCGCTCCATGGTCGCGACGACGGTATCATCCGGGTGACGGATATCCACGGTGAAGAACGTCTCGCCAGGTACGACATTATTGCTGTTCGGGCGATTTTCAATCAGGCCCACTGTACCCACGGCCCCCGGAGCATGGCCCAGTGCTATCTCTGAGAGGGCCACAACCATTCTGGACGTTGCCAGTAGTGCGTCATGACGCATGGGCATAGGGGTAGAGCCAGCATGAGCATCCTTGCCCTTTACGGTTACCTCATACCACCGCATTCCCTGAACGCCAGAAACTGCCCCAATAACACGGTCTTTGACTTCAAGAATGGGTCCCTGCTCGATATGAAGCTCGAAATAGGCCGCGATGGGGTGATCGCCGCAGATCTCTTCACCGCGGTACCCAATAGAAACAAGCTCATCCCCAAAACGCGCACCTGCGCGATCTCGCTTGTCCAGAACCTCCTCTTCCGTAAAAACGCCTGCGAAGACACCTGAGCACATCATCGGAGGCGTAAAACGAGACCCTTCCTCGTTTGTCCAGTTAATCAGTTCGATGGGGTGGCGCGTTGTATGCCCGGCTTCATGAAGCGCCCGTAGAACTGCCAAGCCGCCCAGAACCCCCAGAATACCATCAAATTTCCCCCCGGTTGGCTGGGTATCCAGATGGCTGCCCATCGTGATGGGAGGCAGGCTGTTATCAAGTCCCGGGCGGCGGGCAAACATGTTGCCCATCGTATCGACCGTGATGGTGCAGCCCAGACTTTCACAGGTCGAAGCGAACCATTCGCGAACCTGTTTATCTTCTGGGGTCAGTGTTAACCGACGGATACCGCCTTTTGGTGTTCCACCAAACTGGGCCGTATCCATCAGATTTGCCCAGAGAGCGTTCCCATTAATCCGCATATTGCTATGAAACATGCCAGTCCTCTTTCATCCGTCCGTCTGGTGACCCTGTGGCCGCCGCGTCATGCCTCTCAGGCGGGAATACGATGGGGGTTGGAAGGATGATGGGGCCATGTCAGTTCCCCATCTACGGGCTGTGGAACCATTGTGATGCAATCGTCCACCGGGCATACATGCGCACACAGATTGCAGCCCACGCACTCCTCTTCGATCACTTCGTAATGTCTGCGATCAGTCGTATTTTTCTTGGAAATGGCCTGATGGGACGTATCCTCGCAGGCGATATGACAGAGACCACACCCGACACAGGCATCCTGATCGATATTGGCGAGGGTCTTGAACTTCATGTTGAGCTGGTTCCACGGCACGAACTGCGAAACGGCCCGGCCTGTCAGATCCTCCAGCCGCTCATAGCCTTTCTGGTCCATCCAGTTGGACAGGCCATCAATCATGTCTTCCACGATGCGGAACCCATAATGCATCGCCGCGGTACAGACCTGAAGCGATCCTGATCCCATTGCAAGAAATTCGGCAGAATCCCGCCAGTTGCTGATTCCACCAATTCCGGAGATGGGAATTCCAGCCATAATAGGGTCTCTGGCAATCTCTCCGATCATGCGTAGCGCAATTGGTTTTACGGCAGGCCCGCAATAGCCACCATGCGTTCCTTTCCCGCCCACAACCGGCATGGGCGCCATGGCATCCAGATCTACGCCAATGACCGACTGAATGGTGTTGATCAGGGAAACTGCATCCGCGCCACCTGCCCGTGCGGCGCGTGCCGGCATCAGGATGTTAGTTACGTTTGGCGTCAGCTTGACGATCACCGGCATCCGCGTGTTCTGCTTGCACCAGCGTGTCACCATTTCAACGTATTCCGGAACCTGCCCGACCGCCGCACCCATATTGCGCTCGGACATACCATGCGGGCATCCGAAGTTCAGTTCGATCCCGTCTGCGCCTGTCTCCTCAACGATCGGTAGAATGGCTTTCCATTTATCTTCCTCGCAGGGCACCATGAGGCTGACGATAAGGGCGCGATCCGGAAATTCACGTTTGACGCGCTTGATTTCCGCGATGTTGGTCGCAAGCGGACGGTCCGAAATCAGCTCGATGTTGTTGAGACCGATCAGCCGACGTCCCTCAAAGCCCAAGGCTCCATAGCGGGAGCTCAGATTGACGACCGGTGGATCTTCCCCAAGCGTTTTCCAGACAACACCACCCCATCCGGCCTGAAAGGCCCGGCGAACGTTGTATTCCTTGTCAGTCGGCGGTGCAGAAGCAAGCCAGAATGGATTGGGAGATTTGATTCCAGCAAAAACCGTGCGCAGGTCAGCCATTGTGGTTGGCCCTTTCCGTGTTGGATGCCATCAGTTCATTATGAAGCGCTTCAGCTGCGTTCCGTCCGTCCCGGACAGCTGCAACGGTAAGATCTTCTCCTGCCGTACAGTCGCCACCCGCATAAACTCTCGGCATGGAGGTGCGTCCTGTTTCATTCACAACGATGCGCCCGTTTTCCACGAGAATCTGGTCGTTTCGCACTGGGTCTGGGATGAAAACCTGCCCGATTGCTTTAAGGACCATGTCGGCCGCGAGTGTGAAGGCATTCTGCGGATCGTAACCGCTGTCAGGCGTGCCTCGAAGAAATGTGATGCTCCTGATGGCCCCGTCCTCGACATTGAGTTGACTGGGAGACGCCCAGAATCTGACCGTTACGCCGTTTGTTTGGGCCCATTCTCGTTCAACTTCCGTGGCCGACATGTGCTCAGCCCCGCGCCGATAAACCAGCGTTACCTCTTCCGCACCCAGACGTTTTGCCTGCACTGCTGCGTCAACTGCCGTGTTGCCGCCGCCGATCACGACAACGCGTCTGCCAACTACAACTTCCGAGAGATTCCGAGAGCGGAGGGTCTCGATAAAATCGACTGCATCCAAAACGCCCTCTGCGAACTCGCTTTCCAAGCCTAGAGCGCGCACACCTGCCAGACCCAGGCCCAGGAAAACGCCGTCATAGGTCTCGCGGAGGCCCGCAAGCGTGATGTTCTCCCCGAGCGTCGCGTTACCCTGGAAGGTGATCCCTCCAATCTCCAGGAGGAAATCGATTTCTTTCTGGGCGAAGTTGTCAGCAAGTTTATAGGCCGCGACACCATACTGGTTGAGGCCACCGGGTGCATCGTGTCGATCAAAGATCGTGACATCATGCCCATGCATGGCCAACCGATGGGCGCAGGCTAGCCCCGCTGGCCCTGCTCCTACTACGGCCACGCGCTTTCCGGTGCTTGCGGCTCGCTGAAACGGGTGAGTGTTCTGCTGCATTTGCCAATCTGTAGCAAACCGCTGCAGCGCGCCTATTCGCACGGCATGATGAGCTTCAATCGCGGTGTGAACACATTTCTGCTCACACAGAATTTCGGTCGGACAAACCCGGGCACACGACCCGCCCAGAATGTTGGACTGAAGAATGGTACGTGAAGCGCCGGCAAGATTGTCAGATGCGATGGCTTTGATGAACCGCGGAATATCAATGTCCGTGGGACAGGCCTCAACGCAAGGAGCGTCGTAGCAGTAAAAGCATCGATCGGCTTCCAGCGCCGCCTGTTCGGCCGACAGACCAGGGTGAGCGTCGGCGAAGTTCAGTTCCAGAGCGGTTTCCGCCAATCGGCCACATGCAATATCGAGTCGCATACTCGTCTCCTGCCTGACTTGGTTCGTAATCGGAATGGTATGAGTTCGAAATACTTCCTGGCAAGGATTTTCTGACCAAACGTTCAGTTTATGCGAGACTATGGGTTCTACGTGGGAGGCTGTTCGCATCTGCGGCATTTGTTGGAACGACTGATCATGAGAAATCGCGTCGAGAAGATGTTAGCGTTTTCTTCCCCCCAAGGCTTTTCCGATGAAGACAAATCCATCATTCACGGAAAGTCTAATCAAGGCGGCCGTCATTGTTTACTCCGTAAATCAATGCACCCAAGTTCAAACACTTAGTCATGCGATACGGAGTAGCCTTTGGAGTGGAATGTGGTAGGCTGGCACTCTGTTTGTTGGACGCAGAAAGCTTTGACACCTCTCATGCGATTTACCCGCCTGCGTTTTCTCATTCCTGTCTCGTGTTTATTGGCGAGTGAAGGATGCACCCTCCAGGGCGCCCCTTCTTTTCCAGTTGTAGGTGCTTACTTTCCGGACTGGATGGTCTGTGGCCTCATTGGTGTTGCGGTTGCAGTTGGATTGCGAGTGATATTCCTTCTAACCGGCCTTGATGCCATCCTCAGCTTTCGTCTCTTCACCTATGTAGCGCTGGGCGTTATCGCCGCACTGACTGTGTGGACGCTGGTGTTCGGGCCTTGATGATGCAGCGCGTTCAAGTTTCCGGAAAAAAGCCGATTGGTATTATCGTTGCAATCGTCTGCGTTGGGGCAGCCATTCTCTTCGGCGTCCATGTCTCGCATGAAGACAGCACTCATCCGTCTTCTGACAGCGGAAGTATTGACGCAGAAATGGTGCACGTCGCCTCCACCGTTGGTGGACGGTTGAAGGAGCTCCGAGTTGTCGTCAATCAGCATGTTCATAAGGGGGATGTTCTTTACCAACTTGATCCTGAACCCTACGAACTGATTCTCCGACAGGCTCAGGCCAATCTGGATCTCGCGAATGCGGAGGTCGAGAACCAGACACGGCTGCTCAGCATCAAGACATCCAACGCCGCCACGGCAGATGACCAGGTTGTTCGCGCCAGAACCAATCGTGATTTGGCCGCACGTACGGTGGAGCGTCTGAAGCCGCTTGCTGGCAAGTCCTATATTCCGTGGCAACAGTATGATCAGGCTCGTGTAGCACTCCACGACGCTGAAGTGTCGCTTTCGCAGTCGAAAAACCAGTCTGTCGCAGCGACAACAGCTATCGGAGATCTGAAAAGCTCTCTTGCCGCACGGGATGCCAGTCAGGCAGCCCTGGACCACGCAAAATACGAGCTACGCCAGACTGTAGTTACAGCTCCTGCGGATGGTTATGTCACGAGTTTACGGGTTAAAGCTGGTGAGGTTCTCGCACCGTCTCAGGTCCTGTTCACGCTCATTACCGATGACGAGTGGTACGCTACCGCCAATATCCGTGAGATCAATCTTTCTTCCGTTCAGATTGGCGACTGCGTGACCGTTCACTCGATGATTGATCGCCACAGTCCTCTACGCGGACACGTCGAAAGTATTGGTTGGGGCGTTCTGTCTGTGGATTCTGCTGGTGTTGCCCGGTCACTGCCCATCGTACCGCGCCAAATGGACTGGGTTCACGTCGCCCAACGCTTTCCGGTGCGTATCAAGTTGGAGAGGGCAAACCCCCTTTTGCTAAGACTTGGCGCCACAGCAACCGTTGAGATCCGGCATGGCGCTGCCTGTCCCTGACACTCTGGCGAATGCCCCCTCGTCTTCCAGCATGAGGGTGCCAGGACTGGGATTGGCACGGATCTGGCGGATGGTCTGTGACCCTGCCCCGGGGCGATTGGGATATGCGCTTCGCATGGCGGCCGCATGCACAACGACCGTGCTGATTGGAGAAATCTGGCAGGTTCCGGAACTGGCCGTGCCTGCTCTTGTGACCATGGCGCTGTGGCAGAAGGACCGCGTGACAAATGCTCTGGCTGGTGTGGCCGTAAATGTCCTTATCCTCATTCTGCTGCTGATCATTTACGCGCTCATCCGCCTGACGCTCGATCATCCTATGGGACTGGTGATCGTCATCGCCCTCTTGTCGTTCAGTTTTTTCTTTCTGGGCTCCGCCAGCAAGCTAAAGCCTGTGGCTTATATGCTGGGTCTGATTACTGTTTACGGACTGATTGCGATTGATCAGGTCCCGGTTGGAGAAATCGTGACACGCGCCCTTCTCTACACGGATCTCTTTCTGGCCGTACCGGGTGCCGTCATGATTGTACTGGGGCTGTTGATTTGCCCGTCCCCCAAGAAGATCCTGACGGATAGCATATCTGCCCGGCTCTACATGGCTGTTCGCCTTCTCCAAACTCCTGATACCCTCACGCGGGAACGAGCGACAGATATGCTTCGGGAAGGCACGGTGGGCATGATGAAATCCGCCAAAATGGCCTCACTTGAAAAGATCTGGTCCGTTCACGATCTGGCTTGCTTGCGGCAGGCTGCCAACAGCAGCGTCGGTGTTCTTGCGCTTGCTGATGAGGCGAGCCGGGCAAGACTGCCACAGGAGCAGTTGTCTCGCCTGACTGAAACGCTTGAAGGCATGGCCAGGATTTTTGCGGGCGGTGACTATCCCACAGCCATCGAAAGCCCTGTAATCTCTTCGGAGCATCCGTCTTTACAGGCGATAACCGCCCTCCTGCCGAGTTTCACAACCCCTCCTGCCCCTGTCGCTGGAAAATCGCCAGAAAAGGAAAAATCCGGTTTCTTTTCTGAGGACGCCTTTACCAATCCAGACCATGTTCGCTTCGCAGTGAAAGGGACTGCTGCGGTGATGCTGAGTTATCTGACCTTCAAGGTTCTGGATTGGCCAGGCATCCACACTTGCATCATCACCTGCTTCATCGTCGCGTTGCCTACGATGGGCGAGATGATTTCAAAGCTGACGCTGCGCATCACGGGTGCTCTCATAGGCGGAACGCTGGGGATCGCCTCTATTATCGCCGTGATGCCACACCTGAATGGCATCACCGGATTTCTGGTGCTTGTCTTTGTTGTTTCCCTGATCGGGGCGTGGGTCAAGACAGGCGACGAGCGTATTGCTTATGCTGGTTTTCAGATCGGTCTGGCATTTTATCTGACAGATCTGAAGGGCTATGGCCCTACTGCAGACATGGCCACCGCACGGGACCGTATTGTCGGTATCATGCTTGGTAATCTCATTACATATGCCATGTTCACCAGCTTCTGGCCGGCAAGTGCCTACGATCATTTGGGGGCCAGTCTTCGCAAACTGACAGATTGCCTTAAGCGGCAGGGAGCGGCTCAGAGCTCTGAAGATCAGCTTCAGGCGGCTGCTCTTAGTCAATCCGCGTTACTGGAAAGCGAACGAACGCTGGAATATGCGATGTCTGAGCCTGCGCATATGCGCGCTGACCAGCCTCGTCTTCAGGCGGCCCGAAATGCCTTGATCGATGCCTCGAGGCTGACTGAAGAATTGCTTGCAACTCCCAAGCGGCCAGAACTAGCCGATCGCACGGCACGACTGGAACAGATTGCTTCATGATTCACTTCAAAAGAACCTTTTTGCTACCGCTCCTGCTATCGGGCTGCGCGACCCAGGCACTTGAAACGGCGCCAGCCAGCCCTGATCGGCCATGGCAACCGAATGTCGCTACAAACGGAGAACTGTTACCTGGTAAGCCCGGCCCTCACACACTGGCCGTCCCTGCTGGATACACATTGCCGTCCAATAGCCAGATCCGTGTGCGGCCTCCTGCCCCAGAATTGGCGCCTCAAGCAGGGCATGCCTATTCCCTGCCTGAACTGATCGATATTGCGCAGTCCGCTAATCCTGAAACGAGACGTGCCTGGAACCTTGCGCGCGATGCCGCTCTGGCTGTGGGAATTACGAAGAGTGCGTATTTGCCCCGCCTAACCGCGACAGTTGTGGGCGGATACAATCATAGCCGTAATGACGGTGCGAACCCGTCGGTTAGCAATGCGGGCATTGCTGAAGATGCAATTAACTCGGGTTTGAGTGGGTTAAACAGTGCTTTGGGCGGTGTTCGCAACAGCAGGTCGGGCGCTGGCGAAATCCAGACCCTAGGTATGGAATGGCTGCTGTTCGACTTCGGCAAACGTGAGGCCGTTATTGCCGCCACAAAGCAGGCACAGATTGCAACCAATGTGCTCTTCACTGCTACCCACCAGAAAATAATCTACAGGGTGACAACGGCCTATTACACCCATGCTGCAGCGCAAAGCCGTGTCATATTGCTGCGTAAAGCGCACGACAATGCGCGTTTTGTGGAAGCGTCTGCAATCGCAAAGCTGCATCAGGGACAAGGCACCATAGTGGATGTCACGCAGGCTCGGCAGGCTACGGCACAGACTGAACTGCGACTTGTGCAGGCAGAGGGCGATGAACAGAATACGGCCCTTGAACTTCTGAATGCCATTGGTATTTCGCCGAACACGAAACTTGAGACACTCGATATTTCTGGCCGTCCGCTCGGGCTGGATGATATTCGTCTGACTGACGCATTTGTCCAACAGGCCGTTTCACGCAGACCGGACGTTCTTGCAGCATACGCAAATGCGAAAGCGGCAAAAAGCAGAGTTCGCGCAGCGAAAAGTGAATTTTTGCCCAAGATCTTCATGACAGGAAATGTGGCCTACACCACGGGGCGTCTGGCGCTCTCATCCGTGCCGGGAGTGGGAAGTGAGGCTCCCCCAACCCTTAACTTATCGAGTAATGCCTTCAGCAGTTTGATCCTTGGTGGGATTACTGTCCCCATCTTCGATGGGGGAACCCGAGCGGCGTTGCTGAAGCAGGCCCAGGATCAATCTGACAGTGCGGATGCGACATTGCAGCAAACAGTCGACAGTTCAGTGAAGCAGATTGTAGTCGCAGAAAATGCGCTCCGTACAAGCCTGAGTGCCTATACCGCATCAGCAAAGCTGGAGACGGCAGCGATGACAAGTTTTGAGGCATCCTCGACCGCATATCGTAGTGGCGTCGGCTCCGTGACGCAGACGAGTATCGCGCAGAATGCGTATCTTGATGCGACACTGAGCCATTCAGATGCCTATTATGCTGCCTTGATCGCCGCAGCCGGGCTTGCGTTCGGCACTGGCTCCCTTAATCAGAATTAGAAGTAATACTCTCCCTTGCTACGAAGGTTTTGAGTGGTTCGAAGCTATCGGCGTTCAGGGGCACGATAATGCGTTATTTTTCAAGTCGGATTTGTTCTTATGGAGCCTGTGCCGAAAAGCTGGATAATTGGAACTACAAGATAAGAATTTCATAGGGTAGATTTAAAAACCAGCCGTTCGCAAACTTTCTTGAATGGGGTTTAGTTCGTCATATTCATATCGATTAAGATGTATTTTGAGGCGCATGGGTGGTGTTCCCTCACTCAGTGATCAAACGCTAAGGCGAATCATAAATCAGCACGTGACAGCGATTTTTTTTCACATAAGACCAAGGGTGCAACACCAAAAAATTATAAAATGATAAAGAAAAATAACTATCGTCAGATATTTCTTTATCGTTATAGAAAATATAGAAATAAATATAAAATAATAATATCCAAACAAATATTTGCATTACTTTTATTAAATAATAATTATAAATACAAAAGTGTTAGTTTATAACGGTTATTTCTTTATAAATTTATGATAAAATAAGAAATATTTCCAATTATGCCGAAAACGTTACCAATAACAGTAACTGTAATCACCATCCTGTTATACCGAACAAAAAATAGTCATTTCTATTATTGGGAAAAAATCCGGATGAAGGGGGCATAACGTATCAAACTATGTCTCTGGAGAGCGCCGTTGGAAAAATTACCTGATCCCAATCCTGTCCCGGTCTTTCTCTCCCGCAGGCGTCTCCTTGCTCTATCTGGCGCCTGCATCACCGCTGCTGCAATCGGAACGATTAAGAAATGTTCTGCTCAAGAAATAGTAGCATCGAACCGGAATGGCGTTTCAGATTTTATGCAGCTATCAACCTTTGCCACCGGCCATAAAAATCTGGATCTCGCTATTGGATCCGCGCTGCTCCTCGCGTTTGAGGCCCAGACACACGATTTTTCTGCTCGCGTAGCAGCTCTTCGCGAAAGGATCGCGAAAAACGGTTATCAGGATGTTGAGGCGCTGGACGAAGGTCTTAACGGCGATCCTTTGCATGCCACGCTCCTTCAGATTATCCGCGGTTGGTATGCTGGCGTCATTGAAAGTGGAACAAACGCCAAGGTTTATGCTTTCGAAAAAGCGCTGATGTATCAATCGTCTCGCGATGTCGTCGTCATCCCGACTTATGCTCATAACGGGCCAAATTACTGGGTTGCAGAACCCGGTTCCGTCGACGCCATGCCGGAATTCTAAGGAAATTATCACAGTGAAAATGCGATATTTTCGTTCTCTGTCCGGCACTGCCCTGACAACGGTTCTGCTTTTCGCAGGAGCGTCTGCACTGGCACAACCGACGGAGCCCACACCCGCTTCAGCTCATCAACCATCTATCAGCCGCGGCCATTATCTTGCGATCGCAGCCGATTGTGCTGCGTGCCATACAAACGGACGGGATGGTCAATTTCTGGCGGGTGGATATGCGATCTCATCCCCGATGGGAAACATTTACTCCACCAACATCACACCCTCCAAAACCCATGGCATCGGAAACTACACGCTTAAGCAGTTTTCTCAGGCGTTAAGGCACGGTATCCGAGCAGACGGTGCACAGCTTTATCCGGCCATGCCTTATGACGCCTATAACCGCCTGACGGATGAAGACGTCAAATCGCTCTATGCCTACATCATGAACGAAGTAAAACCTGTAGACGCGCCGTCGCCCAGGACACAGCTCCCCTTCCCGTTCTCCATCCGTGCATCACTGGGTATCTGGAAGATTGCCGCGCGCATTGAAGGCAAGCCATATGTCTTCGACCATACCCACAACGATGACTGGAACCGCGGGCGTTATCTGGTTGACGAACTGGCTCATTGTGGCGAGTGCCATACGCCACGCAATTTCCTGCTTGCCCCTAATCAGTCCGCTTATCTGGCGGGAGCAGATATAGGCTCATGGCGTGCACCGAATATCACCAACGACCCTCAAAGCGGCATTGGCGGTTGGTCTGACCATGATCTCTACCAATACCTGAAAACCGGCCGAACGGCTCATGCACGTGCGGCAGGGCCGATGGCTGAAGCCGTTGAGCACAGTCTGCAGTATCTGCCAGACGGGGATATTTCAGCGATCGTGACCTATCTCAGGTCGGTTCCGCCTAAAGCAGAAGCTGGTCAAACGGTTGCCAATTTCGCTCATCTCGGTCGCCCATCAAGCTACAGCGTTGCTGATGCGAATGTGCGCCGTAACAACAGCACTCTGTCCAAAACAATGGATGGTGCAGCCCTCTATGAAGCCGTCTGCGCGAGTTGCCACCAGTCGAACGGTAAAGGGTCAGCGGATGGATATTATCCGTCCCTCGTGGGTAATACGACGACCGGACAGCGCAATCCGAACGATCTGATTGCCAGCATCCTCTATGGCGTGGACCGCACAACGGAGGATCATGAAATCCTGATGCCAGCCTTTGGCCCGGGAACTTTGGTGCAACCGCTCAATGATGAGCAGATCGCGACAATCGCAGATTACGTTCTGAGCCACTTTGGCAACGCGCAGGCCACTGTCTCTGCCGATGCCGTGAAACAGGTTCGTGTTGGTGGCAAGCAGGTCCCTCTCGCCAAACTCGCAAGCCCAGGCGTGATGCTTCTGCTCGGAGCTGGTGGCGTTTTAGGGGCCATCATCGTGGTGGGTGGCGTCTGGTGGCTGATCAGCCGTCGGAAACAGCGTGTCGCTTAATAGAATTCAAGGGTAAAATCATGTCTGGTGAAACGCTTTCGGCTGATGTCGTCATTATCGGAGCAGGAATCTGTGGGTCCCTGCTCGCCCATAAACTCGTTCGCAACGGTCTTTCTGTCTTACTGCTGGATGCAGGGCCTCGGCGGGATCGCTCCCAGATCGTAGAGAACTGGCGGAATATGCCGCCTGACAACAAGTCCCAGTATGATTACGCAACGCCTTATCCCAGCGTTCCCTGGGCGCCTCACACCAACTACTTTCCGGACAATAATTACCTGATCGTCAAAGGCCCGGATCGCACGGCGTACAAGCAGGGCATCATCAAAGGCGTTGGCGGCACAACCTGGCACTGGGCAGCCTCAAGCTGGCGGTATCTGCCAAACGATTTCAAGTTACACTCTACGTATGGCGTGGGCCGTGACTACGCTATGAGCTATGATGAACTTGAGCCTTATTACTATGAGGCAGAGTGCGAGATGGGTGTGATGGGCCCCAACGGAGAAGACATCACGCCGTCTGCGCCCCGCAAGAACCCTTGGCCCATGACGTCCATGCCTTATGGATATGGAGACCGCACCTTCACGGATGTGGTGAGTAAACTTGGGTTTTCGAACACTCCTGTTCCTCAGGCCCGTAACAGCCGTCCCTATGATGGCCGTCCACAGTGCTGCGGAAATAACAACTGCATGCCGATCTGCCCGATTGGAGCGATGTACAACGGGGTCTATGCCGCACTGAAGGCGGAGAAGCTGGGGGCCAGAATCATTCCGAATGCTGTCGTGTATGCGATGGAGACGGATGCCAAGAACCGGATCACGGCCATCCGCTTCTATGACCCGGAAAAACAGTCTCATCGTGTCGTTGCCAAAACGTTCGTCGTGGCCGCCAACGGCATTGAAACACCCAAACTGCTTTTGCTCGCGGCCAATGATCGCAATCCGAATGGGATTGCAAACTCATCGGACCTTGTTGGCCGGAACATGATGGACCATCCCGGCATCGGTATGAGCTTCCAGGCTGCAGAGCCTATCTGGGCTGGCGGCGGTTCGGTTCAGATGAGCTCCATTACGAACTTCCGTGACGGTGATTTCCGTTCTGAATATGCTGCGACACAGATTGGCTATAACAATACGGCTCAGAACTCCCGTGCTGGCATGAAAGCTCTATCCATGGGCTTGGTTGGCAGGAAGCTGGACCAGGAGATCCGCCGTCGTACGGCTCATGGTGTGGACATTTATGCCAACCATGAGGTCCTCCCTGACCCGAATAACCGCCTGGTGCTTTCCAAAGATCACAAAGACGCTCTCGGTATTCCGCATCCCGAAGTCACGTATGACGTGGGAGAATACGTGCGTAAATCAGCGGTCATTTCCCGGCAGCGCCTGATGGACATTGCCAAGGCCCTTGGGGGGACTGAAATTGAAATGAGCCCGTTCTTCACTCCGAACAATCACATCACCGGAGGCACGATCATGGGCCACGATCCGCGTGATTCTGTCGTGGATGAGTGGCTTAGAACCCATGATCACGCCAATTTGTTTCTCGCTACAGGCGCAACAATGGCGGCGTCTGGAACGGTGAATTCCACTTTGACGATGGCTGCGCTCTCACTCCGCGCCGCCGATGCCATTCTCAATGACCTGAAACAGGGGTAAGTGTTTTGTACAAACTATTTCAGCGCCGGACCATTGGCGCCGCTCTGAGTATTCTCATCGCAACAGCAAGTCTTACTGGGCTTGCATCAGCGAAGGACCTGGCCGTGAATTTAGAGACGTCAAATACCCTCATCGATCAGGCCAAGAAGCTTGCGGTGGCCAGTCATGCCCGTGTCGCCATCGCTATTGTTGATGCGGGCGGAAATCTGGTCTCTTTTCAGAAGATGGACGGGACACAACTCGGGAGTATCGAACTGGCGATCCGCAAAGCCAAGACCGCGCTCTCCTTCGCTCGTCCAACCGCTGACATGGAACATGCCCTCAATAGCGGGAATTACATGATCAGCACGCTGCCGAATGCCCTTCCCGCCGGCGGTGGATACCCGATCATGGTGAACAATGAGCTCGTAGGGGCCCTTGGTCTGAGTGGTGGCGAAGGTGAAACCGATGCTCATCTCGCTCAGTCCACAGTCACCACCTTCCTGCAGACTTCAAAGGCAAAGAGCACTGAATGAAAACCCGACGTCCAATGCACAGGAAAAAACTTGCTGGCTTTTTCCTGTGCGCGGCCCTGGGTATCGTTGGTCCCGGCCGTCAGGCGCTCGCACAGAGCGAAACTTCCCAGAACCTTGCAACACCTGAATCCTACAAGTCCCGTGCTTTTGCGATGGAAGGCATGGGTACCTTCGCAGTTGGGCCCCTCGTCCCGTCTCTATATGGAAATCCTCATTTATTCGGAGACTGGGGCGGTGCGCAGACATGGCTGACAAAGCACGGCATGTATCTGAACGTCGCGCTCAATGAAGAATACATGGCCAATGTCACGGGTGGTCGCACGCGGGATAACGTGCTGGCCGGTCAGGTGGCTGCCGAACTGGATGTGGACTGGCAGCAACTTGCAGGCGTGAAAGGTCTCTGGACGCATCTTCTCGTCATTAACGGCCATGGACGCAGCTTCAGCCACACACTGGGCGATTCAGTTACCAATCCTGAACAGATTTACGGTGCCCGTGGTAACGTAGTTGCGCATCTTGTTTCCATGTATGCGGATAAGTCTTTTTTGAATGACCGCATCATTTTGTCCCTTGGTGATATTCCAACGGGAAGCTTCTTTGCGTTCGATTACGTCGCCTGTTCCTTCATGAACGTGTCGGTTTGCAGTAATTTCGCTCCCGGAAAATACGTCCCGGGTGGACGCGACTGGCCCTCTGGAAACCTTGGTGGAGTGCTGCGTCTTCGTCCGACGGAGCAAACTTACATCATGGGAGGCGTCTTCGCGGTTTCTCCCCATAGCTACAACGGTGGCATTTCAGGCTGGGCTCTTGCTCAGAGCGGATTGGGTAAGGTCTCATCGCAGATTGAAATCGGCTGGATGCCGTCTTTCGGTAAGAACAAACTGCGAGGTAACTACAAGCTCGGCGCCTGGTATGATAACTCGCGCTATCCGAACCTCTACGAGGACGTGAACGGCAACTCCTTTCAGGCAACAGGCCTTGGGCGGCGCTATGAAGCCGGGATGACATCAGCCTGGTTCATGTTTGACCAGATGTTGGTTCGCAATGGGCCGGGCGTTACTGATGGGCTTATTCTTATTGGTGGTGTTGGGTATGCGCAGGGCAATCTTGTCGCCATGCGAGATCATGAGTGGATCGGAATAGTCGATAGCGGGACGCCGTGGCATCGAAGTGGCGATCAGGCTGGTATCATGTTCCAGCATATGGACATGAGCCATACCGTCACCCTTCAGCAGGAATCATCTCTGGCGCTTGGCCTGCCCTATCTCGATAATCAGTGGGGCCCTGTTTACGGGGTGCAGCATTGGGAGAATGTGTATGAAGCATTCTACAGCACCCATCTCATGCGCGGCACAACGTTGCAGGCAGACTTTCAGTATCTCCAACGCCCAGGTGCTACGACCACTTTCAAGGATGCTGCTGTTATCGGAGGGCAGCTGACTTCCAATTTCTGATTGCCAGAAGTTCGGTTCCACCAGATTGGCTTTCTGTACTCCAGATGACGGGACAAAAGCTGACATAGTGGCGTTTCATCATTTGGTATTACGGCTGAAATTCCCGTTCTTTAAATTCAGGAATTTCAGTTTTCACTCTGGCACAACGCAGTTGAAGCTGGCCGCCGTGGTCATAGGGCCGTGTCCATCATATCGGGCAACTTGCGGCCATGCACAGAGCGGTCTTGTGCGTATGACTTTCCCGCTCTCGACCCGAGAGGCAATAATCGTTTGTGGAGCGTCGTGACGTATGACCCACGCATCGATCGCGCCAAGCTTGTTGAACGTGTCGCACCCTGCTCCGCCATAGCAATGCCCCATACCGGGGATTTCAAGGAGGCGAGCAGACTTCTGTCCTGTTGGTCCGGCATGCTGCATGAGGGCCTGATAATATCCGGCGAGTTCCTGCGGGTTATGCCCGTCATTCCAGCCAATATACATTAACAGCTTCCCTCCACGCTTGAAGAAAGGCGTCAGATTGTCATCGACATGAAGTAGCGGACCAAGCTTGCTGGTTGCGGAGGCGATGTCAGTGTCCCACTTCAGTGTAGTCCAGTCCCATGCGGGGTTCTGAAAAGCAGCATATCTGAACAGATCGAGAGCCACGGGAAACGCTTTCCCATCCGCTGAAAATCCGTCTTCACTGCCTTTCGCTGGACCTGGGAAGATAACCTTGCCCGTTTTGGGATCAACTGGGCCGCGATAGATCTGCTCCACCGCTTTGACCTCATTGGCCGTCAGGCAGCCCTTCGTATCTTTTCCCTCGCACAAAAGCTGCTTGGGATCGAACCCGCACTTGTCCGGCTCGTCAAGAAAACCCTGGCTTTTCCCGACCGGAGAGGCACATGCCGCCATGACTGTACGGTTCAAAAGCTGGAACTTCTCGCGCCCCACACGCAGTGCGGGATCATGATAGCTCATCCATCCTGCCCAGAGCTGTTCACCATTGAAATTGACAATCGGATTAGGAGGCGCTCCAGCAACGATGCCGTCGTAATCATCGGGGTAACGCTTCGCTTCGATCAAGCCTTCCAACCCGCCCAAGGAGCATCCAATCCAATATGCATGGGAAGCGTCTTTCCCATAAAAGCGCCGGATGAGCTGCTTTGCCATCACCGTCATCAGGTGGTCAGCGCGGTAAGCATAATCCACCAGCTTTTCCGGATGCCCTAGCGTGAAACGTCCACCCTGTCCTTCGGGCGTAGAACTGTCATGACCTGTATCTGTGCTGGCAACAGCATAGCCTTCCCCCAGGCCCGTCACCATGCCGTCATACATGAGGGAGCCTGCCCATCCGAAATTTCCGACCCCAAGCAGCTTTCCATTCCAGCCCTGTAGCGGAAGCCAGATTTCTGTTTGAATCGCTGAATCTGAAGACGGACGGAGCGTCATAGCCACACGGCAGAATGCCGGGTTAGCGGCCTGAACTGGATGCCCTGCAAGGTTCATGCCGGGGGCTGTCATGATCCGGCTCAGATTTGTTTGCGGGCTGTGCCACTCTCCGGCGTCTATGGTTTTAACCTTGGTAAAGGTCGCATTAGGAAGTGCCAGACGCGCCAAGTCCGCGCAGTTGGCAGCGCGCGCTTCTGAAGAAAAAAGCAGAGCCCCCGATGCCACGAGAAGTGCCCCAACTGAGCAAGCTGCCAGGATTTGACGCGGCGATTGCATGTGGCGAAAGCGCCGTTGTTGCATGAATGTCATAGAATCCTCCGCTTTTTACTTCTTGTGGCATTGTCTCAAGCAGCAGAGATCAAGCCTCTGTGACCCAAGATGGCACCATGCAGTCTGAACGCCTCAAAGTTGAAAAGGTAAAGCCTTGATCCGTTCCATGCCGCAATGCAGTGTTTCAGTTTCGCTATTCGGAGCAGAGCTCGACACGGTGTGAGCACCAATGAGAGTGGGCGGGATGAAGAGTAGATTTTGGATAATTGGTAGCCTGTTTATGACCATTTCTTCATCCATTGCGGCCAGTATTCCACAACCGCGGACGGAAACGCCGTCAGGAGCAACCATGCCCTCCAGGCAGACGGAAACTGCTGTTGTCGCAGCTCAGACGTTCCTGGCAACTTTCGATTCACAGAGCCGCCAGAAAATACAGTTTCCTTTTGTTGCACAAAAGTCTGGTACTCTTGCCCGCTTCCGCAGACCGGCTCCCGGCGCACCTGTTGTTCCCGCTACAGGTACCGAGGCTCCCAGGCCAACCAAAAGCGGGCCCGGTATGGGTCCTGCAGGTGGTTTTATCGGGGAGCGTTACGGTGCGGCTGTCTGGTCAAATTTTCCTGTCAGCGATGTCCTTCGGCCTGGTTTGCAGATGGGCGAGTTAACTGCAACACAACAGTCAGCCGCCTTGCGTCTTCTGCAAACGCTCTTGAGTACGAGGGGCTATCAAAAAGTGCAGGACATCATGGGCTCAGATCAGGCACTTGCTGATGAGGGAACCAATTTCGCCGCCGGGAGAGCTGTCTACACCATAGCCATCTTCGGAGAGCCATCTGAAATGTCCCCATGGATGGTGCAGTTCGGTGGCCATCATTTGGGATTAAATCTTGTCATTGACGGCCCTCACGGCGTGATGACCCCAACATTGACCGGCGCACAACCCGCTGTGTATCGACACAACGGGCAAACAGTCCGTGTCCTCGCAGGTGAGAATGACAAGGCTTTCGCGCTTCTGAATGCTTTAAATTCAAAGCAGCGTCAGCAGGCTATCCTTCCATATCGAGTAGATGATCTGGTTCAGGGGCCCGGACATGATGGAGAGACCATAGTCCCTGAAGGTCTCAAAGGCTCAGCTCTGACTCCTGCTCAAAAGGACATGCTTATGGACGTCATTGGTGAGTGGGCAGGCATTATCAACGATGCCTACGCAGCTCCGCGCCTCAAGGAAATAAGGGATGGTCTGAACGACACCTGGTTTGCATGGAGCGGTCCAATTACGCATGAACCTAAGCGTAATGGCTCGTCTTATTATCGTATTCAGGGCCCGCGGCTGTTGATTGAATTTTCGCCTCAAGGTGTTGGTGGTGATCCTACCCAGCATGTTCATACTGTCTATCGTGACCCGACCAACAGCTACGGTAACAGGCTTACGGCACGATGAGCGTGATACGTCCCGCCTTTCTCGTAGGTATCGCGGTTCTAATCCCTGGAATGGCTTCAGCTCATCGGCTGGATGAATACCTTCAGGCCACAACAATTGACCTCGCCAGAGATCATATTGCTTTGCATCTTCACCTTGTGCCGGGTGTGGATGTAGCCAAAAGCGTTATCCAGGAACTTGATACCAACCATGATGGAACTTTGTCTCTTTTTGAAGAGCGCTCCTACGTTTCTCAAATTATCCACAGACTTTCGGTGTTTCTGAATGGAGAACAGCAACCAATAACCCTGAATACCGCCACCTTCCCTCCTCTCAAGGACATACAAGGCGGCACAGGCGTCGTGGACCTTCAGCTTACGATCACAACTGTGCCGCAAATCGGCTTCAATCATCTCATTTATATTAATCGTGGGTCAGGGCCTGAAACGGCTTGGCTTGTGAACTGCCTCCTGCCCTCTGATCCAACATTCCATATTCTCCAGCAAAAGCGTTCCCCGAACCAGTCGGACTATCAGCTGGACTTTCAAATTTTACCTTCAAAAATTCACAACTGAACTTCCACTCTGGAGACTTTTTTTGCTGGAGCCTTCTCAAAAAGCCATGGCTTTTTCTGCTCAGTCTGATGAGGGAGAGGCTCTTCGTTACTCCCCGCTTATTGCTTTTACCATGGCTATTGCGACGTTCATGCAGAACCTCGACGGGGCCATCATCAACACGTCCCTTCCTGCCATGGCGCGCTCCTTTGGGGTAAAGACGCTTGATCTCTCGATGGGAGTGACCGCCTATCTTCTGGCGTCGGTTGCTATTTCACCCATCTCTGCCTGGATGGCCATGAAGTTTGGTGAGAAGCGCGTCATGTGTCTGGCCGTAGCGTTTTTCACGCTTTCGTCCCTGCTTTGTGGTCTGGCGGAGACACTTCCCATGTTTGTCTGCGCGCGGATCGGACAAGGTTTGGCAGGTGCCGTCATGATGCCTGTAGGCATGTCCATCATCCTGCGCCACACGCCTAAAGGCGACCTGATGAAAGCGCAGTCCGTCACTGTATGGCCTGCTTTGTCCGCTCCAATCATTGGCCCGGTTCTCGGTGGGTATCTGACCGAGACAGTCGGATGGCGCTGGAATTTCTGGCTTAATCTGCCCATCGGAATTCTAGCCGTTCTGATCATGTTGCGTGTGGTCCCTGCCGAACCCGCGGAAGGAGCAGGAAAGCTGGATATCAAGGGATTTGTGCTGTGTGGGACGGGTCTGACCTGCCTGCTGTCTGGCCTTCAGCGCATTTCTGAAACGGGAACGGAGCAGATTGTTGCATTTGGCCTGACAGTAGCGGGAGCCATCATCAGCCTCTCAGCTGTTCGTCATCTTCAAGCTCACCATACTCCCATTCTTTCTCTGGAACCTCTTAAACGCGCCAGTCTGCGATATGCGGCCTTCTACCCTGGGCTAATTTTCCGCGCTGTATTTTCCTCTGCCCCATTTTTACTTCCGCTGTTTTTACAGCTTGGGCTTGGATTTTCTCCCGTGCAGGCCGGAACATGGCTGTTGGCCTATTTCTGCGCCAATCTCGGCATAAAACCTTTGACGTCTGCCATCATTCGGTGGGGCGGCTTCCGGAACGTCCTCTTCTTCAACGGCTTACTCGTTGCGGCATCGCTGCTCCCGTTCACTTTTTTGAACACCCAGACATCTCCGGTCTTGCTAGGTCTTTCTCTCGTAGTTGCGGGGTTATGTCGCTCGCTCCAGCTCACCAGTCTTTCGACGATGGCCTTTGCGGATGTCAGTCACAATGAACGGAGCAAGGCCGCTGCCATCATGTCCATTCTAGGACAGGCGGCCTCAACTGTGGGCGTTGCCATTACGGCTTTCGGGCTTGCAATGCTCTCTCGCTTGTATGGTCACGCCTCAGTTAATCTTCGCGAACTGCATATGGTCTTTCTGCTAACTGCATTGATCGTGCTGATTGGTACATCTGGTTTCTGGAAAATGTCACGTACTCTCGGGGCCGAAATTTCGGGAAAACGTAGCTGAATGGATTGGAATATGTGAATCACGGTAAGGTGAGACGAAGAGGCAACTTCCGCAGCCTTCCTGCCGATCACTATGGTCAAAGCACACGCTCTCGACTTTTTCATGCCGTGCTCGGAAAACTGTGATGAGATACTAGCTAGCAATCTTTCTTTTTCCGAAAACTTTCGCGTCCCTGGGAGCGTTCTTTCGTTATCCAGCTTTCAAGTCCCGGTTTCTCACGCGATCTGAATGCAAATAACGAAACTGACTGATTTCGGTTTGTGGCCGATTGATTAGCCGGACAAGGCAACGTCCAGTCAGCGGAGAAAATGACACCATGGCTTACCAGACGGTCAATCCTTTCACCGAGCAAACTGTAAAAACGTACCCTGAACACACGGATGCGCAAGCGTTCGAAGCTCTCGGCAGAGCTGATGCGGCTTTCAAATCAGCTGACTGGGGTCAAGGGCCAATCGAGAAGCGGCTATCTGTATTATCGAAAATTGCAGATCTCTTTGATGAGCGCGCTGATGATTTGGCGCATGCCGCGAGCATCGAGATGGGTAAGCGCTTTTCTGACGCGAAAGAGGAAGTCAAACTCTGCGGAGGTATTGCACGCTTTTATGCTGAACATGCAAAAGAACAGCTGAAGCCTACACCCTGCGAGACGTCTCTTGGAGAGGCGTGGATCGAAAATGCGCCGATTGGAACGCTCGTTGCTGTAGAACCATGGAATTTTCCTTTTTACCAGTTGGTTCGTGTTGTTGCGCCAGCGTTCGCGGTAGGGAATTCCGTTCTCATCAAGCACGCGGAAATTGTCCCCCATTGCGCTGAGCTTTTCGAAACCCTCGTTCGTGATGCAGGGGCTCCAGACGGTGCCTGCGTCAACCTGTTCATAACGCCTGACCAGGTCGCTGCTCTCATCGGTGATGACAGAGTGCAGGGCGTCGCGCTTACAGGATCAGAACGCGCTGGCGCAGCGGTGGCGGCTACCGCGGCCAAGCATCTGAAGAAGTCCACTCTTGAACTGGGTGGCATGGATATCTTTGCAGTTCTTGATGACGCTGACCTCGCCCGCGCAATTAAAATCGGCACAGCAGCACGGCTCTCAAACGCTGGGCAGGTTTGCACCGCGGCCAAGCGCTTTATTGTTCATGAGAAAGTTGCAGACGCGTTTATTGCTGGCCTGAAAACAGAGTTTGAAAAAGCCCGTTTGGGCGACCCTCTGGATCCGGCAACCACGCTGCAACCGATGTCGTCCAAGGCCGCATTGGAAACAATCGCCAAGCAAGTGGACGAAGCTGTGAAGCATGGTGCTCAAGTTCTGACGGGCGGAAAGGTCGCTGATCGGACCGGCTTCTTCTACGAACCGACCATTCTGACCGGTATCGACAAGAAAAGCCCTTCATTTAAATCGGAGTTCTTCGGGCCCGTTGCGCAGATTTATGTTGTGAAAAGCGAAGACGAACTGGTTGCGTTAGCCAATGACTCTCCATACGGCCTCGGTGGATCGGTATTCTCGAAAGATCATGAACGCGCCAAGAAGCTTGCCTCTCAGATAGAAACCGGCATGGTTTTTATTAACCAATGGACCAGCACGGCGCCGGAACTCCCGTTCGGAGGGGTCAAGCGTTCTGGCTACGGACGTGAGCTCGGCGACCTTGGGATCATGGAGTTTGTTAATCGCAAGCTGGTCGTTGTCGCGCACGGCTAACAGCCTCCTAGACCCACGTATGCGCTTTTATCTGGTGCTCAATATTATGAGTGCTGGATAAAGCTGCGTGGCCTAATGCTCACTTTAATCTGTCATAGTTTATGTTTGTATCATAAATCGCTCTACCGGCGCAGTCTATGTAAAGGAGCGCTGGCAAGTAATACTAAAAGACTTCCATAGCCATCAGACTATGAAGCCGACGACTTTTCCCAAAATTCAGTGATTGGCCATCGAGATGATCGACGCTGTCATTTCAACGCGTAAACCTTTGGGATCATAGTGAAGTTCGGTCTTCCCTTGATGTCCCAGGCCAGCCTGTAACAGGCGAATTCCGAAACCCGTCCGGTCTGGGGCTGTCACCGATGGACCGTCAGTTTCCTGCCAGGTCAGCATCATAGCTGACTCTGGTCCATATCCTGTGACCGTCCAGTTCAAATTCACGATCCCGGCAGGGACGCTTAGCGCGCCATGCTTCAGGGCATTCGTGGCCAGTTCATGAAGTACCATTGAGAAGGAAGTTGCCGTATCTGGGCCCAGGCATAGGAAAGGTCCGTTTACTTTTACCCGTCCCTCCAAGCCGAGCGGCGTCATGACTGCTACTGTCAGGCTTGCTAGGTCTGTAGATTGCCAGTTTCTTCTCATCAATTGATCATGCGCTGAGCTTAGCGCTATCAGTCGCGCGGTGAATGTTGTGAGCGCGCTCTGATCTTCAACACCTCGAAAGCCCTGATGGGCCAAGCTCTGAACAATGCTGAGGGTATTTTTCAGGCGATGGAGAATCTCATGATTGATCAGTTCCTGACGGGACAGAGTATCCCACTCATCCAGACCCGCAAAAATTCTATCAGCAGCAGTGCGAATGAAAGACGTCTCGTCCACTGTCCATTCTCGAGGCTGAGAGCTATGGACAAAAAGGCAGCCCGTCAGGTCTCCTCCCCTTATTTTCGGGACCAGTACCTGCGCGATGACATTCACGGACTGATAGGCGGCCTGCTCCATACTCATCCACGACGTATGGGTGATATCATCCAGAATGAAAACGGAGCCACCGCGTAGGAAGTCTGATGTGTGTCGAAAAGCCTCGAATGAGAATTCCCCGCTGATGGGCGGCATGTCAGCCGCACACCAACTCTGCTCCACAGTGAAGCGCTCTTCCCGCATGGAAATGCGGGCGAAACCAACGCGCTGCGCATCAAGGCGATTTCCAAGCAACTGACATGTTTCCTGAAGGGCCTTCTGGCGCGTTTCGGCAGTACGAAGTGCATCACCAATGGCGAGAAGCGTTGTCAGTCTGGCAGTCGCATTTCTTTCGGGTGTAACGTCCTGAAGAGTTCCGATCAGCCGGATCGGGCGTCCGGCTTCGTCATGATCCAGAATACCCTGACGGAGAACCCATCGCTCTTTTCCGTCGCTGGCCCGAAGGATGCGGTACTGCAGCCTTAAAGGAGCAGTTCCTTCAAGAATTCGGTTAAGAGTGGGGATCGTCATTTTGTCATCGGGATGGATCAGGGCAATCCACTGCTCTGCTGAAAGAGTAGGAGCCAGATCGATGCCTGCAATCCGGCAGACTTCCGGCGAAACAGTGATGTCTCCAGACGCCAGATCATACTCATAGATGCCTATGCCGCCTGCTGCTCCAGCTGCTTGTTGAAGGGCATATTTTTCCAGCGCATGCCGACGCTCTGCCTCGGCCTCCTGCACCCGCTTCGCAGCACGCTGGCTGCGAAGCTTTTGAGCGGTGAAACGGCGTTCCTGAGTGACTGACGCCTGCCTCAAATCCATCAGACGCATGGACTGCCGCGCCAGTGCAGCGAGACCATCTTTCTGATGTGAGGACAAGCCATCAGAGCGTGTTTCAAGATCGACAACGCAAAGGGTTCCTACCACCCGTCCCTGCGCATCGAATAATGGATAGCCCGCGTAAAATCTTAACCCAGGCACACCACAGACAAGTGTGTTTTTCTGGGTATAAGGGTCTGCCAGCATGTCAGGAATAACAACCGGAACCTTACGGACAATCACTTGCCCGCATCCTGAATTTGCAAGCGGACCGAAAGGCTGGTCTGTGCCGACACGGGCCGAAAACCACAGCCTGTCCTGATCGAGAATACTGACAAGGGCTATGGGAGTTTGACACAGTGCAGCGGCTGCCACTGCGATGTCATTCAGGTCCGCGTCGGAAAAGGCCGACAGATCTCCGTAGGCATTCACCCGGTCAAGTCCGTCGGCAGAGCCCATTCTCAAGGTATGTCCAAATCCTGCATGGTATCCAGCATACCGCGACTGGCGCTTACCTCCAATCCTGTTTTGGAAGAACGCACATTCAAATATAACGGCTTTCATACTTCTGGAGTAGAGCTGCCAATAAGTTGTATCTGGAGGGAGCGTCGTTTGAGACAAAAAACCTCCCTGGCCAGATTTGGCAAGGGAGGAAGAGTCTAGCTACAATGTAGGCAATGGACCCCTTGGAAGATCAGCCATTGATAATCATGCCGCCATTCACATGAAGTGTCTGCCCGGTCACGAATGATGCATCGTTACTCGCGAGGTAAACATATGCTGGGCCAAGCTCGGAAGGGTCTCCACAACGTCCCATGGGTGTATCTTTCCCAAGATCTGCGACGGACTGCGGGTCAACTGGCCCCCAGCTTGCTGGCTGTAAGGGGGTCCAGACCGGGCCAGGAGCGACGGCATTCACGCGAATGCCTTTTGAGACAAGCTGAAGCGCCAGCGCGCGCGTGAAACCCATTTCTGCAGCTTTTGTAGTTGAATACGCCAAAAGGGCTTTGTTTCCGGCGAATGCATTGATGGAAGATGTGTTGATGATAGCACTTCCCTCCGCTAGATGCGGTAGCGCAGCTCGAACCAGATAGAAGTATCCGTTGATATTGGTGTCCATGTGTTTTTGCCACTCTTGATCAGATATGGCGCTGATATCTTCCTGAACGATCTGGACACCAGCATTGTTTACAAGAATATCGAGCCCACCAAGCTCCTTAACCGCCTTCTCCACAGCTGAGTTACAGGTCTGACTTGAAGAGACATCACCCGCGATAGCAAGGCCTTTGCGGCCCTCCTTCTCAATCAGGCGAATAGTCTCTTTCGCATCTTCATGTTCTTCCAGGTAAAGGATCGCAACATCTGCCCCTTCGCGGGAAAAATGTAAGGCTGCAGCACGTCCAATCCCGCTGTCTCCGCCGCTAATCAGTGCTTTTTTTCCAGCCAGCTTTCCGCTTCCTTTGTAACTGGCACGGATATGCTCCGCCTTAGGTTGCATCAGTCCTTCAAGGCCGGGCTGATGATCCTGTGACTGGGGAAGAATATGGTCAGGCATGCAACTATCGCTCCACAAGAAATGATGCGCCTAAAACAAAGACGCTCCTGACATAATCAACATCCAGAGCTTCAAAGTGTTTCTTCTAAAAATTATCTTTCATGAAAGTTTTACCAATCGATGAGCAATTCGTTGGTGGAGTAAATATTCCATCAAGAATATTAATTATTTTAAGTATAGATAGAACGGAATAAATCCGAAAATTGTCCAGGCGATAATGAATATGAAGGGTGCCTGATGAGCAAAGAGTGCACCTCGTTGTGCTCGTCGCATCATGTCGCGTGTCTCGTCCTCATTTGGGGCAAGGGTGAAATCAGTCAATGCCGGGCTGCGCTGATGTAACACACGCTGCTTCCCCTCCCATTTACCAATCGCAGCGTATGCCGCACGGATACCAGGAAGGGCCATTGCTGCCAGAACAAATCCCAATAGCGAAAACAGGGGCGGCAGAAGAAGAACCATGCTGTCGCCCCACCTTTTTGTAGAGCCCGTCATGGCTGTTGCGTAGGCAATGACAAGAAATGCCTGTGAACCCAGAAGAGCCTGCAAGCGACCGTTCACAACTTCAGTCTCAAACCGGATCTCCGAGCGGTAAAACGCTAGCAACTCGTTGTCTGTCGGATGACCCTGCGCCACAATCTGGCTAGTGTCGGGGGACGGAGACGCTGTTTCTACCATCAGGACCTTCTGCAAAACTGTAATAACGTTTAGCGCAAGGGTATCCTTCAAGTTTCCTGTAAAGCAGGTTTCAGAAAGTATCTCGGTCTGTAATTATGGTCAGTGCGAGTGATTTTCCTCGATCCATAGGGCTATACGGGCAATAGAAGAACTCGTTCCATTACCCGTAAATCATAACGCGGGCGTCAGTAGCGCTGCGGAACCAGCATGGTTTCTGGCGTGGGCTCACGCTCATAGTCGGGGTGGAATACACGCTCGGGAAGAACAACTTCCGGGCGGCTGACAGGTTCGTAAGGCAGAAGAGACAGGAAGTGAGCAATACAGTTCAAGCGCGCCCGCTTTTTGTCTACTGCCGGCACAACCCACCAGGGAGCTTCCGGAATGCTGGATCGTTCGAGCATGATTTCCTTGGCCAGCGTGTAACTTTCCCAGCGACGACGGCTTTCAAGGTCCATCGGGCTGAGTTTCCACTGCTTCAAGGGATCCTCAATGCGGGCGCGGAAGCGTGCTTCCTGTTCTTCGTCCGTGATCGAGAACCAGAATTTGATCACCCGAATGCCGCTGCGGACGAGCATGCGCTCAAATTCTGGCACTGATCGGAAGAATTCTTCGTATTCCTCGTCGGTGCAGAACCCCATGACACGTTCAACGCCAGCGCGATTATACCAACTGCGGTCAAACAGTACGATTTCGCCCGCTGCGGGAAGATGCGCAACATAGCGCTGGAAATACCATTGTGTCCGTTCACGATCATTAGGCGCCGGAAGCGCTGCCACCCGACAGATCCGCGGGTTCAGCCTTTGGGTAATACGCTTGATCGCACCACCTTTCCCTGCAGCATCACGGCCTTCGAAAACGACAACAACGCGTTCTCCCGTTGCCTTGACCCAATCCTGAAGTTTGATGAGTTCGGCTTGCAGGCGAATGAGTTCGCGAAAATAGGTACGGCGGAACGCACGATCTGCAGGATCAAGCCCCTCGCCCTCATTTTCTTCCAGGGAAAGTTCGAATTCTTCATCCAAATCGTCAATGATTTCGTAGCGCATACGTTCCCGCGCCTGTTCGGCCGAAGAATTGGCGCTGAAATCGTGGTCCTGCGTCATGGATAAGTTCCTTTATCACCGACCTTCAAGGCCGTGAAAGAAACTATACTGTGGAAACCAGACTGAGAGTTTGAAGGTTAATTGACATTACGTTAGCCACTTTTCAGAACGTCGTCGTCATATTCAAGCCAAGAACAGCACCTTCTGAGGCTGCTGCTTGACCTTTTTCTGGCGCCTGACCTCCAACATGCCAGAAATACTGAAAATCAGGCTGAACGGTCAGGTAATCGCGGACCGGAATCTGCCAGGTGAATTCAATATGATCTTCTGGTACGAGCAGTCTGGCGGAGCTGTCTGCGAGGCGTATCGTATCTTTGGCGTTGTCTCGTGCACGGTGCCCGTAAAAGCTGGTTCCCCAGCCAATTCCAACAACATCATTGGGCCGAGACGGCACAAAACCCTGAAACGTCAGCCCGGCTTCCACTTCATTTGTAAATCGGTTGCGCGTCCCGCTGGCAATGGTCGCACGAACAAACGTATTGATTGCCTTTGATGGCCCCTGAACCGTTCTCCAGAGGGTTTGGTCCAGCACGATGTAACCCAGCCAGTTTCCATGGTGATATGCCGGTATTCCGGAACTGTCAGGGCTGCCCAGGAAGCCGCCACGACTGTCATATCGGGGGTCAGGAAAATGGCCGGTATCGTAAAGGCCGCCGATTTTCCATGTCCCGGGAAGTGCGGGTGCATCTTTTCCTGAAAGGCTTTGGGCGGCATCGACCCAGAGCTGCGCCTCCCCTAAAAATAACGTTCCACCGCTTGTCGAGAAACTGGTGCCCGAAGGGTCCATCCGGGTAGGGCTGAGTTGACTATAAAATGGGCCTTTGGTTGGATTGTCGTCTGTGATGGCCAGCATAAGCACAAGCGGATAAGCTGGAGACCACTTGATCCGTGTTCCGACAGCAGAGAAAGGCCAAGACGGGCCGCCCGAATACAGATTGCTTGACGTCGAGAGCGGCCAACCAAAGCTTGCGTTCAGAAACAGGGATGCGTTCTGGCTGACCAGAAATTCAGTATCCAGATCAATTGTGCCAACGCGAATATCAAGCCGGTTTCCAAAGAAGCCCTGCCCATACCAAAGCTCGAACAAACGTGTGGTTCGGCCAGCGTCATAGCCGCTAACCGGGTTTAAAGACCCAAGGCGCTCTCCCGCCAGAGACCGCCCCCTGACCTGAATGGCGCTGATATTGAGAAGGCCATCATGCCAGCTAAATGCGCGGCGGGTTTCCAGCACGAGAGTGGCGGCTGTCATGCCGTCATATGTGGGGCCCGGATGCATTCCGCCTGAGGCTAAGCCCCATATTTCCTCAACATCCTGGAGGTTGAATCTGATCCCTTTTCGGCCCAGCCAGGCTCGTGCTCCACCTGCATTGCCCAACAACTCCGTTCCTGTGTCTTCCGGTGGAAGAACGAAGCCCGGTGCCGGAGATGGTAACGGTACGCCTGACGGTAAAACGTCAGTTACGAGAGGTGCCGCTGCCGCCTCGGCTTTCCCGAAAAACGAATGGAAAATGCTACTTAAAACTACAAGGTGCGCCAGTGAGCGCATTTTCCCAAGCATGCGGAGATCCCGTCAAAAACCTGGAGAAGTTCCGTCCTCTATAATTAGTGGCCTTCTCAGCCTTGTGGTGCCGGGTGCGATAAAAAGACGACGATACTGAGCACTCGTAAGCACGACGGTCCCCTCATTCCGAGATGCCGGAAGGCACAATTCATTCACAGAAGTGAGAGGAAAATGGGAAGTGAAGTTATTATGACTTTGCCAGCCTCGCTCAGGGCCACTCTGCAAGGATTTTGTTTTTTACATCGTTCGGCAGCGGGATGTAATCCAGATCCTGGAGGGCCTTATCGCCGTGACGCAGCCCATAGGTGAAAAATGCCTTCACTGCACTTGTCGTCGTCTGGTCTGGTGGATGAACCGGGACGAGCACGAAAGTGGCGCTCATGATAGGCCAACTTTGCGAGCCTGAGGCGTCCAGCAAGCTCACCGCGTAATGATCCGTGTGCTGCCAGTCTGCGCTGTAAGCAGAGCTTTTGAAGGCGGCTATTTCCGGAGCAACGAATAAGCCTGAATGATTTTTCAATTTTACTGTGTTCAGATGATTTCGGCGCGCAAAGGCATATTCCACAAATCCAATCCCGCCGAGGGACTGACGCACACTTGCCGCCACACCATCATTGCCACGGGCCTCGGCCCCCTCGCCCCATGATCCGGGCTTCCAGGATGGCGACTGTGTGCGAAGGTAGTCCGAAAAGACTTGGCTGGTTCCCGATGCCTCTTCACGATGAACTGGCAGGACATCCAGGTCCGGGAGGCGAAGATCAGGATTCAGGGCGCGAATGTGCGGATCATTCCAGGAACTAATATCGCCTCTAAAAAGGGCGACGAGCGTTGAGCCATCCAGCCGCATCTGGTCAGCCCCTACGCCGGGAACATTGATGACTACGACGATAGCTCCGATCGCGGCTGGAAACTGATAAAGCCCCTGCATATCAAGAATCTTTCCTGGAAGAGGAATATCTGAGGCCCCGAAATCCACCTTGTGCGCCATGACCAGTTTCTGCCCCTCTCCTGACCCCACACTGCGATATTTCAGGGACAGGCCAGCTTGAGATGGAAGACTGTCACTCCATGCTCGATACAGGGGCGCAGCGAAGCTTGACCCTGCTCCAGCAACGGGAGCTGAATATGCCGCGCCGCAAATCATGAAGAGAAGCATGGGCATCACTTTGCGTGCCAAAACTCTTATCGAGAGAAACATGCGCACCGACACTCCGTCTGCTCCGGGATTTTCTGCGCATATCACTGAGGAAGGCCGTGTGACTATCCTCTTCCAATACATCAAAAAAGACAGTTTCGAGACAAGTGTTCCGGAGTATCTACGTGAAATAGTCCACGAGAGGGTTTGGGGTGCCCTCTCGTGGATCTGGTCGGATTTTTTAGCGCGACTTTCCTATGCTCAGAAAGACGCGTTCACCCGCCCGAAATAATATCCGCCGGTGAATGGTACCTGGTTCGAGAACTGATCATACATACTGCCACCTGCAGAAATCAGCTGGTCAGGCAGCTTGCGAGGGCGAACATTGAAAATATTGTTCGCGCCCACTGCGACATGAACGTGTGACGTGACGCGATAGCCGATTTCCAGATCTGTCAGCCAGCGAGGCGTATTCTTGAACTGTGCGAAACAACTGTTGGAGTAACGCAGCGCTCCACCTTTCGGGCATGTGGCTGAGGCTGGTGTCCAGTCCTGATACGTCATCATGCCCGTCGTTTCACCATAACGGCTTTGGCGGATGTTTACGTCCCAATTGCCGACAGTCCACAGGGCATTCAGGATCATTTTGCTGCGTGGGGTTGCGGTCGTGATGTACGCAATCGTCTGATCGTTTAGCAGCGGGGTCCCGATCGATGAAATACCATTATGATGCAGACGGGTCCGGTTGAGGTTTAGCGCAGCCGTCAGGGCGATATTGCCCCATTGATGCATATGAACGAGGTAGTCAGCTTTCAGGTCCAGCCCCTGAGTACGGGTGCTGGCCCCGTTGGACAGGAAGTAAGCGGACGAAGCCGCCGCATTAGTTGCTGTTGGTGAGACGTCGAACCCGAACGAACGGATGGCATCCAGCGCCTGTGCTCCGCGCACCGTTCCACCCTGCACAATGCGATCGCGCAGGTTGATCTGGTACACGTCAGCTTCGACGTGAAGGCCGCGTACCGGCTCCATGGTAAAGCCGCCGCTGGCATTCACTGAGCGCTCAGGCTTCAACCCCGATGCACCGAGAGACCGTGCAGCGGCCGATTCAACCGGGAGCTGCCCTCCGACGCTGCCTGTTCCAGCGAAAATGCTCAGACGGCTGAAGTGAGATTCCTGCAATGTTGGAGCGCGAAAGCCGTTGCTGATCGTGCCTCGGAGTGCGAACCGACGAGACACATCATACCGGGCGGAAATCTTGCCGTTTTCGGTGTTGTTCGTGTCTGTGTAATACTCATATCGGCCCGCGATATCGATCGAAAGTTTACTTGTGGGGCGTAGCGTCGTGTCGACATACGCTGAGTACACATTGCGATACCACGTCCCTGCGGATTGGGGTGGAATGCCCGCGTGCTCTACTGGTCCCCCATCAAGGTACGATTCCGGATTTCCTGAGATGATTTGATAGGAATCCAGCCGATGCTCCCCACCAAAGGCAAGGCTCACAGGCATTCCCATAACCGTGAAACTGCGTCGCAGATCGAGATTATTGGTCCATTGTGCATTCTTCTGTGTGTAGTCCCAGAATTTGGACGGTGAATATCCTGTTCGGGTCAGCATGCCGATGTTGACGTTGTCACGAATGCTGATCCGGGAGTTGTCGCCGCCGTAAACTGTGGAAAGGTTCCAGTCGAACCCAGCAAAATCATGGCCCTTCAAGCCAAGGGTAACGCCATAGTCGAGTTCGTCATCGCCCGTAATCGGACGTAACTCTTCAATTCCCATGGCGGGTACGACGTAAGGGTATTTGTAGGCCCGCATGCCTGCATGGCGATAGGCCAGAGTGGCCTGTCCATAAAGCTCGATGTCAGCCCCGAGTGGCTTTCCAAAGTTCAGGCCGAAATTCTCGCGCGTCTCTTCAGGGGTGCTCAGATAATCGGTCTTGCGACCCTTCCATTTTTCTGAGCCTGGCTTAACACCGACAAAGTAGTTTTTTGTATCGGCGCCTGCTGGCCAATAGCCAAGCAGTGCGTGATCCGGTCCCCATGCGACTGCATGTTCGCTGTGATAGATCTGCGCGCCAAGGTGCACATAGCCATCGCGACCAAGTTTGAAGCCACCGTCTGCATTGAGCTGGAACTGCTCTCCGCTCCCAAGATATGCATTTGCTCCACCCTGTCCTGATAACGACAGGCCGTGATCCTTCTTTTTGGTTATGATATTGACCACACCTGCAATCGCATCGGAGCCATACATCGCAGCAGCGCCGTCTTCGAGAATTTCGATATGATCGATCATGTTTTCGGGCAGCATGTTGAGATCGACACCGGAAGACGCAAACTGCGGGCCTGGCTTTTGCACAATGTTCGCAGTGCTATGACGACGCTTTCCATCTACCAGAACAAGCGTCTCATTCGGTCCTAGCCCTCTCATCTGGATGGATGACACCAGTGAGTTGGTATTCGATCCGCGGGCGCTCATTGTGATGGATGGATAGATGCGCGTCAGAGCATTGGCGACGTTCATCTCGGCTGAACGTGCGAGGGCCGCCGATGAGATGATGACGACAGGGCTGATGCTTTGGCGAGCCTTGACGTGGGATTCACGCGTTCCCGTTACGATGACCTGTTCGCTCTCGTTTTCATGGGCAGTCGTCGTTCGTTTTGATTTTCCTTTGGCCTTAGCAGGTTTGTCGTCTGTCGTGGCTTGACTGGAGAGCGGTTGAGCCTGCGCAGGCACCAGGAATGCGCCGGCAGCAGTTGTTGCAACCAGAATTAAAACCGTCTTTTTCATCGGAATGTTTCCCAAAAACGCTATTTGTAACGCCTTGGTACGGATTGTTAGTTGGAAGAAATAAAGCAGAAAAGTTAAGGTTTTGTGTCATTATTATTATGTTTCTGATGTGTTTTTTAATATTTCCATATTTTTAGTTCAATATAATATTTGGAATAATAATAAACAATTATGATATGCTTTGAATAATTGAGAGCTGTCTGTGACCCTTGCAAGGTATGTGTGCTGCATATGCTGCGTCAGCAGATACAGAAAATTACGCTCTCTGCCGGGTCATGGTTATGCCTCGAATGGGAATAGGTGCGCACTCAGTGATGATGACAGCAAGGCACAAACTTGGACCTCCTACTCCTAATTTTTGGGATTTCTCATTCGTCATTTTTCGAAAAGTAGCTCTTTTCCAAGGCCAAGACGCAGCAAACTTCGTGACAAAATATTATTAACGGGCGTTTGCATTGACGAGATTTGAGAAATTTTCCCTCGTGAAATTATTATAAAAACTTCATAACTATATGATTTAAAAATAATTTATTAACGTTTTTTTTCTATCCCCCTCACCGGGTGTCAACTTTTTTTTTACCTTTGAAAAATTCATCCATATTCCCGTCCCTCAAAATTGTGTCTCTATCTCCATGACAAGATTCTGCAAACAATCTGGATAGAGCCATTTCCTGTTAATTCGCCCCTTTACAGGGGCAGGTTGCGCTAGTCGCCAGCGACCGAATTTTACAGATATCAAAGAAATTCTGATTGTCATTCCGCAGGGTCACAAAGAAATATCATCGAGAAGTTTGAATTCCTCACGCTCTGGGTGGTTGTACGGTTAACGAAATTCTCTTGGAGGAAACTATGAGCCACGTAACGAACGGCGTTCTATATGTTGATGACTATGTCAGCGGGGGAACAAATCCAGGAAATTTTTATGGATCGAGTTATTCCTCAGTATATATCTCTTCTGGCGGTACTCTGACGGCTCAGACCGTTAACTCTGGCGGTTCGGTTGTCGTCCAGAGTGGAGGTACAGCCTCGGGCGGTACTATCAATGCTGGTGGATCTGCGTATTTCGCTGCCGGTGCTATAATGTCCGGTTTTACTCTGAATGGTGGCACCGTTGATACGTATGTTACGCCGTGGTTTGTTACGGGCGGATTTGTTAGCGGATCTCTGATTCTCGAAAGTGGCGTCAGCGATGGTGGTTATCAGAAGCTAGGCACCGGTGTTATAATTGACGTCAAATCTGGAGCTTCTCTTTCCAATAGTACGATTGGCGCCAGTAACACAGTAAGCATTAGCGCAGGTGGCGCAGCTAGTGGCTTAGTTATTAGCGGCGGTGGCCTAGGGGTTGCAGGAGTTACATCTAACACAACCGTTATCAGCGGTGGCGTGATGGATGTTGGATCTGGGGGCAACGCTACAGGAAATACCGTCAGCAACGGCGGGTACCTCTACGCTGAGTCTGGTAGCACGATTGGCACCACCACCCTTCAGAGCGGTGCAAGCCTCAGTGCAGCAACTGGCGCAACGATCTCGGGTACTGTCACGGCTGCCAAGGGCGCTACACTGACAATTCCGACAACTGCCGGTGGCACCATCGACCTGCAGGGGAATGGGAATGTCGGCCTGACCATCACGGGTTCAGGTAACCCGACGACGGTTATCTCCGGTTTCTCGGAAGATAAGACGGCAGGAACCGCAGACGGCATCACGCTGACGAACGTCAAAACCGCCGACGTAGCTTCCGTCACCTATCCTGACGCTGACCATGTCACGTTCACGCTCAAGGACGTTTCAGCTGTCACGCTGAATATCATTGGCGTCCAGAACGTGGGCTATACGCTGGCTTCAGACACCAGCGGCGATCTTGTCTACGAAGTGTGCTTCCTCGCTGATACCCTGATCGCAGGTCCGAATGGCAATATTGCTGTCCAGGATCTTGCACTAGGCGACACTGTCACGTCCTATCGCGACGGTCAGGCCTATAGCAGCACGGTTTCCTGGGCAGGCAAGGCACATTGCGTCGTCCGTCCGGAAAAGGCTGATGATGAGGCCGGCTATCCAGTGCGGATCCTTGAAAACGCGATTGCTCTGGGTGTTCCCTTCCAGGACATGCTCGTGACGTCTGAACATTGCCTCTTCCTGGATGGCAAGTTTATTCCGGCCCGTATGCTCGTCAACGGTCGTTCGATCTATTACGACAAGTCCTTCACGTCCTATGACTACTTCCACATTGAGACGGAAGATCATTCGGTCATCATGGCAAACGGTGCACTGACCGAGAGCTATCTTGATACGGGCAACCGTCGTGCGTTCGAACAGAAGAGCAATGTCTTCATGTTCGGCCAAAAGGCGAAGTCCTGGGAGAACGATGCTGCTGCTGCTCTGACCGTATGCCGTGATCTGGTTGAGCCTGTTTACCGTCAGATCGAACAGCGTGCGCAGGAGCTGCAGTTCGCAGTTCAGGCACCGGCTGCTACGACGGTCACGGAAAGCGACCTGCACCTGGTGTCTGATCGCGGTCATCGCATCCAGCCGCTCCGGACGGTCGATAACCGCGTCATGTTCATGATCCCAAGCGATGTGTCTTCGGTTCGTATCGTCTCGAACAGCAGCCGTCCGTCTGATGCGATTGGCCCGTTTGTTGACGACCGTCGTATGCTGGGTGTGTTGATTGGCGATGTTTCGTTCTTCGACAGTGGCGTCACGGTGAACATCAAGACGCACCTCACGAAGGAAAATCTGAGCGGCTGGCACAGCGTGGAGCACATCCCGATGCGCTGGACGAACGGCAACGCCTATCTTCCGCTTGGTGCACGCCTGCCGGGTGGCATTGGTCTTCTTGCCATCAAGGTCGAAGCTGCTGGCCCTTACGTTGTTGCTCCGGCAGATGACGTGGAAGTCGCTCTCAAGACGGCCTAAAGGTTACTCCCCTGCCCGTAATAACTACGGGCAGGTTTTCTCTCTCAGTTTAATAAAAGTTTTTCTTTGGCTGGAAGTTGGTTTATAATTAAGTAATAAAAATTAATCTGATGAGCATGGATTAATATATATTCATGAAAATCGATGAGAATGGTATTCATTTACAAAATACGATGCGCTAGCACTTTGCTTGACAGTTATCCAAGTTTCTCTGAAGAGCAACATTGAAATGACTGGCTGTGCTGCGCCCAATTTCCATTCCGGCTTCTAATACATTTCGGTTTTCTAAAAAAGCTTTCTGGATAGTTCCTGCCGGGTATGCCTAAGCCAAGCATGGTCATCGCTAATCCGCACCACACAAGAGTTTCAAGGCTGCTTCAGTGTGAATGCGCGCCAACGACCTCTTCGAGAGGCATAAGATGCCCGGAAACATGCCTCTTGAAATATGTCGCAAGGCGTAAATTATGCCGAATACCTTATCATTTCAGAACAATACTAACGTCGTTTCAGTTGGTAGATGATTCTGACATAGAGTTAGAAGGAACCTCTATCGGATGGCGTTATAATAACAGCACATGTCCGCGCTACTACGTCATGCGGACAAATACAACGCTGAGAACAGTCAACGTCACTTTTATGGGGAACTTTAGGTGGCATTTTTTGGAAGGCTGCCATCGCACTGTTGCGTTGCTGATTTAGTCGTCCACCTTGCTCCCCGGAACTCTAGTGTTTCTGCAGGACTGGGCGTGGCTACGTCAGTGCTTTTTTATGCCAGTCTTGGAAGAGAAAACTTCCTTGTTGGAGGCTTTTACGTTTCCATCTGGGCTACATTAATGCACTGGTCATCAGAAAAAAGTCGGGAACAGACCATACCTTTCTGCAGCATGAAGAAAGTCTGGCGAATGTCCTTGCCCGCAGTTTGATCGCGTCTCTGGCGCCAGTCATCGGGGCGGTGACGGCTAAAAACTCGTGGGATTATTTAAGGGCACTGAGCATCGTAAATATCCTCAGAAACATAGAAAATTCATGACAATCTTTAATATCTTCAAAGAAAATGTCGATATGCTAGTTATTGATATTGGTAAACAACAGAAATTGTTTCCATAAGCCGGTTGTCCTTTGGAACCCATAACGCAGAATTACTTCTATTAAACGACTAAAGCCCTTGAGAAAACCATATAATCGATAAGTTTATTCTTATTGTCCAAAGATATACTACGTTGATACCTTGAACTGAACAGGGCCAAATCAGCTTTACGGTTCAAAAGGGCCGACGTTCTGGTCTTTCCGGGGAGAGCTCGGCCTGGCATCGGCAGGATGCGCCCGTTTCGGTCACTCTGATGTTCATTACCAACCATGAGGGCAACCGCCATCATGCCGACTCTTGATAAAATTCTGACGACGATGGACAATTATGCATTAACGTTCTGGCGGCAGGTTCTTGATCGGACATTCTTGCCGCCACTGCCAATTCGTACGTCCAGCATTAGGGGAGCCGGGGCCAGTCTTTGCGAAAGATGCTCTTGCAAAGACCGGCCCAGATCATATCACCATGAAGCGTTCTGCCGATTTACCTGCAAACCCACCTCCTGTTGTCGGTTTTGCAGATTATTATGTCGGCGGTTTCGTAGATGGCTTCCACACACATGAGCGGGCACAGTTGTCCATGTTCATTGCTGGGAGTGTGACAGTCACTACGCATGAGGAAAGTTTCGTCCTTCGTCCTGGGCAAGCGCTTTGGCTTCCTGCTCACACGCTACATCAAGCAACCTGCCGCACTGACCTGTCGTTTCAGGTCATCTATGTTGATCCTGATTTCCCCGGTGCTGGCACGCTTCCATGCAAGATGTTTGATGCATCTTCTTTGATACGGGGCCTGATGGACGAGATCATTGCCATGAGCTTTGAGTTTGCCATGGACAACCGAATATCAACGATTTCCCGGCTTCTTATCGATGAAATAGAGCGCGCACCACGGCTTGCAGAGCGCGTGCTTCTGCCTGCCGATCCTCGTATGCGGCGGGTCTGTGAAGCGATTATCGCCAAGCCAGGAGATGGTCGCGACATCGATCATTGGGCGCGTGAAGCCGGTATGGCGCGGCGCACTTTTACCCGCCTCTTTCAGTCTCAAATGGGTATGGGCTTCGCGGCATGGCGACGACGAGTACGGGTTGTGGAAGCCGCTTCACGGATTGCGACGGGCCAATCGATTGCCGAAGTCGCCTTCGATCTAGGCTACGATAATGCCAGTAGCTTCAGCAGTATGTTTCACAGAACTTTTGGTGTCTCCCCGCGCGAACTGAGAACCAACTCGCCTATGGCTGCGCGGCTATAAAGCATCGGGTTACCACACCTGATTGCTCGACCCTTCCTCTCCTCTACATCTAGGAAACGGTAACAAACCGTTTCTTTTCCGCTCTGAGAGTGACCCATCTACAGTGATCGGGCCTTATTCAGTTGCGTTTGGGCCAACTGCGCGCTGGCTGCTTGAAGCTGTTTCCGAAGATGTCTAGGAGCGCAATTAAGTATCATTCTTAACAATAAAGCCGGTCTTTGCCTCGCAACCAGCACGAGCCGGTAACGAAATGAGTTGGGTATGCAGCGCAGCAGGATAGTTTACACGGTTCTTTTCTCCCTCATTTTGAGCGATACGGCTTTCGCGGCTGAGCAAAAGAATAAAGCCAAGGATCCGCAGCAGTCTGGGGCGCCTGCCCCGGCTCAAGCGAGCGCTGACAATGCCAAAGCACGGAGCGCAGGGATTGAACGGGTTGAGGTTCATGCTCGCAAGTCTTCAACCATTGCTTCTTCCGCCACGAAAACAAACACACCTCTTGTTGAAACCGCCCAGTCCGTCACCGTCATCACCCGGGACGAAATGGATGCACGCGGTGTTCTGACACTGAATCAGGCCGTGCGGTACGCAGCAGGCGTTACTGCGGATACGCGGGGTGGTGAAGGCACCCGCTATGATCTCTTCGATCTTCGCGGTTTTACAGTGCCGACTTTTCTGGATGGACTGAAGTTTCAGGACAGCCCGACCGGCTTTGCTGTCGCCCAGACGGACACCTTCCGGCTTGACCGCGTTGAGCTGCTTAAAGGGCCGGCTTCTGCGCTGTATGGGCAGTCTAGCCCGGGTGGTCTGACGGCGTTATCCAGCAAGCTGCCGACGGATCAGCGGTTTTATGGTAACGTCAATACAACTGGCGGCATGTTCGATCTGTATCGTGTGGATGCTGACGTCGGCGGATTTGCGACCAAGGACGGTCTTGTCCGCTACCGGCTTTATGGCACAGTAAACGGGCAGCATACCCAGCTCAGCAGAACCGGTAGCCGACGCTTCAGCATTAGCCCGGCCTTTACTTTTGGAGGCGACGGCCCGACCACCCTCACCCTGCTGGGTAATTACCAGTACGATCCTGAGAGTGGTTCTTACGGCGGCGTGCCGCTGATTGGGTCGCTCAAGCGGGCGTCCTATGGCTACCTGCCCCGAAATTTCTATGATGGGGATGTCCCATCAGAAAAATTCAACCGCAAACAGGGCGCAATTACCTATATTTTCAATCATCGCTTCAACGATGACTGGAGCTTCAGCACGCGTGGCCGCTACGATGATATCAAGACCATCTATCGCAGCGTGTATAACAATGGCTATTACGACAGCGATGATGGTGCGAGTGGGCAAATGCTGTCCCGCTCTGCATATGGAACGCACGAACACACCTATAATCTGGCGTTTGACAGCCAGGTCAAAGGTCGCGTCCGCACTGGCCCGTTGCGGCATGCCTTGATGTTTGGTTTCGACTATATGCAGCAGAAGGCCAATGATACAGAAGCCTATGGCGATGCTCCGGATCTAGATGTGCTCCATCCCGATTATCACATGGTCATTCCGGACCTGTCCCCTTATCTGAACTATGTCACTCATTCTCATCAGATTGGTGCGTATGGTCAGGATGAAATCCGCTGGCATCGGCTGATCCTTACAGGAAGTATTCGCAATGACTGGTATCGCTCGCATCAGGTTGAGTCTCTGACACCTTCTGACAGCCGCCAGAGTTCAAGCCAGATTACATGGCGTGCTTCCGGTCTTTATCACTTTGACTTCGGCCTCTCACCTTACATCAGCTATTCGACGTCTTTTCAGCCGCAGTCAGGCTCTGTTTCCAACGATGGCGGTGCGACCGTTCGCCAAGCCAATCCATCTATGGGAAAGCAGCTTGAGGGTGGCTTGAAATATCAGCTTCCTGGAACATCTATCCTGCTGACCGCGGCAGGGTTCCATATCGAGCAAAGCAACGTGCTCGTCTCGGTCGCGAACACAGGGTACAGTGTGCAGAGCGGACTTGTTCACTCGGACGGTTTCGAATTTGAAGCCCATGCCGAGCCGTTCCGTAACCTCATGCTGACAGCCGCAGTGAGTTTCCAGAAGATCAAGGATGATTCAACAGGTAAGCCGTTGATCCAGTCTGGGAAAGGGAATGCCTCCCTCTTCGCGTTCTACACCATGCCCTCCGGGCCTCTGAAGGGTTTCGGATTTGGTGGCGGTATGCGCTATTCCGCAAAAACTTACGGTGGCGAAGCAACATATGGCAGCGTCTGGCTTCCTCAATACGCTCTCTTCGATGCGTCCGTGAGCTATGATCTGGCGAACATGTCTCATTCGCTTCACGGCTGGAAAGCCTCTGCTAGCGTTCGCAATCTCTTTGACAAGAAATATATCGCGAACTGCTTCGCGTACGGTGCGGACGGACAATATTGCTACTATGGCGAGCGCCGCAATGCTCAGGCCAGCATAGGGTATAGCTGGTAATTCCTTACGGAGAGGGTTGCCAGAATAGTTTCTGGCAACTCCTTTCAAGACGCTCATACCGTCATGTGTTAAGCCTTCTCGTTAGGCTGGAAGCATTCCGTCTCCCGCATATTTAAGGCGTTGCGCGTCCCGTGCGGGAGGAACCCCAAACATGCGCCGGTACTCTCTACTGAATTGGGACGGGCTGTCGTACCCGACTGCAAATCCGGCCTCAGCGGCATCGACCGTGGCACTGAGCAGCCTGCGGCGTGCTTCCTGAAGGCGAAGACGCGTGCGGTACTGCAAGGGGCTCATCATCGTGGCTGCCCGGAAATGCCGATGAAATGATGAAGGGCTCATCCCGGCAATTTTCGCAACAGATGCAATGTCGAAAGATTCTGCGTAATGCGTTCGTATCCAGCCAATCGCCCGATTGAGTTGGGAGAGATTTGTCCCCGCGGTGGCAATCTGCCGCAGAACAGAGCCTTGAGGCCCCTGCAACAACCGATACAGCAGTTCGCGCAGGATGGCGGGCTGAAGAATGGGAATGTCTTCCGGATTTTCCAACAGTCCTACGAGGCGGGTCACTGGATCCAGGATTTCATGGGTAAGTGCACTGACCGTCATGCAGGATGGGCATGTCGTCCCGTTTGTAGGAAAGGCATCCTTCATTTCGAGTAGCAAATCAGCAATTTGGGCAGGGTCCAGAGCCAGGCAGAGCGCCAGATAGGGCTTTTCATGCGTGGCTTGTGTCACCTGCCCGGTAACGGGAAGGTCAACGGCCGTTACGAGATACTTGCTGGCATCATAATCGAAGACCTTGTCACACAGCATGACCTGTTTTGACCCTTGGACAATCACACAGAAGCGGGGTTCGTACACCACATCCATTGGTGTCGTGGGGGCATCGGCACGAAAGAGCAGCAGGCCCGGCACAACCGAGCGGGTCGTTGGTTCGACGCAATGGCGGTCGATCGTGTCTCGAAGCCGTGACAGAATATCCTGCATGAAGCGAAATTTCCGATTTTTTCAGTCAGTCGTTTGGGTATTGCACATTTAGGGGCATGCCTGATCCGCCCAGAAGGGTAGTGTGAGACTTTGGTCGGATTGTGCAAGCATATGATCGAATCAGGCATCTTTTCAAAAGCTTCGTTCTAACCCATCCTGGCGATGTACCCGCTTTGATGGCGCTTTAGGGACTGTTGGCTTTATTCCATGTCGTCGCCCGCAGCTCGATATGGCAGGATTGTGCAATCATCTGATTGGATTGCTCTACCGGATGTTACGCGCGGAGTTGCATGATCCGCCCAAGCCTTCCGCGGCGGTTATGCTCCTTCCCTGAGAACGTCGTTTCCGGTGAGAAGACGGCAAACGCGGCGCGGCATCATGTCATGGCGAAAAGCTTGCCGATTTGTCCGCACATGGATTGTGCCGGACAAGAGGGGTGCGGGTTCCGTGCTCCAAAGCCATCTGAACAGAGATATTCAATGGGGATCGTCGCCTTTGCGCTACGACGGCCTTACACATTCCTTGTCGCAGGGGTACTCATCCTGTTGCTGGGCATCACGGCCGTCTTCAGAACGCCTACCGATGTGTTTCCAAACATCGATATCCCGGTCGTCACCGTCGTCTGGTATTATGACGGCCTGGATGCAGCCGAGACCGAGAAGCGGATCAGCACTTATACGGAGTTTTCCGAAAGCTTCTTCGTCAACAATCTGCGGACCATCGAAAGCCAGACGACACCGGGCCTGGTCCTGCAAAAGCTGTATTTTCAGCCCGGCGTAAACGTGGATCTTGCTGTCGCCCAAACCGTTTCGGCTACAAATTCAATCCGCGCCCTGCTACCCCCCGGCATTCAGCCGCCCATCATCATGCAGTACAGCGCCTCCAGTGTGCCGGTTCTGCAGCTTTCCCTCTCTTCGGAGAAGCTGACGGAAAGCGAACTGTATGACTATGGCATTTACCGTATCCGTCAGCAGCTCGCCCCTATTCCCGGCACGATGCTGCCCCCGCCCTATGGCGGAAAGATCCGTCAGGTCATGGTGGATATTGATGAGACCAAACTGGCTGGTGTCGGCCTGACGCCGCTGGATGTTTCCAATGCCATCAATGTGGAGAACCTGACACTGCCCGGCGGAACAGTGAAATTCGGCGCCACCCAATACGACGTGCGTATGAACGGCATGCCAGACGTCGCTGCGCGCCTGAATGATGTTCCCCTCAAGCGTGACCCCAAGACTGGCGCTATCGTTCGTATTGCCGATGTTGCACAGGTCCGTGATGGAACGGCCGTGCAGCAGAATGTGGTGCGCCGCGAAGGACGCCGCTCCGTACTGCTCTCCATCATGAAGGCCGGAAATGCCTCGACGCTGAGTGTTGTAAACGCCATTCGTAATCAGGTTCTTCCTGTCACGCGTGCAGCAGCCCCGGCAGGCATGAAGATCGAGGAACTGTTTGACCAGTCCCTGTTCGTCAAAGCGGCAATTACCGGAGTGGCATCTGAAGCCGTCATCGCTGGCCTGCTGACAGCGGCAATGATTCTCGCGTTTCTTGCAAGCTGGCGTTCGACCATTATCGTTGCCGTCTCCATCCCGCTGGCCATCCTCTCTTCGATTGCCGTGCTGTCCTGGACTGGCCAGACACTGAATCTGATGACCTTGGGTGGTTTGGCTCTTGCCGTTGGTATTCTGGTGGATGATGCGACTGTAACGATCGAAAATATCCATCGTATTCGCCATGAAGGAACAGAACTGCGACAGGCCGTGCTTAACGGCGCGTCGGAAATCGCACTGCCAACACTGGTGTCGACACTGGCCATCTCCAGCGTATTTGTGTCGGTAGAGTTCCTTGTCGGGCCGTCCCGCTTCCTGTTCACACCGATGGCCCTTGCTGTTGTGTACGCCATGCTCGCCTCCTATGCGATCAGCCGGACGCTGGTGCCAATCTTCGCAGCCATCCTTCTGCGGTCTGAAGAACGGCAGACCATACGACGCCGCGATGCCGGGCTGCCTCCTGATGTCATTACCCGGTTCGGCATTGCTTTTGATCGGCGCTTTAACCGGTTGCGGGATGGCTACGTCCGTCAGTTACATGGCCTCATCGAAAGTGGCTGGAAAGCTCCTGCGCTGGCAGGTGTGACTATTCTGGCTGCCGGTTTCCTCGCAACTCAGGTCGGGCAGGATTTCTTCCCCACGATTGATGCCGGCGAATTCAAGCTCCATGTCCGCGCGCCGGAAGGAACGCGGATCGAGAGCACGGAACGACTGTTCGATCAGGTTGAAGACGTCATCCGTGAAGTCGTGCCTGAGCATGAACGGTCATTGGTCCTCGATAATATGGGCGTCCCATTCCGGTACTCCATGCCTTTCGATGACGGCACGACCGTGGGACCGAATGACGGTCAGATCATGGTGGAGCTAAAGGAAGGGCATCGCCCAACCGCCGACTATATCCGCACACTCCGGACCGAACTGGCTCGCCGCTTCCCGAACAGCGTGTTCTATTTCCAGCCCGCCGATATCGTGACCCAGATCCTGAATTTCGGGCTCCCCGCGCAGGTGGATATTCGCATTTCGGGTTATGATGCAGCCAATAACCGCAAGGTCATGCAGGAAGTCCGTCAGGAAGTCTCCCGCATTCCCGGCCTGGTGGACGTCCATCTGCACCAGCAGATTGCAGCCCCAGAACTGGCGATTGCGATTGATCGTGAGCGCGCTCTGGATCTCGGCCTGACGCTTAATGACGTTGCCCGGAACGTCATGGTGTCACTGGCGTCCTCCAATACCGTAACCCCGAATTTCTGGGTCGATCCGGCAACGGGCATTCAATACCCGCTCGCGGTCCAGACGCCGCAGTATCGGGTCAACAATCTGGGCGATCTTCGTAACACAGTCATTGCCTCCGCAATCGGGTCACAGCACTCCTCGGCTCTGCTGAGCAATGTCGCAACCATCAAGCGCGGCACGGCACAGAACGTCATTTCACACAGCAACATCCAGCCAACGCTTGATGTCGATGCGAGTGCGGAGGGGCGTGACCTGGGGAGCATTGCCCGGGACATTGATCGGGTCATTGCGCGCCATCGGGGAGAGCTTTCGCCGGGTAATGTGATCACCGTTCAAGGGCAGATCGAGAGCATGCATTCTGCCTTTACCCGGCTGGGTATCGGCCTGATGGTCGCAGCGATTGCGGTCTATCTTCTGATGGTCGTGAACTTCCAGTCCTTCATGGACCCGTTCGTGGTCGTTCTTGGCCTTCCAGGTGCCATGTGCGGGATCGTGTTCATGCTGTTCGTCACAGGGACAACGTTCTCGGTTCCTTCCCTCATGGGGGCGATCATGAGTGTCGGTGTGGCCAGCGCCAATTCGATCCTCCTTGTAACATTCGCCAAGGAAAGACGCTCCGAGGGCTTGAGTGCCGTCGAAGCCGCCGTCGCTGCCGGACAGGCACGCCTGCGCCCCATTCTGATGACGTCGCTCGCAATGATCATCGGCATGTTGCCAATGTCTTTGGGGCTCGGCGACGGTGGCGAACAGAACGCCCCGCTCGGACGCGCCGTGATTGGCGGCCTGATGATGGGCACGTGCGCCACGCTTTTCATTGTGCCCTGGCTCTACACACGCCTGAGAAAACGAGAAAGCCGCATTCTTGAGGAATACAGTCATGTCTGAACCCGTTTTATCCTCGACCGGCGTCCGTGAAGAACGCCGTGGGCCGCCCATCGTGCCGTTGATTGGCCTCGGAGCTATCATGCTGCTCGGCTACGGGATCTACGCGCATAGTGAACGCGGCATCGCCGTTCGCGCCCTCGCTGACACGCGTGAGAACCAGACGCCAGAAGTCAGCTTCATGATTGCTCACAGAGAGACGAAGCCTGTCTCTCTTGATCTTCCTGGAGAAACTGCTCCTTTCGAGACGGCGGCAATTGGTGCGCGGGCATCAGGGTATATTGCCGAACGACGTGTTGATATTGGCACTCGTGTGAAAGCGGGAGACGTTCTGGCCATTATTCATGCGCCAGAGCTAGATCGACAGGAAGCACGCGCCAAGGCCGCGGCCGAACAGGCTCGCGCCAATCTGGATCTTGCCCGTGTTACGGCAAGGCGCTCTGGTGGCCTCGTCGGTGGTGGCGCGGTGAGCAAGCAGAACTTCGATACGGATCGCATTACCCAGCAAGCCCAGAATGCCGCACGTGCGGCCGCTGATGCGGCCTTGGCAGAGAGCGCACAACGACGTGCCTACACGACCGTGACGGCCCCTTTCGATGGTGTTGTGACGGTACGGAACGTGGAAGTTGGCGATCTGGTGAGTGCTGATAGTGCTCAGTCAGTCCCGCTGTTTGTGGTCGTTCGCACGGATAGACTGCGTGTCCGCGTGCATGTGCCACAGGAGGAGGCTGGTACAGTGCAGACGGGTACACCTGTCAGCCTGACTGTACCGGACCACCCGGGAGAAAGCTTTGCAGGCACCGTCACACGGACCGGCCATGCGCTAGAACGTGAGAGCCGGATGCTGCCAGTTGAAATCGAGCTGGATAATCGTGACGGAAAGCTTGCCTCCGGTGTGTATGGTTCCATTCATTTCGACTTGCCCCGCCCTGCCCCGACCCTGCTGATTCCCACGGAATCACTGATTTACAATTCGGACGGCCTGTCCGTGGCCACCGTCGAAGACGGGAACCGACTGCGTCTTCACAAGGTGACTGTTGGACGGGATTATGGAGATCGGATTGAGATCCAAACCGGTTTGGCTGAAGGAAGTCGCCTGATCATGCATCCTCCATCGGCTTTGACAGATGGCCGTCAGGTTGCACCGCATGATGTGAATGGATCGAAGGGAGCGTGAAGATGCGTTCTTCCACCACAACTCTTACGGCTGGATTAGCGCTCCTGCTGAGCGGCTGCACGATGATTCCGGACTATCATCGCCCTGCAGCCCCAGTGGCAATCGTATGGCCCAATAAAGCGGCCGACGTAGCGTCTACGGATGGGGGCAGTCTTGAGAACTGGCGCGCATTTTATCGCGACCCTGTTCTGCAATCGCTGATCGAGACGGCTCTGGCCAACAACCGGGACCTTCAGATTGCCCAGCATCAGGTCGAAGCGTCGAGCGCGCAGTTCGACATTGAAAATGCCGCCCTTTTCCCAACCCTGAATGGGACGGCGGGAGCGAATGTTCAGAAGATGAATTCCAGGATCTGGAGCCTGTCACAGGGGAATGGTCCGTTCTACATGCGGCAATATGCCGTGGGGTTTGGTGTCTCGGCTTATGAGGTCGATCTGTGGGGACGTATCCGGTCCGCCTCTCGTGCGTCGTTTGATCGGTATGTTGCAGATGAGCTGGGGCGTGAGAGTATGCGCCTCAGCATCATTGCAAGTGTTTCGACAGCAATGCTCAACTGGGTCGCTAACAATCAGGCCCTTCTGGTTACACAGAACGTCCTTGCGAACCGCCGTCACACTTATGATCTGGTCAAGCAGACAGCCGATGTCGGCACCGGAACTCAACTTGATGTTGCCGAGGCGGAAGCTGCTCTGCGGGACGCAGAAACCAATCTTCAGATCTATACGCGTCAGCGCGAGCAGGCGATGAACCAACTTGAACTCCTGGTCGGCACACCTCTGGTGCCTTCTGTGCGTGCGGATCTGGAACATAAGGCTGCCCTCGAGGATGTGGTGCCTTTTCCGGATGTTCCGGAAGGACTTCCTTCAGACATGATTGCACGTCGGCCTGACATCCTTTCAGCAGAGCAGGTTTTGCGGGCGGCAAATGACGATATCGGAGCGGCGCGTGCTGAGTTTTTCCCCAAAATCCAGATCACTGCGGCGAATGGTACGGCGAGCAACAATATCACTCGCCTGTTCCAAAGTGGGATGGGTGCCTGGAATGTAGCCCCTCAGATCACTCTTCCACTGTTTGACGCCGGGCGTCTGACAGCAGAGCTCCACCAGGCAAAGGCTCGTAAGAAGGAGGAAATCGCACGGTATGAGAAGACGGTGCAAACTGCGTTCCGGGAAGTTGCTGATGCCTTAGCAGGACGAGGCACCTACCTGGAGCAGTTGTATGCGCAGAACGCCTTGGTTCAGGCTGGGGGCCGCCAGTATCAGCTTGCACTCGCGCGTTTCAAAGCGGGCTATGACCCCTATCTCGATACGCTTGTCGCACAGCGGACACTCTATAGTGCTCAGCTTGGAGCGATCACGACCCATCTTCAGCAGATGTCTAATACTGTAACACTCTACAAAGCGCTTGGAGGCGGATGGAACGAGACCCTTCCTGCTCGTAAGGACGCCATGATCAACCACGTTTTGTAGCGCTTCCTTCTCTTTCGACCTTCCTTGGCGGCGAAATTCCCGATTTTGCCGCCATTTACGAAAATGTCCGATATCGTTTGTCATAACTCTCCCAATGACAAACCTTCCGTAACAAACGTAAATGAGAGTAATTATCATTTGCGGAAAAATCAGATGGCTGCCCTTAGGACACTCGCTTTTGCATGCGCGGGATTATCTGTTTTCAGTGGGTTTGGTGCGGAGGCTTCATCCAATAACGCGCCCTCTTCCACATCAAGCAGCAAGGAAGACCGTTACAAAAGGACCAAAACCGTCACATCGCACGGTAAGGCTGAACATATTCGTGTTCATGCAGATGCACATTCCTATGGAGCCACATCCAGCAGCATAGCGGACAAGCTTCCCACAACCTTTCTTCAGCAGACACAGACGACGAACGTTGTGACCCATCAGGTCATTGAAGACATGACGCCTCAGACGATGGAGGATGTGGCGAAATATGTGCCCGGCATTTCCATCGGCAATAACTTTGGCGGTACACAGGATGATCTGATGAAACGTGGTTTCGGAGCCGTGGACGATGGTTCGATCCTGCGCAACGGTGTGCGGATGCCGACTGGCCGGAACTTCGATCTAGCCACAACAGAACGCGTGGAAGTGCTGAAAGGGCCAGCGTCCCTTTTCTACGGAATGCAGGAGCCTGGGGGTGTCATCAACGTCATTACAAAGCAGCCCCGGAAAACGTGGGGAGCCAATCTCGGGACGACATGGTCTTCGCTCGGCGGCGGTTATGGCCACTTTGATGGGGGTGGCCCCCTCACCCATGGTTTGAGCTTCAGGCTTGTCGGATCCTACAAGAATGAGAATTACTGGCGTAATTTTGGCTCCAACAGGCAGAAACTCCTGTCACCGTCCCTCCGTTTTGAGCACGCTCGCTTTACAGCAGATGTGTCTTACGAATGGGCGAAATATAACAATACGCTAGACCGCGGTGCTGTCTTTTCGAATGGAAGAGCAGTCAGTGGTCCGGAAAAGCGGTTGGATGAAAGCTGGGCCAAATCCTATGGCGAACGGCATCTTCTGGCCACGACGATGGAGTATCGTCTGACAGATCATGACCGCATCCGCCTGTCCGGAGGCTGGAACCGGGACAACTATCATGATCGGCAGGCTGATCCGTCTGCCTACAACGCCGCTACGGGCATCCTGACCCGCCGTTATAGAAGCAACACCGGAACCATCCGTGCCAATGGCTATGCGTCTCTGGATTACATCTCAAATCACGTCCTGTGGGGTATAAAGCATGACCTTGTTGTGGGCGCCGACTACGAGAACCGCCAGCAAAACCAAGGCGCTTTCATTGATGGGACGCGACAGGGTGGGTTCTATCCCGCTGATCCTGTGTATGGGCTGCTCAAGCCTGTTGGCCCGATAAACAACAGCAACAGTGACTGGCGGCAACACATCAACAGTGCTTCAGGATACCTCAAGGACAATATTCATCTTGGCCATGGGCTGATTTTAGCACCCGGTGTGCGGTATCAGTTTTTCCACATCACATATGGAGGCCGTCGTCCGTACGTGCAGACAACCGATGCATCATACACCAAGCCTCTGCCGTTCGTAGCGTTGGTGTATCAGCTGGGAAAACGCGTCTCTTTCTATGGAGACTATTCCCAGTCTTTCACACCCAACCAACTTGATGCTGGCAGCGTTCTTGAAGGGGGATACAAGCCTACCATGGGACGGCAGTTTGAAGTGGGTGCGCGCTATCAGGATCGTTTCCTGACGGCGGATGTGGCTTTGTATAATATCCACAAGAAGAACGTACAGCAGTCCGCAGGGCTGGACGAGACAGGGAATACGCTTCAGCGTCTGGCGGGCCTGGTGGGTTCCAAGGGAGTGGAGGCCAGTGTGGCAGGCAAGCTGGACAAGCACTGGAACATTCTGGCCAATTATGCCTTCACCTATGCGCGTATCCTACGTGACACGCCTGCTGATGAAGGCAAGCTTGTCGCTAACGTGGCCAAGCATACCGGTGGTGGCTATCTCACTTATGAAACGGCTTTGCCATGGCTTCAGACGACCATGCGGATCGGCGCAGGTGCTCGATATGTTGGCCGGCGGGCGGGAGATCTGAACAATACCTTCTGGCTTCCAGGCTACACAACGGTTGATGCCTTTGCGTCATGGCACACCGGGCGGCTGTTGGGCCATGACACGTCTTTGCAGGTCAATACGGTCAATTTGGCCAATAAAGCCTACTTTGTCTCAACCGCCGGGACACCCCTCCGTGTTTCCTGGGGGCAAGGCCGTACGGTACATGTGGGCATTGAGGTCGGATTTTAAGCACGCAAGGACTTTGTGTCCTGCTTCTTCTTTCGAAAGCGCATAGGCACTTGATATGAAAAAGGTGTGTAAACGTTTTTTGCGAAGATCCTAGGGGATGCGTAGTTCACTCCCGCACTCATATTGGTCGCAGGCTGACCTTCCAATGGCAGGCTCGTCTTTTCTATGCCTGCCACGTCACCTCGGTTTCATTGAGGAGATCTGTGCTTGGGCATGTCGGTTTAGTGTGATGTCAGCGGGTAGGAACGATCAGGCATGGGGTGCCGAGGGTGGTATCCACTTCTTAGTCTCGATCGTCGGATGGATTAAAAAGTGCCAAGCTAAGCGGGTAACCCGGAATAGCAAAAAAAACATTATGATACCGGTACGGTCAAAGCTAGAATTCCGTACTGTTTTCTGCTGCCGGATGTCTAAGCGATGTTTTTCCCATTGTTTTTCCGAACGTCATCAAATTTCTCAGCGAAGACGCTGGCCTGTTCTCTAGCGTGTATCTCTCTGACATCACCGTATGCAGTCGCCGGCGAGACATTAGTATCTGCAGTTCCAACGGCAAGTCGCGTGGCACACCCTGTTGCCTTCAGTGATGAAGTGAAAACACGTCAGGTGTTGGTCGCAGTCGCTCTGGGTCATGCCCCGGCTGACCTTCTGATTCACAATGCAAGGGTTCTGAACGTCTACACTTTGAGTTGGGAGGATGGACAGGACATCGTCATTGCAGGGCAACGAATTGCTTGGGTAGGGCCAGTTGGGGCGTGGAAAGGTCAGGCGCTTTCAACCTTCGATGCAAAGGGGCTCCCGGCTGTCCCCGGTTTCGGGGAATCTCATAAGCATATTGAGAGTTCAATGCTCTCGCCCGAGTGGGAAGCGGCCCTTGTCATCCCACTGGGAAATACCTGGACCACGGAAGGCTCTCATGAGTTTGCAAATGTCAGTGGTACGCATAACGTTGAATTCTGGCTGACAGCTGAACACCTTGGAAGTCCGCTGAAAATTTTCCCTGCCCTTGGGTCAGCCACCCCTCCTTCTGCCTTCGAGCAAGGTGGCGGAAACTATGCTTACAAGGAAATCTCTGAAAACATTCGCGATAATCCACGCGTCCAGGGGCTGGACGAAGTGATGGACTGGCCTGCTGTTTCAAACCCTTCTCATCCTGGTCACCAACGGATCTGGGAAAACATTCAGGCCACATTCGATAATCGGGGCGTCGTCGATGGGCACGGTGCAGGATTATGGGACATGGACACGATCAATGCCTTTGCCGGCGCGGGTCTCTCCAGCGATCATGAGACCCGACTTCCTGAAGAAGCGTGGAACAAGTTGCAGCATGGCCTCTTTTTGCAGCTCCGTGATGACAATATTGAGCGGGCCGTCCCTTATTTTGTGCGTAAAGGACTGAAAAACTGGAATAATATTGCGCTTGTAACAGATGACAGGAATGTCGCGGATACGCTGAAGCAAGGAACCATGGATTATCACATCCGGCTGGCAATCAAGATGGGCGCGCCCATTGAGGCGTCGTACGCAATGGGTAGCCTTTATCCGGCCCAGCATGGTCATCTGGATCAGATTGTCGGGTCTATTACACCGGGTCGGTACGCTGACGTTGTCCTGCTATCTTCCGTGCCGGACGTGAAGATCAAGTATGTTTTTGCGAACGGAAAGTTGGCAGCCCAGGATGGGAAATATCTTCTTCCAGTGCCCAAAATTACATGGCCGACATGGGCATCCGATACGATCCATATTGGTAGAAAACTGACGGCAAAAGACTTTGAAATCCTTGCACCCAAGGGAAAAACAACCCAAGTTACGGCTGCTATTCAGGCCCCGTTTTACACTGACCCCGTTCAGAAAACTGCAACGCTCTCTGTGGTGAACGGGATCGTCCAACGCGATGTCGCACATGATATCATCAAAGTTGCAACAGTAGATCGCTACATGGGACAGGCTCGGCTGGGCAAGATGTTCTGGACGGGCAATGGTCCTAAAACGCCCGATAGTGCCATCGCTACGTCCGTCTCCCACGATCTCCACAATATCACGGTCATGGGAACCAGCGACGAGGCAATGGCGCTCGCGGTCAATCGTATCGCCGAGCTCAAAGGTGGGATCGTGATGATCAGCCACGGTAAGGTTCTTGCCGAAATGAAGTTGGAGATCGCGGGTCTGATGGCCAGTCGCCCCGTGCAGGATGCCGCTGCGAGCATGGAAAATGTCTATGCTAAAGCTGACGGTCTCGAATGGATCGGAGCGCCCGGTTATCCGCGGAGACTTCTGATTTCGATGATCACATGCAGTCCATTCACATGGCGCCTGGTCGTTCCATACCCGGGCAATCCAAGCGGGCTGGTTCTTCTCCAGACGGGGCAGACGATGCCGACGGTCTGGTAAGGTATGAAGGCTGTTTTTCAGATCATCTTCTGCGTTAGTGGAAATATAAGAAAATCCATTCAAGTTATTGTTTTTGCGTTTTTATTTCTGATTGGTTTTCCTGCGTTTGCCGATCCGGAATCCATGACGAGAGTCCTGGTCTCGCTGGATCGGCCCGACACGGCTACGGTCATGATCGATATGGATCTGACAGTTCTTATGGGTGACCCTGCCAGATATTATGTGCTGGCGACTGGGCGCGGCTCACAACATGAGGCTGAAGTCAGATCTATCGCCCAGGCAATCACTAAGGCCTTACCGCTTTTCTCGGGTAATTCTCCCCTTCACGCCACTCTTGTGACCTACAATTTTTCTAGCAAGAGCCGGGATGAGTATATGGATCTGGCAGCCGACAAACCTGCTCATTTCCAGTTCGAGATCCCGCTTCCTGCCAATAATGGTCCGTTACAACTGCGTATTCCGCTTGGGGCTCAGATTGATTACCCGGTTGCCTATACGATTCAGCTTCCTGAACGGCATTTTACACAAACGCGCTGGCTCGATGCCGGGCAGCATGAGAGTGTTACCTTTGACTATAGGGGAAAGCTCCCCACGGGCCATGTCGATCAGCCTGCAAGTTTTGATCCGGACACTTTGTCATGGTGGCAACAACTTCCGGTTTATCTGAAGTTTGGGTTCAAACATATCGTCCCGGAAGGGACAGACCATATTCTCTTTGTTCTGGGGCTTTTCTTTCTTGGAATTAGCTGGCGCAAACTGCTGTCCCAAACAACGGTTTTCACAATTGCCCATGCCACCACATTGTTTCTCTCAACTTATGGAATTTTTGATCTTCCAAGCCGCTTTGTAGAGCCAGCAATTGCTTTGTCGATTTCGTTCATAGGTCTGGAAAACGTCTTTAGTCCAAAACTAGGGCGAATACGTCTGTTGGTTGTTTTTGCTTTCGGGTTGATTCACGGCTTTGGGTTCGCCAGCAGCCTGAGTGAAGTGCCCTTCCCTCATCGTGACTTCATTGCGGCTCTCATAGGCTTCAACTTTGGCGTTGATGCGGGACAGCTATTTATCATTCTCCTCGCAACACTGGCCGTAGGCGTTTTCAGAAACCGTCCGTGGTTCAGAAGACGAATTGCGATCCCTGCGTCGCTTCTTATCGCAGCAATTGGCCTATTCTGGGCTATTCAACGAATTTTAGCTTATCATTTGTTAGCCTGAGGATCAGCCACTTGCTGTGTCCCAGTCTTTGCAATGAAGAAACATGGGTATGGCCGATGACCAAGGCCTAGCATCACAAGGATGCTAAACTTTCACGGTTAGATTTCGTCTGTGAATTTTGTTCATAATTCATATGCAGAGATAGGCTATTATCGCACAAGATTGAGGGCTGCATACTGCACATCTGACGTAACCGAGCCGCAGCGAGGCCTCATGCTCTATCTTATGAACGGCATGGTTGCTCCCGACCGGCGAGCTGTAGAGATCAAAAGATGATTGAAGCAAACAGCGATGTAGATGTGGCGGTGAGCGCCGATAAGGCGTGGAGCCTGTTAGGCGGCTTCGATAATCTTCCCCTCTGGATCCCAATGATTACCAAGAGCTTCCTGGAAGACGGAGGTCGCGTTCGGCGACTGACGGCCAAAGACGGGTCTGTGATTGTAGAGCGCTTGGTCAGTTTCGATCAGCGCAAACGCACTTACACTTATGCCTATATCGAGGGGCCGGATCCGGTTGAAGACTACCTCGGGAAGGTCACAGTTACATCCCTCTCCCCTGAACGCTGTTGTATGAGTTGGGGAAGCCGGTTTAACCCGGTGGGAATAAGCAGCTCAGAAGCAGAAACGCGTTATCGCTCTGCTTATGCATCCGCCCTAAATCACGCAAAGACACTTCTGGAACAGGCGACGTAAGGTCCATTTCCAGTAAATTCCTATAACATTCCGGTTTTCAGGATAATTTTGATGAAAAATATTCTTCTTTTGAATGGCTCGAAAGCATTCGGCCACTCTCAGGGTCGTCTCAATGACACGCTCCATGAGGTTGCTTATGAAACTCTAAAAAGCGCCGGATTCGATATTCGTCAGACCAAAATCGACGCAGGTTATGATGTGCAGAGCGAGGTCGAGAATTTCCTCTGGGCCGATCTGATCATTTATCAAATGCCAGGCTGGTGGATGGGCGCGCCGTGGATCGTCAAGAAGTATGTCGATGAAGTTTTCACGGCTGGTCATGGCTCCCTGTATGCCAGCGACGGACGAAGCCGCTCCAATTCCAATCAGAAATATGGTTCAGGCGGCCTGATTCAAGGTAAGCATTATATGCTCTCCTTAACGTGGAACGCGCCGGAAGAGGCCTTTGAAGACCCCACTCAGTTCTTTGAAGGTAGAGGGGTCGATGCTGTTTACTTTCCTTTTCACAAAGCAAATCAGTTTCTGGGAATGAGTTCTCTTTCTACTTATCTGGCCACGGATGTCATCAAAGTCCCTGCCGTCGATAACGTCATACGGTGCTACCATGAACACCTTTCAAAAGTTTTGGGGTTTGTCCTTCCCGTAGCCAGCATTGATGCGTGAGAGAAAACAGTTTTGCTCTGGGGATGTGCTTGGTCTTATGAATTGTTCCAATTGCGCAGTTGGAGCAAAGTAGCCAAAAGTGCCAGGCACGCACCAAGAAGGACAATACCAGTCCAGCCGAATTTGGGCCAAACCATCATTGTCGCGGCGGAGCCAAGAGCTCCGCCAAGAAACATTGTTCCCATAAAAATGGTATTCAGGCGTGCTCGCGCTTCAGGCCGCAGGGCATAAACGATATGCTGATGGGACACGAGCGCGCCCTGAATTGCAAAATCCAGAACGATCACCCCAGCGACCAGACCTGGAAGCGAATTCCAGAGGCCGAAAATGCCCCATGACAGAAGTGTCAACATGGCCCCAAGAATAATCATTTTATGAGGGCCGTGTTGATCGGCAATCTTCCCGGCAATCGGGGCCGCAAGGATGCCAACGGCTCCGACAACGCCAAACAGACCTGCAGCGCCCGCCCCTAATCCGAACCGGGGTTCTTGCAGGTGAAGGGCGAGGATCGTCCAGAAGACGCTGAAAGCTCCAAACAGGAGACTTTGAGTGACTGCTGCGAGGCGTAACTGCGGAAACTCTTTCCAAAGGCCTGCAAGGGACGCAAGTAATTGCCCATAATGCATCTTCGAGTTCGGCTTACTGGTAGGAAGAACCCACGCCAACAAGGCACCTGTGCCCAGCGCGATCGGAGCACCGAGCCAGAACATCTCGCGCCACCCAGCATATGTAGCGACGACACCGGCCAAGGTCCGGCTTAGCAGAATGCCGCACAGGAGGCCTGCCATGACAATGCCGACAGTGTGACCGCGTCTTTCAGGAGAGGAAAGATGCGCGGCAAAAGGAACAATAAGCTGTGCAACAGTTGCGAGTGCACCAACCGCGACGGACGCCACAAGCAGGAGAGCTGCGTTGGGTGCTATTGCCGCAGCGGCAAGAGCAAGTGCGAGCAGAACAAACTGAAGAACAATAAGCCGTTTGCGCTCCAGAAGATCCCCGACAGGAACAAGAAGAAACAGTCCCGCGGCATAACCAAGTTGAGTGCCGGTTGGAATCATGTTTGTGGTCGAACCTGGCAGGTCACGCTTCATGATGCCAAGCATGGGCTGATTATAATAGATGTTCGCAACTGCGACGCCGGCAGCTACAGCCATGCTGAGCGTCAGAAATGCGGAGAGCGTGTTAGCGCTGTCAGGGCGATCAGCGTGGCTGGAGACGGTCGTAGGAGTTTGATTGCTCATGATACTCGTCCCTTACCACGCCCCTCAGCAGCATGGCGACAGGCTCCTTAAATCACAGGATTTTGCCATATTGTGCTGAGATACCGCATACTCATAGCTCACTCATCCCGGCCTCTGTTTTCTTTTCATGAGCTGATGCCCGCTAACCGCAAGGTTTCAGCTGTTTTACAAATCCAGCGTTCATCGGGATTCCATCCGGCCATTTGAGCGGCGTTGAGCAAAGCCCCACCTACCGGTGGCAGACGGGGCACCATGGGATCACCGTGATGAGCGGTTAGTGTCTCTCGAAGGAGACGACTTTGGAGAACTCCACCAGCATAGCTCCAGGGCAGAGATGGATCGGGAAATTTGCGCCTCGCAGCAGTGATATGAGCCCCCAGAAGAGCGGCGGCTTCAACCATTATACGCTGAGCTGGCACAATGCCCTGCTCAGCCAGATCTGAAACCGTTTTTGCCAGCGATGCCACTGATGCACGAGGATTTTCGAGGCGGCTGTACCATTCCATTAGTCCCGCATCATAAGGATGCGCGTTAGAAGATAACCCTAAAACATCAGCAAACGGTTCGAGGAATGCCCAATCTTTCTGATTGCGGCCATCTAACAGCATCGCCAGTAATGACAGCGCCTGTCGGCCAATCCAGAACGCACTGCCTTCATCGCCAAACAGGCTTCCCCATCCGCCAACGCGATCCTGTTCGCCTTTGCCATTGACGACCCATGCGACAGAGCCTGTTCCTGCCAGCAGAAGGACGCCGCCATGCCCGGCAAAGGCTCCGGTACAGGCAATATCCACGTCATTGGTAATATTGAAAATATGCGGGAAATTTGCCGCTACGACGTCTTTTTGTTTTCGGCCTGATGCCCGCGTCTCTCCGTAGCCCGCGAGCCCAACAGAGAGGGCTTTCGTGGTTGAGGGAAGACGGGACATCAAGGATATCAGGATGGACTGCCAGTCGACTTGATCGAAGGGGTTGGAGCCAGGAGCTCGTATAACAAGGCCTAGAGTGCCGTCTCGGTGGAGAACGACAAGCAGTGTTTTGGTGCCCCCGCCATCTATTGCGGCGATGCTGGAACAGGTCACGGATCAGTCCAATCAGACATGTCGTGCAACAGTCGTTTGAGCGCTCATCGTGTGGTTTAGGCTCTGTCGTAGAGCCCAAGCGCATGCGCGGCTTCCGTGGCAATATCGTATCGAAGTTGAGAGACATTCCCGCTCCCATTCGGGTGGACTCTGTTGGTCAGGATTAAGACGTATGAATCACTGACCGGGTCGATCCAGAGCGACGTTCCAGTGAAACCTGTGTGACCAAAGGACGTGTCAGAGAAAGAGCGGCCTCTGGGCGAGGAGTAATGGGTCGCAATATCCCATCCAAAGCCACGAAGTTCTGTTTTTCCTTGTGGTTGTTGTGGGGAGATCATCTGTTGCAGAGTTTTCCGCCGGAGTGGAAATGCACTCGGCCTGCCCGCAAGCCGATCCAGCAATGCTTGGGCGTACAGACACATGTCATGAGCGTCTGAGAAGAGACCTGCATGCCCGGCCACTCCGCCCATACGGCGCGCAGTCGGGTCGTGTACCACGCCACGAAGCATCATGCCGTGTTCATTATATTGTGTCGGAGCGATGATCATTTTGAGTGATGGATCAGGCAAATAGCCGGATTCCGTCATCCCCAAAGGGCCCAGAATTTCCTTTTGAACGTAGGCGTCCAAAGAAAGCCCGCTGACCTTCTCGACCACAAGTCCCAGCGTGATGAAGTTGATATCACTGTAAACAAATTTATCGGCTGGGGGATTGACCAGCGAAGAAGTCATCGCACGATGAACGGCTTCGGCTTTGCCATTCCACGCATCGTCCAAAGACAGGTCCGGTGGCAAGCCGGAATAGTGGGTCAGGAGCAGACGTATCGTGACAGGCGCTTTCCCATTCGCGGCAAAGGCGGGTAGATAACGGCTGACAGGTTCGTCCAGGCCCACTTGGCCCCGTTCGACAAGTTGCATGATAGACAACGCTGTCATGGTAGGCTTGGTCAAAGACGCCATATCAAAGCGTGTATCCCAGGTCATTGTTTCCCGATCCGGAACCAACGATCGGTTGCCGCAAACGTAACGATGTACAATCTGCCCCTGATGCCCGACTGCGAGAACAATCCCCGGGACCTCACCTTTTCGGACTGCTCGCTGAGCTACGGTATCTACTTGCAAGAACCTGTCGTCTGAAGATTGAGCACAAGCAGACAGGCCGCTACAGACCAATGTCGCGGTGCCCGTCAGAAAAGCGCGACGACTTGTAATAGCTGGCTTACGTCTGGACGATGAAGAATTTGGATTTGTCATCCTGCTTTTATCTCCTGAAAGACTACACGGTCAGTCACGCTCTGCTGATGTTCGGAGTTCCACGACAAAGTCATAGAGATCGGCGCGATAGCATGAGAATGTCACCTCAAGTATTCGCCCATCCGCCAAAAAAGATCTCCGTTCAATTTCAAGAATAGCACTTGGCTGCACAAGGTGCAGGAGCTCCGCCTCTTGAGTAGTTGCCATTCTGGCACGAATGCGCTGAAGTGCTCTGACTGGCAACAGGCCTCGCTCTTTCAAAGCCTCATAAAATGAATCTTTGACCAACTCGGGAGAGGCCAGATCCCTACGAGAAATAACGGCAGTCTCAATGGCCAGAGGTTCCCCATCTGCAGTTCTGATCCGCTTGAGGCGAAGCACGGGTGCGCCTGGGGCCATACCCATTGCCATTGCTTCGTCCGGGCTGGCTCCAGCCATGCGCTTACCTAGCCAGATTGAGCCGGGTTCATAGCCCCTCGCCCGCATATCTTCGGAAAAGCCCATCAAGGCAGAAAGGGGTTGTTGGATGCGTCGGGTGACAAAGGTTCCGGCACCCGGGCGTTGAGTTAGAAGTCCCGCATTTACCAGCTGCTCCAAGGATTTGCGGACTGTCACTCGTGAAACACCGGTGAACTCTGCAATTTCCCGCTCGGGGGGAACAGCATCTCCACCCTTAAGGGCTCCACTCTCAATCAGTTCCCTTAATTGCTCAGCAAGTTGCAAGTAGAGAGGCTTGCGATTTGCGGGATCAGGCCTCAGTGCAGCGAACAGCTTTTGTGAACTCATCACGTGCATGAAAATTACTCGTGTTCCTGGCGGGACGTAAGGGCAGCGCGCAAATTACCTTCGTGGGCAACAAGAGCACTTTCGGCGTCGTCAATTGTCATGCCAGACCGAACAAGCACGGCTCGCTTGACGTTTTGACCACTCACTGCAAGCGCATCAGCGATTTCCGCTAAGGTTCCGCCCGCTAACAAGTGCACCATTTGTGCTGCTCGTCTTTCCAGTTTTGCATTGACGACGCGCATGTCTACCATCTGCCCCTTGTAGCAATGACCCATCTGAATCATGAGCGTAGTGGACAGAAGATTTAGAGCCGCTTTTTGTGCCGTTCCAGCCTTCAAACGCGTTGACCCGGCAATAACTTCAGGACCCGTGACGATACTGAGACCCATCTCTGCTTCCCTGAGAAGTCGACCGGCCGGATTGGAGCTTATGCCGACAGTCAGCGATCCCATTTCTCTGGCGGCTGCAATCGCGGCACACGTGTAGGGTGTTGCACCACTTGCTGCGATCCCTAGGACAACATCATTCGGCCCTGGAGTATGAGACAATATCTCGGCACGAGCCGTGTCCTCGCGGTCTTCCGCTCCTTCCACAGCTTCGAAAAGCGCTTTGGTCCCTCCGGCCAGCATGAGAACCAGACGCTCAGGCTCCCACCCAAACGTGGGTGTGAGTTCCACACCGTCCTGAAGTCCGACACGCCCAGACGTACCGGCACCCACGTAAAAAAGGCGTCCTCCTGCCCGTAGCCGAGGAAGCGCCGCAGCGACGATTTTCGCAATTTGCGGGACAGACGTTTTAACAACTGCTGTTGCGGACATCTGGGCTTCCGCCAGTGCGTCCAGAATGGAACTGGCCGGCCAAAGGTCAACGTCGACATAACGGGGGTCCTGAGATTCCGTGCCAGAAGAAACCTTTAAAAGGTTATTGGGGTCCTTGATGGCCATGATTGTCAGTCCTTTGAAGTATCGGGGGCAGACGGAAAGTGTTGGAGCCCGCCTTTTGTGAACATTATTGAAATAGATCCCGATATGAGCATCAGGGTAATTCCTAACGGAACTAACCAGGGAAAAGCCACGTGCCAGTTATAATACTGTAATGCCCCCATCATGACGGCCATGCCTGCCAGAGAAACAGAAAATCCCGTTAACGCATCTTTCAAGCGTGCTGATGGATACAGCATTCCAAACAGGAAGGTGCCTAGTGTTGGCCCATAAGACCATCCTGCGACTGTTAAGCCCAGAATGACCGCTGATTGTCGGCTTCCTGTGAACCACAGCGCAGTCAAGACAAGGGCAAGGCTGCCCACCAACGTTAATACCCTCGGTGCGAACAGCTTACCCTGCCCTAAATTTAAGCGTGTTTGGCACGTCTGAAGGACACGTGCAGGTAAAGGGCCAAAATCGGTTAAAACAGCACTCGCCATTGCGTTAAGTGTAGATGATAGCGAACCCATCGTCGCGCTGAGTACACCTGCCAGGAGCAATCCGCCTAATCCTGCCGGTAGCCCTGAAACAATAAAAGTCGGGAAAAGGTCGTCAGGAGAATGCAGCCCCAGAGACACGAGAGAGGTGCCTCCGTTGCGTATCCAGAGTTGCACGCCGATCAGGGACAGGATCCCAAACAAAAACGCGATAACAAAAGCACTTCCCATCAATGCAAAGCGCGCATCTCTCAAGCTTCGTGCTGCCAGAAGGCGCTGAACCATGAGTTGGTCCGTTCCGTGAGAGGCAACTGAGAGAATAGCCCCTCCGACTAACGCAGCTAACAGCGTAAAAGGATCAGACACCAAGTTGCCCATAGTCATATGATGAAAAGGTGCCAGATGCCCTGATCTCCAAGCACTGGACCAACCTTCAGGAGAGATCTCGTTATTCAGCAGTACAGCACAGATGACTGCGCCAAAAAGATAAATGCACAGCTGAATAGTATCAGACCACACGACCGCGCGAAGACCACCCATCATCGTATAAGTCAGTGTAAATACCATAATGATGCCTATGACTAAGGCGCGATTTATGCTGATCCCTTCATGATCAAGCATCCAGATGAGTGGGATAAGCCCTGCCGATAAACGAACGCCTTCCGCAAGCAGTCGCGTTATCAGGAATGCGGCTGACGCGGCTCGCTGCAATCCAGGACCGAAGCGATGGCCCAGATACTGGTATGCACTCGTCATGCGGCCTTGTGCATACAGCGGTAAAAACCATATGGTCACGATTAAACGGCCAATAAAATATCCTGCCGCGAGCCCCAGAAACACCATACCGCTTCCATAACTTACTCCCGGAATACTGATGAATGTCAGGGTTGAGGTCTCGGTAGCGACCAAGGACAGGCAGATTGCCCACCACGGCAGGTCATGGGCTGCTGAGAGAAAATCTCCGGATGACTTCTTTCGGCGTGAAAGCGTGATCGCCAAGACAGGCAGCGCAATGAGATAAGCACAGATTACAGCAATATCGGCAAACTGCATGAATGTTCCCTCGTAGACCTCAACTGCCATAAAACCTTAATAATACCAAAACAATACCTGATAACTCACTCCTGCCCTTTGCCTCAGATATAGAAGCACCCATTCAGGCTCTACTTTAGATCTCTGTTTAAAATTGCTTATGCGATGGATGAGCGCTTGGGATAGTCCTGAACTATTACCAGAGCACTCATTTTCTCGCGTGTTTCAAAAACCAGAGGAGACCGAGACAATTCCTGCAAATCCGCCTGCTACGTTGTACGTTGGTGCACTGGCGGCGATCGCTGTGCCATACACCCCTGTCGTGGCATGAGCGTTCGTTGCAACAGAATACGTTGAAGAGAGGTAACCCTTGTTACCAAGCCCAAGATTAACTAAATTCAGCTGAATTTGGGGGCGATGCAGGAAGCCAACAGACTTAAATCTGTAGCCGAAATTCATATTCAGAGTTTCATATGCTGGCATCTTCTCATCGTTCATGAATGTGGAATACTGACTTCCAACATAGTTGAACAAAAGGCCACCAAAGGCGCTGCCATTGTCATACAAAATTCCGACGGATGCTGTGAATTCCGGCGTATTAACAGCCAGTTTTCCCTTGGTTCTCAGATAGTCACCGCTGGACGCTCTCAAGTTATTATCGATCGTCGCGTGGATATACTGTCCGGAGATATATGGGCTGAAATGATGCCAAGGCTTCAATCCCAGTTCAATAGTTGCTCCGCGAGATGTTTGTCCACCGCCATTGATGGATGAACTCACTCGCGTTCCGCCCACAACTTCTGTCGTAGAAACCTGACGGTTTGTAAAATTATAATTAAATAGGGCAATATTGACGTTTACGAAGCCATGGTGGCGATATCCAAGCTCTTCAGAAATTGCGTATTCCGGCTTTAGATTTTGCGCATGGCCACGCGTTTGTTTGCCAGTGGCGACGCTGATAAAATCAGCGTAGCTCGGCCAACCCGCGGGTTCGGCAAAGCCCGTTGTTCCGTTAACGAAAATTTGGTCATTCGGTGTGATCTGATAACTTGCCATCACTTGAGGAAGCGGCACGGCATCGCTATTGCCGTTTCTGTATGACGGTAGGCCAGGCATGATTTGAGTCAGCTGCCTCGTAATCATGCTTTCTTTGAATGCGGCAGAAAGCTTTAAGCGGTCATTTAGCGCACTATATTCATCGACAATGTACGCCGTATTTGTCTGCTGCATAAAGTTGATATTGTAACTGTGCAGCACGTCTCCCGTCGCAGAAACAACCGGGTATTTTCCAGACATGCTGGCGATACTACCGTTCGCATCCGCCGCAGCATATGTTGCAGCTTCGGGCTGCGCAAAATATGCGTACCAGTACCCGACCGTTAGAGTATTGTGACCATGTTTCCATGACAACGAGGCATTGAGCCCGGCATTGTTTTCTTTGAACGTGTCCGTAATCGAAACGGGGAAAGAACCGTTATAGGATGGGGATACGCTCAGGTTCCCGGCTGGAATGTTTCCGTAATAGCTGCCAGTGTTGCTCAGACTGCTACCGACGTCTCCATACCCGTCGGAATGCATGTAATAAGGGGTCAGGTGGGCAGTTAGTTGATGTCCCAAGTCAAAATGCATCGGAGCGCCGATCGTGATGGCGTTTCGGACGTTCTGCTGGAAACGGTAATAATTGGCGCTGCCTGGGATATAGTCCTTTTCCCAGTTAAAATTGGTACCGTACTGCTTCCACTGAGTCAGTGTCGGGAAGCGCGGATAGAAACTGGTCGTGGTGTTGTATGAAACCAGTAGTTCCGCCCCGCTATGTCCCCACTCTTTTACGGTCTTATTGTCCATATGGTAGCGGGTTGTGTAGCCCGGACCGCGCCAGTCTTCTGCATGCGTATGGGAAAAAGATGCATAGGATCGGATGCCGGTATGCCCGATTTCTCCGCTATCTATCCGAAAAAATTCACGGTCCAAGCTGTAGGACCCGCCGCTGAAGTCTGCATAGCCACCGGCATGATCTGAAGGCGTTCGTAAGGTCTGTGTCAGTTCGCCACCGACAGCATTATACAACGGAGATGTAGGTGAAGCTGAACCCTGCGTCAGGTCTACGCGAGCCAGATTTTCATTATCTACGTTCTGCGTTGTGTAAAGCTTGTAATTCGACGGGTCCGCAGCAGGAATTCCGTCCATCAGATAGCCAATTTCAGTTTGTGCCATCCCTCGAACCGTAAGGTTGATGCGTTGATCATCAAGTCCGAGTGGATCATTTCGCCCGACGGCCACGCCCGGCATGCTGGCAATCATAGATGCGGTATTCTGCGTCGGCGGCTGATGCGCAATAAAGTCTCGAGTAAAGGCGCTCCGGGCCTTGGGTACAGTCTGAACAGGCATCATACCCGCTCCTGCCGAATGCCCGCTCGCTCCATCGGGAGCATTCTTCGCCGTGACCTTTACTTCTTCAGCGTCACCCGAAGCGGAAATGGATTTTTCTTTTTTATTTTCGGATGCAGCCTGCGCCGTAGATTTTGCCTCTACGGAAGCTGTTGCCCAAACGGCACACCCTACCCCTAGCATAAGAACCTTACGATAACGCATCGTTCTCTCTCCCAAGCCTCAGCCCGCCATAGGTAAACCATGAATAATACCTTTCTAATACCTATTAATTACGATTGTAAACCGATTCTGCTTTTGACTCCTTGGTGCTGAATTTTTTTTGCCATAAGAGGGAATATATTTTCATTAAAACCTCAAAAGAACAAATTCATGAGGATAATAAGGCAATTTATCAATTGATTTTAATAACGCTTAGCATATATACCTCTCTTAATTTCGTGCACAGTTCTATAATGTTGGTGATATATATTTTTATATAACAGATTTATAGTTATAGAATTTTTATGATTATGCTTTTCGAATTAATATAGAAAAGCATAATCAATTTTTAAACTATAAGAGACATATGTCGCATACTAGCGGAATACCCCTCACAAGAGGTAACGCATAGTGATCAGTCTTCAGATTTTTCCGACGCGTTGAAACGCCCTTCAAACGCCAGTTCGTTAAGACTAGCCCGGCTGGAGGGCTGTTCACGTTTCCGCAGTTCCTCTGAGAGATTCTCTGCACTTGCCTGCTTTCCAATGACCAAAGCTGCATGAAGCTGATAGTCTTCCGGCAATTCCAGGCCTGCATGGGCGAGATCATGATCAAAGCCACTGATAGGATGAACGGCCCACCCGGCTTGAGATGCTTGTAACTGAACAAGGACAGAAGCCGCACCCGTATCGAATGCGGGCGTCCTCAGAGGAGATGGCTCGCCAGTTCGACTTGAGATGGTAATCGTTCTGGATGCGACAAACACGATAGCCGATGCGTTTTCTGCCCATGACCGGTTAAACGGGATTAACCACGATAGAAAACGGTCCCATTCTGGCGTGTTGCGCCGAGTATAAATGAAACGCCACGGCTGACTATTATACGCTGAAGGTGCCCACCGTCCCGCATCGAGAAATGCCAGAAGATCCTGAGGATCAATATCTACCGGACTAAAAGACCTTGGAGACCAGCGATTAAGGATGAGCGGTTCGACAGATGAATGAGCGGTGCGCTCAGGAGCGGTCGTCATAAATATAGCCTTTTTAAACAGAAACGCTCATACGCCATGAACACCCAGCGCATTGAGCAAGGTTGTCCGGAGAGCCTCAAAACCACCGTCGGAGTGTTTTCTCGGCCGTGAAAGAGGGATTGGAAGATCGACCCGGATTTGCCCCTGTTCGAGCACAACGGCTAGATCTGCAAGTAGCAGCGCCTCATCCACATCATGTGTGACAAGAAGAACAGCGCAGCCATGTTTCTTCCAGGGGTCGACGACCAATTGCTGCATTTTCAGGCGTGTGAGTGCGTCAAGGGCCGCAAAGGGTTCATCCAGCATGAGAAAGGCAGGTTCCCGCACAAGTGCCCTGGCCAGGGCAGCCCGCTGCGCTTCACCACCGGAAAGGGTCGCAGGCCATGCATTGGTTCGATGTGACAGCCCCACTTCTTCCAAAACGACTTCGGCACGCTGTCTAGTACCCGCATCTTCCTGGCCTAGAACAATATTTTTTCAGACCTTTTTCCAAGGCAGCAGCCGGGATTCCTGGAAAACGACCGAAACGCGTTGCGGCCTGGTCACAATGCCCTCTGTCACTGGATCAAGTCCTGCAAGTGTTCTCAGGAGAGTTGATTTTCCTGAGCCGCTATGTCCGAGCAACGCTACGAATTCACCTGGAGCTATGGCCAGATTGAGCCTATCCAACACGGGAGGGCCGCCGTCGAAGCGCTTTGTCAGTTGTTGGATGCTAACCGCTGCCTCTTGTGGAGCAGTTTTCAAAGCAGTCATGTCGTGCGCTTCTTTTCATTGCTGGGACGCCAAGCCAGAAATATGGCTTCCAGAAAGCGGATAATTTGATCTGACAGCAGACCGAGTACCCCGTAGACGAGAAGCCCGACCAGAATGATATCCGTGCGCATGAAGTCCTGCGCATCCATCATCATATGACCAATCCCGCTTTCGGCATTCACCTGCTCTGCAACCACAAGCATCATCCAGGAAACCCCTACGGCTGTCAGGAAATCTGGTAGCGCTCCCGGTAAAAAAATGTCCCTGATTGTCTGCCAGCGCGACAGGCCTAATGTGGACCCCATCTCCAGAAGTTTAGGGTCAATGGGGCGAATTCCACTGTGAAGATTCAGATAGATCGGAAATATGGCGCCTAGCGCGACGAGCAGAATTTTAGGCGTTTCACCAATTCCAAACCACAGGATGAATAACGGAACCAGCGCCAGCGCAGGAAGGGTACGTAATATCTGTAGGGGCGCATCGACAATGTCCTCACCTACTTTGAATAGGCCTGAGATAAGAGCCAGCAAGACGCCTAAAATGAGAGCTAGCCCTAACCCGCTGGCAGCCCGCAGAAGGGAGACACCAAGATTATATGGCAATGTTCCGTCACGGGTGAGCGCCCATCCTGTGACAGCTATCTGAACAGGAGATGAGACAAGTCGCGTTGACAAGAAACCTGAGGAGCACGCTGCCTGCCAGCAACAGACCAAAAAAACGGGGGACGCGTATCTCCGCAAAGACGCAAGGCTTGCAAACGACAATGGCCCTTTTGGAACTTCGGTGGCGCTTCGCGTCTCGGTCAAGACGACGGTGTCTGACATTGGCTTGCTCCACAACCGAAAGAAGCAATGATTGTTTCAACTCTGCGCGGAGATGTCAGATGAATATTCTAAATGTGAGAATTTTACAGGACTTGACGATCGTCACGCGACCTTTTCTGTCCGACACGCGGGCGTGTGCAGCTTTTGTAACGGGATAATCCAGAAAGAAGAGCGTGTGTTGTGCGGGATATTTTCAGCCCTCGGTTTCCGTGTCCCGTCAAAGATGTTGTAATCTCGGCCAGACTGAGATCGGAGATCCCCCATGGGTGACGAGCCATTTTTAGAGCACTGCCTCTCAGAGGGCGTGGACGAGGTTCTCAAAAAGCTCATTCCATTGTTCGAAGAGCGGGCTGCGCGGTATGACCGGAGTGGCAACATTTCTCTCGAGAACCTTCAGGATCTTCAAGATGCGGGTTTTTTATCGCTCGCTCTTCCCAGAAGCGCAGGCGGCCAAGAGATATCACTGAGAACGATAACCAGGATTGTCGGACAGATCGCGCAAGGAGATCCGTCAACTGCTCTTATTCTGGCAATGCAGTATCTTCAAACTGCAGCTTTTGCTCATTCGTTCGAGTGGTCGGAAGAGGTCAAACAGGAGTTATTCGAGAGCGTCCTTCAGGAGGGGGCGCTCATCAATGCTCTGCGTGTAGAGCCGGAGTTAGGAACGCCTGCCAGAGGCGGTTTGCCAGCTACGACTGTCAGTCAGCGCGGACAAACCTGGTGCATCAGCGGCTGCAAAATCTTCTCAACAGGCTCGACTGCTCTGCAATGGGGAATTGTCTGGGCCAAAACGGACGAGACTGACCCCAAGGTTGGTCCTGTCCTGGTTCCGCTGGACCTTCGAGGTGTCCGCATTGAGAAAAGCTGGCACCAGATGGGTATGCGCGCGACCGGAAGCCATACGATCATCTTTGATAATGTGGAAATTCCAGAGCGATACCTTGGTCTGCTCTCAGCGTCTGCGTCAAATGAGGGGCGCCCTACTGTAGCTATCGCCAGTTGGCATGCCCTTGTTATTGCTTCGCTGTATAATGGTATTGCTGTGGCGGCCCGTAATTGGCTGATTAACTTCCTGCACCAGCGCGTCCCTTCTAATCTAGGGGCGGCTCTAGCGACTTTGCCGCGGTTCGAGGTTCTTCTTGGCGAAATCGACGCACTGCTCCTTTCTAATGCCGGCCTCATCGACCAAGCCCTTCAGCTCCAAGAGCAAGGTATGGAAATCACCATACTGGCGGGTTTAACCAAGCACTCGGTCACTGAGAACGCCATCCTTGCCGTGGGTAAGGCGGTGGCAGCCATTGAGAATCCTGGTCTAAGCCAAGATAATCCTTTGGAACGCCACTATCGAAACGTGCTATGTGGGCGAATTCATACGCCTCAGGGAGATAGTGCTCTTCTGGCGGCTGGCCGCGAAGCACTGAAAAAACAAAACTAGATTTGTTGGAATCGTTTGGGTCAGTCAAAAAGGTCAGGCTCAAGGGCCACAATCCAGTCCCACAGGGGCTGAAACGAGTAATAGGCACCTTCTACGCTCCCCACTTGCCCGGCAGTCAGTCGTGCAATGTCTGGTGCGATGAGTTTTAGAGGGCCAGCAGCCTGTGCCAGAAGCTGTGTGTGTGTGCAGCGTTATCCATGGCCAAAAACCACCAGGCTACGGCTTCCACGGTAGGTCCTGCGGTCAGAAGACCGTGGTTTTGCAGTATGAGGGCTTTTTTGCTGCCCAGAGTTCGCGCAAGGCGATCGCCTTCTCCGTCATCCAGAACAACCCCGCTGAAAGGATTGAAGATTGCATGATCTTCATAAAACGAGCAGGCATCCTGAGTGATCGGAAGGAGTTCGGTTCCCAAGGCGGCGGAAAAGGCCTTTCCGTATGTCGAGTGGGTGTGGGCTGCAGCAATGATGTCTAATCTGGCACGGTGAAGCGCAGAATGAATAGTGAATCCAGCCGTGTTGATAGGTTGCTCTCCAATCAGGATATTGCCGTCATGGTCTACCAACTGAAGATCCGAAACCCGGATTTGCGAAAAATGGACAGCGAGGGGGTTGATCCAGTATCGATCTGGAAACTCCGGATCTCGCGCGGTAACATGGCCAGCCAGGCCTTGATCGAATCCATATCGACTGAATAATCGAAATGTCGCGGCTAAGCGCTGTTTTCGATGAAGACGTTCTTCTTCAAAAGTTTGTGCGGGTATCCGAAGTTGGAGGTGGAAATTTTTTTAATAATTCCATTTGAAGAGCTGCTAATATTTTGGGATCCAGTAACCATTATTATTTTCCCGCATTGAAATAACTTCGTCTATTTTTTAAATTTACAGCCTCGTCTCACCGGTGAGGCGATCTTCTTTTTCAATCAAGGTATGCACTCTGGGTAAAAGATCCCGGCCATATTCATAAGCATCCATGATTGGATCAAAACCCCGGATCAAAAATGTCGAGATTCCCAAGCGATAATAATCAAGAAGCGCATCAGCAACCTGATCTGGCGTTCCGACAAGGGACGTTGAATTTCCTTTTGCCCCTGTCAGAGCAGCAAGGCCGGTCCACAGGCGCTTATTTAGCCGCACCCCTTGCTCAGCCGCTGCTAATAGTCGACGGGACCCCTCATTTGTAATGCATGTGGCCCGGGTGTAACCCGTCTCCTTCTGAAGAGACCGGGCTTTGGCAAGAATATAGTCCGCTTTGGCCCAAGCCTTCTCTTCTGTATCTGCTAGGATGGGACGCAACGACAGCGAAAAACGAATGGTCCGTCCAGTCTTATCCACAATAGCGCGTACGCGCGCGATGGTCTCTCGTACTTGCTCGTACGTTTCTCCCCAAAGTGCATAGACATCTGCCTGCTGTCCGGCGACGGCTTCGTCTGAAGAGCCCCCAAAATAGATTGGGATCGTGTTGCCCTGATAAGGCAATACGCGTAATTGACCGCCATTCACGCGATAAAATTGGCCCTGATAATCAAAGGGGGAATGACTGCACCATTCTTGTCGTAGGATTTCTATATATTCGTGCGTCCGTGCGTAACGCTCAGCTTTGGTCGTATGGTCTCCGTCAGCCTGGAGCTCAATATTGCTTCCTCCGGTGATGATATGCACGTCGGTACGACCACGGCTGATGTGATCAAGGGTTGCGAACTGTCCGGCTGCAAGCGTGGGAGCTGTGAAGCCAGGACGATGCGCGACCATGAGTCCAAGATGCTCTGTCGTGGCTGCAATGTGCTGTGAAAGCAGAATGCTGTCAGGAGAGTTTGAATGGCAGGCAACCAGAACCCTGTCGAAACCAGCTGCTTCATGTGTTTTTGCCGCAGCTTCAACGTGAGCAAGATCAATGATTGGGCCATGAGCCGGAATGATCTCTGAATGATTGCGACTGCCAACAAAGCCGGTGAAATCCACGGGCACGTCACAGCCTCCTTAAAAAACTATATTATATTGTTGTATTGACAATATACACTTTTTGTACGTCATGACTCAAGTGAAAAATATAAATACAACTATATAATATGGTTTTATGGCTTGTTCGCCTTGGAGTGTTGCTATGTCCACCCCTTCTCTGCCCCAGCGCATGGCACGCAATGTTCCGACTGAGCTTCTACGTTCTTTTGTTGCAATCGTTGAAGCTGGTTCCATGGCTCAGGCGACCGAAACCATTTTTCTGACTCAGTCAGCTTTAAGCCTTCAGATGAAGCGTTTGGAAGACGTGCTTCAACAAAAGCTGTTCAGACGTGATGGACGAAAGCTGGTTCTGACGCCTGCGGGTGAAGAATTGGTGGCATATGCCAGGCAGCTTCTCACCCTCAATGACCGCATCATGCATAAACTTGGGCATGTTTCTGATCCTGAGCCGATAACCGTTGGGATGGTGCAGGACTTTGCCGACACGCTCCTGCCGGATGTGTTGGCGCGTTTTCGACTGGAACATCCCCGGTGCCGTCTGACAATCCGCGTAGGCGGGTCAGTGGAGTTGCTGGAGATGTTTGACCGTTCGCGGCTGGATATTGTCCTGTGCCTTGGCCAACATGGCGATCGTCCCAATTCGAGTTGGCGTATTGTCGGGCATGATAAAATGGTTTGGATAGGAGATCCCAGCACTTTGGATCAGCCTGAGATTCCTCTGGTTTTGCTAGAGCCGCCCTGCCGCTTCAGGGACGCCGCACTCGGAACCCTAGCGAAGGCGCGCCGTGATTATCGCATCGTTCTCGAAACGCCACACCTTCCAGCCATGCGTGCCGGTGTCCGGAGCGGCTTGGGCGCCAGTTGCCGAACGCGTCGCTTTGCTGCTGCGGAGGGACTTTCTACTCTTCCTGCCGGATTACTTCCCGAAGTCCCCGAAATCGAGACAATTTTGATTCAAAGAAACGGCCTGCCCGATGCGGCTCAAGATCTGGCGGAGCTACTTGTGCAGGCAGCTTCTGACCAATGAGCAAAGCCGAAGGGCCACAGACAGCGGGCTTTTTGGTGCGTCGTGAAGCCCTTACCAATTTCTTCGGCAGATATGCCGTCCTGAACCCTAAAGCTAGTAAAGGTAGTTTTTATGTCACTTAACCCTGCCGCCGCGTTGTTTCCCGAGCACAGTTCTTCCCAGGTTAGTCAGGAAGAGTTTCGCGAGGCAATGAGCCTACTTGGAGCACCAGTCGTTCTGGTTACGACAGACGGCCCTGGTGGACGCCAAGGACTTACGGTTTCAGCCATTAGTAGCGTCAGCGATACCCCGCCGACAGTGCTTGTCTGCCTGAATCGCAGCAATCGATCGCATCAGTCTTTTTTGCAGAACGGTATTGTAGGAATTAGTGTGTTGTCGCCAAATCACAGCGATCTGGCACGCGTATTTGCGAGCCGGTCTCTTGATGCTCAAGAGAAATTTTCTCACGGCACGTGGGAAATTGGTGAAACTGGTGCTGCGCTTTTGTCAGACGCTCTTGTAACGCTTGATTGTGTGATACGAACAATACATAGCGCCGGAACACATGATGTGCTCTTTTGCGAAGTTCAGTCCATATACAACAACCCTGAAGCCGAACATGGCCTTACATGGTTTTCTCGTGACTTTCATCACCTGCCGATCAAGAAACAGTAAGAGCTATCAAGGTCATTTCTAACGCGCTCCCGTACTTGCGACACGCGCATATTGCGGGGATGCGTTGGATAAAATCCAAGAAAAAATTTTCCGATAATATTACTGATAACTTATATTTTCCAAAATAAATATAAGCATTAAATGGATTATTTATAACATCCATTATGCACAAGGTTATGTATGCCATGTATCCAAAATTAAACTTAAAAATCGCAACTCGCCCCAGCATAATAGCACCTTTTTTCTACAAATTTTTCGGGCCCACCTGAAGGAATGGGTACCTTTAGCCGTTGTAGTAGCGTTTCTTTTCGATGAGATGTCCGTAATATGTCAGCTTAGAAATGCCATACCTTTCAAACATCCAACGGGACTTGATGGATTGAAAGGCAAAAGGAAATTGTGAATGAGAGGAATATGTCCGTGCTGAAATAATTTACTCACATAAGAGACATCATCAGGATGATCTCACATGCTATCAAGACTGGATGACTGTGATGCCTCATCTCCTTATCGTTGATGACGACAAGGACATTCTCGCCTTGCTGACCAACTTTCTCGGTAGACATTCCTATACTGTGTCCATAGCTGAAGATGGCGTAGCCATGTTCTCCGCAATATCGGCAGGAAATGTTGATCTGGTCATTCTAGATATCATGCTACGCAATGAAGATGGCTTTAGCCTCTGTCGTCGACTGAGAACGTCATCGAATGTACCAGTCATTATGCTGTCTGCTATGGCAGAACATACGGACCGGGTTGTCGGTTTGGAAATCGGAGCCGACGATTATCTGACAAAGCCGTTCGATCAACGTGAGCTTCTCGCCAGAGTTAAAGCTGTTTTGCGGCGAACATCCGGCAAGCATGAGATTTCGTCTGAGAATGAAGCCCGTCCCCTCCTTGCATTCGGGGGCTGGCGCTTGGACGTCGCGCGCCGTGAACTGCGGTCTGAGGATAACGCCTTGGTTCTCTTGTCAGGTGGAGAATTCGAGCTTCTGTTAGCTCTGGTAGAGCACCCTCAGAGGGTTCTTACTAGAGATCAGCTTCTGGATTTTGCTCGGGGACGGAACCACACGGCCTACGACCGCAGCATCGATGTGCAGATTAGTCGCCTACGGCATAAACTTGAAGATGACCCTAAAAACCCGACCGTAATTCGTACTGTTCGGAATGGAGGGTATTTGTTCTCCCCTGCGGTCAAGCGTTTATGAAACGCCGCCTATGGTTTGAAGACACCATTACCCTTCGCCTCGTAACCACTGTTGCGCTTGCAGCCGCTACGACAATTGGTTTGCTCCAGTTATTCTTCATGTTTGGGGGGTATTGGGCAGCACCTAATATTGAACAAACCGGACTTTTACAGGAAGTCGCTACAGTAAGCCGCGTAATCAGTGCTGCCCCACAGTTTGATCGCGTCAAGCTTTCTAGTGCTGCTTCAACTGAGAGGCTGACGTTTGAGTGGTTTGAAACGGGAAGCAATACCGCCAAGGCCCTTGAAACGGCACATTACAAACCGTCAGAAGTCCAGTCCGGAGAACAATTGATTTCGTCATTCATCGGAAATACAGCACGGCGCCTTGATGCATTCTCGATAGAAAACCCTGTTTCTGCCGCTGAGGGTATTCGTGTTGATAAGCGCAAATACCCGAATGCGACTTTCCTGGCTCTACAACTCCAGGACGGTAGCTGGCTCCTTTGCTCCGCGCTTGTGCGTAGTTGGGGCTTTTACGCCCGCGAACGCCTTCTTTTAGAACTCACAATTCTCGTGTCATGGATCATCGCAGTATCGCTTATTGCCTCCCGTCAACTATCTCAACCAATTGAGAAACTTGCAAAAGACGTGGGCCGTTACGGCGCTAAACCATATACTGCCCCCATTCCGGAGACCGGGCCCCGGCAATTACGGTTGGTTGTAAGAACGATCAACGCCATGCAGACACAGATTCAGAAGTTCATTGCTGACCGTACAACCATGCTCGCAGCGATTTCTCATGATCTGAGAACGCCCTTGACCCGCATCCGTCTTAGAGGGGAGTTCATCGAAGACCCGGAACAGCAGGCAAAGCTGTTTCGTGATGTTGATGAAATGCAAGTGATGATTGATGGCGCGCTCTCTTTCTTTCGTGACGATGCCATAAGTGAAAATATTACAACATTTGATCTTCCCGGAATTTTGCATACGATTGCCAATGATTTTGCGGACCAGAATATTTCAATAAACTACATCGGCCCAGTCCGCGCGACATGCCAAGGTCGACCCTTTGCTCTCAAGCGTGTTTTTACCAATCTGGTAGAAAATGCGATCAAATACGCTACTCCGCCGACGATAGAGTTGATATGCACCAAAGAGCGATACATCGTCTCCATTCGAGATAAAGGCCCTGGCATTCCTGAGAGTGCGATCGAACGAATATTTGATCCCTATTTTAGGGTTGATAAATCCCGCAACCGAGAAACTGGCGGGGTGGGCCTAGGTCTTACATCGGCTTTATCAATTGTTCAGGCTCATGGCGGCTCAATTGATGTTTGCAATCATCTCGAAGGCGGCCTTGAAGTACGTGTCAGTCTGCTCAATCAAAGTTCTATTTTCTTGCCCATATCAAAATAGTTTCAAGTAAAAATTATACGAATATAATTCATTCTAATTTTAGAAAAATATTATATTGTGTTTCAATTTTGAAATAATAGAGAGATATTTTAGAAATCCTTATCTTGTAGATTAACGACATAGAGGATCCTCGATATTGCCTTTGAGATAATCCTCTCTTGTAGTCTATATTCTGGTGAGGTTTATTCAATGGAATTATCTGTTTCATCCTTTTTTGGTAAAAATGGCTGAGCAGATGCGCTGTAAATTCGCCATGGCGGCCTACTTACGATTTCTCGGCTATCTGTTCTGCATCAACGCGATGAGTTTCGCGTTCACCGTACATGCTAAATCACCAGATAAATGCCCTGAGACAAGTAGTTCAGAAATCAGGCTTTGCGTCCTTAGATGCAGATCATGATGGTCGTCTTTCTTGGCCAGAATTCAGAATTGCGCTGGAGACGATCATCCGTTGCAAAAACGGTATACACGCACGCGAATTCAAAGCACTTCCAGAGCCACAACAGGAATCTATTCTACTCTATTTCTTCTTTGCCATGGATCCGCAGCAAAAAGGATTTGTAAGCGAATCCAACTGGAAACCTTAAAGAGAAAGAACAACAATATTTTCTCTTTTTATAAATAGAAACGCAAAACCAAACTTAGTAGAAGGAAAATATCCGTGTTACGAGTAGTGAAAAATACCGTGCAATTAGGAACCTCCATACTCCTGTTTCTGGACATAACGGGCTGCGCTGGACAGAAAGTGACGCATTCAGGTTTTCTGCCGGAAGAGACCTACACTGAAATGACACCCCAAAAAGGGCATGTGGATGACCATATCTACGTAAAGCCGGGCTTGGAGGCTTCTAAATACAAAATTGCGGTGATTGATCCTGTTGCATGGCACCCTGTTGCCAACGCGCCTCACCTCAAGCCCGAAGTAGCCGCACGTATGACTGATGCGTTCACCACAGAAATTAGAAAGCAGGTCGGAACGATCTATAACGTCGTCGATGCATCGACATGCGCACCTTGCACAGACGCAATACATATTCGCGCTGCGATTACCAATATTCGTCGTAGCAAATGGTACTATAATGCTATTCCTGTCGTTGCAGGGTTTGCCGCAGGTGCCGCCGGAGGTGGTATGCCTCCCATTCCTCCGCCGTTCCCAGGCGGTGCTAGCGAAGAACTCATTGCGGTAGATGGTTCTAACAACGAAACACTTGTTGCTATCGCTACGTATAATAATGGCATGCCATGGAACATGATGGGACAATGGCTACCATATGCCCACGCAAAACGTGCATTTCACCTTGCCTCCGGTCTGTTAGTGGAAGAGTTCAAAAAGAGTGGGGCAACGGTTATTCCTACAGAAAAAAAGTAAAGAACCTGTGGCATCATCAGGACCAATCTTGATGATGCCAACTTTACATAATGCTACGGCTTAATACAGATACCTATTCAGGTAGACTGCCTCACCAGAAGAGATGGCGCTAACGCTGCAAGGGTGGGATTCAGTATTTTTTTGTTCCAAATGTCACCTAACATTCGAACAGCAACGCATCCCATCTCAGAAGATGGCTGTGAGGATGTTGTGAGCGCAGGCGTTGTGAAGGCCGTATAATCAAGACCGTCGTAGCCTGCAATTGCTACGTCTGCAGGCACCTTCAGCCCGGCATTTTGGACCTCATGCAGGAAGCCGAAAGCCAATGAATCACTGCAGCAGATGACAGCCGTTGGCCGTGTCCTGAGTTTCAGAAATGCTTGTGCAGCGCGTTTCCCAGATTGTAGATCGAATGGCCCCCCTTCCAGTCTGACGAGGTCCGCTAAAAGGCCTAATCTTTTCAGGTGACTGGTAGTCGCTTGAAATCGTATTTGCTCATGGGTGGTCTCGCGTGGTCCAGAAACGAAAGCAAAATGACGATGACCGCGTGCAGCCAAATGATCTACAATTTCCGAGAATGCCTGCTTTTCCTCGGCTACGACGCTAACAAGGCCATAAGATGTCAAGTCGTTCAATACACTGATAACAGGAAGGACATGTTCTTTCGGTCTGAAAGCATGATGCGATGTCCATTTTTCTGCTGCAAGAAGTAATACCCCGTCCACCGTTCCAGTTCTTAAAAATTTTGTGGCATCGTCAGACGAGACCGCCTGACTTAGATTTTGTTGCAGCATTACGCTCAATCCATGAGCTTCCGCCTCTTCGCAAATCCCTCGAAGAACTTCGGTAAAAACTGGCGAGATCGGTTGTCCTGGAAAGGTCGGGATCAGCACCATGATGGTGTCTGTTTTTCCAAGGATTAGATTGCGAGCTGCGGCATTGCCGACATACCCCAGTTGCGCGGCCACTTCTTGAACAAGCAGGCGTGTCTCCTCACTCACGCGCTCTGGATTTGAGAGCGCACGACTGACTGTGGAAACGTTCAGGCCGGTTTTCTTTGAAATATCAGAAAGCTTAACGCGCCCGTTCAATGCCTTGCCTCATGCCTGCGTCTACCGGGCGGGTTCATACCTTGCATGAGCTCTTATAATAATCCCGTTTAGATTGAAATTATTATTGCTAGAATCACCTTAAGGGCGCTCCAAAAAAAGTGGAGCTTGCCTTTTTACTATACATAATCCGGCAATTTTGAATTGAGTAAAAGCCGCGTGAAGTTATGCTGTGGCGCTTCAAAGACCTGTTGTGTCGGTCCGGTCTCCACTACGCGACCATTCTGCATTACAAGGACGTCGTCACTGATCTGACGAATGACGCCCAAATCATGAGAAATGAACAAATAAGAGATATTGAGGCGTTCTTGTAGCTCTGTGAGCAGTTCCAGCACCTGTGCCTGAACTGAGACGTCAAGTGCTGAAACCGGTTCATCACAGACGATCATCTTGGGATTTCCCGCGATGGCACGTGCAATTGCGATGCGCTGACGTTGGCCGCCTGAAAGTTGAAGAGGAAACCGACGGGATATATCTGGTGTTAGCCGCACTAATGTCAAAAGAGCCGCAATGCGATCATTATGCTCGGCATGTGGGATGGCACTGGCTTTTAGAGCGTCAGTAAGAATACGCTGAACAGTCCAGCGTGGATCGAAGGAACTGAGTGGGTCCTGATAAACGATACCCATTTCATGTCGAAACGGTCGGCGCTCATGTTCTTCAACACTTCGATTGGTCTTCGCTTGAACTCCGCTCCATAATCTCCCGTCAAACCATACATTCCCCCTATCAGGTTCCAGAAACCCGGCGACGATCCGTGCTGTTGTCGTCTTCCCTGAGCCAGATTCACCCAAAATGCCGAGTGTTTTGCCTCTTCGAAGGGTAAAACTGACATGATCTACTGCGAGCCTCGATGCACTAGTCGTATTAGGATAGCTTTTGACGATATCATTCACGACGAGTAACGGGGTCTCGTCGTTCGTTTGCAGAGTTGAAGGTTGCGGGGAGTTATGGTTTTTCTTCGGAACCGAACTTAGTAACAAGCGCGTGTAATCCTGCGAAGGATGGCGCAAAATTTGCTCAGTCTCGCCCTGCTCTATCATTTGCCCGTTCTTGATGACGATGATCGAGTCAGCGACCTGAGACACCGCTTCGATGTCATGGCTGATCAACAATATTCCATGACCCGCATTTTTCAGGTCACGAAACAGGCCGAGGACACGGGAGACCGCACTGGCATCCAGCGCAGTCGTTGGCTCATCAGCAATTACTATCCCTGGGTTCAGAGCTATTGCAGAGGCGATGAGCGCTCTTTGCCGAAGTCCTCCAGAGAGTTCATCGGCCCGTTGCCGTGCACGTATTTCAGGTTCTGGCACAGATGTGCTTTTAAAAAGCTCCAGCACCTGCTTTCGACGCGCTGCACGATTACGCAAGCCGCGCCACTTACCATCTGCCATCAGGGATTCTTCTATTTCCTGCCCGACTGTTCGTAACGGATCGAGTGATGTCAGCGCATCCTGAAGGACGAACCCTATCTTCCGCCCACGAATCACGCCCCAGCTAGCCTCATCCAGTCTAAGGAGATCATCATCACCAAGGCGAAGGCTCCCTGCTGTAACCTGAGCTTGCTCGCCCGCTAACCCGACGAGACTGCGCGCGGTTACGCTTTTGCCCGATCCGGACTCACCCACCATGGCTAGAATTTTGCCAGGCGTTATTTGAAAAGAGAGGTCGTGTACGACCTGCTTTCCACCAAATGATATGGAAAGCTTTTCAACCGTCAGGTCCTGTCCGGTCATAGTGAGTACCTCACGAGGGTCTGCCTTCGAGGCGACGTTGTAAGAAGCGCCCGACAATTGTTGTGGACAGCGCAGTCAGCACGATGAAAAGGCCGGGAAAGAGAGTGAGCCACCAGGCATCAGCGATGAAGTCGCGGCCCATGGACATCATGGTTCCCCACTCCGGGGTGGGTGGCGGTGCTCCAAGCCCCAGAAAAGATAATCCTGACGCCCAGACAATTGTTTGGCCCACGCCCATGGTGGCGGTCACAATGAGCGGGCGAAGTGCGTTGGGAAGAATATGCCGCTGAACGATGGAGAACGGCGTGTGACCAAGGGCACGAGCGGCCTCAACGTATCCGGAGTATCGGACTGATAGAACCTGACTAAAAACCATCTTGCCATAGCCAGGTGTCGCAGCGATCCCGATGGCCAAAGCCAGCGGTCCTGCCCCTGTCCCAAGACTTGCAGAGAAGAGAAGCGCCAGTATCAGGGCGGGAAACGAAAACAGCACATCTATGATCGCGCCAATACTTTTCTGAAGCCATCTAGGGCCAAGCCCACCTGCCAATCCTAGGATAATCCCACCGGAAAAACTGATTGCGACAGCCCCTGCTCCCACAAGCAGAGATTGGCGTGTACCGTGGATGACACGTGTCAAAATATCCCGGCCAGACTGGTCTGTTCCGAAAGGGTGGCTCCAGTCTGGGGATAAGAAAGCATGCCGTGGTGCTATGGCATAGGGATCAGTTGCGCGGATCGCATTGGGAATGATGGCTGACACCAAAAGGAACACCAGAAAGCCAGATGCAGGAAGGACCGCAATGGGAATCTGCTTCCATGCCATGAGCCTCTTTGCGGTTATGGTCATGGCGAGACTCTCCGCCCACGAGATGTAGCGAGGCGCGGATCAACCAGTTCATAGATGAGCTCGATACCCAGGCTGGCAAATATGTATGCGACCGTGACGAACAGAACGATGCCCGTTGTTAGGGGCATATCCTGCGCGGAAACGGCATAGACCAATGTGCGTCCAAGCCCCTTACGTGAAAATATGGCTTCGATGACCGCAGTCTCACCAAGAAGAGCGCCGAGAGCCCATGCTGAGAGTGCGATACCCGGAAGAAGTGCGTGACGCAGGGCATGACGACGCAAAACCTGCCCCAGACTAAGTCCCCGCATTCTTGCGCTGAGAATGAAAGGCTGATCGAGGGCAATTTCCAAAGACTCACGCGTGACCTGTGCCAGAAATCCGCCCAAGGGAAGGGCGAGAGAGAATGCCGGCATGATGAGTGAGGTTAGCGATGAGCTTCCAGCAGGTGGTAGCAGGTGTAATCTGAACGCGAATACCCATAGCAGCACAATTCCAAGCCAAAATGGCGGAAGTGCTGCAGCGGAGATGTCGAAACAGGCTCCGACGGTCGAGAGTACTCTTCCGCGCCGGACTGTGCAGAACACTGACAGCAGTGCGAGCGTCCATGCGAGGAGTAGAGAAATGGATGCCAGTGCCAGCGTTGGTAGCATCTGCTGGCGTAAAACTTCCGCAACACGCAGATGCTGGCTGAAGGAGACGCCCAAATCCCCGTGCAGAAGACGCCATATATAGAAACCATATTGCACGATGAGGGGGCGATCGAGGCCGTACTCCATTGTGATCGCTGCGACCGCACCCGGTGTGGGGTTGGCCATGGCCCCACCGAGAATGATCGTTGCCGGATCACCAGGCATCATACGTACCGCGAGAAATGTCAGTGTGGCAGATGCGAACAGCATGCCGAGACTCAAACCAATCCGACCGATCAGGCGCCGAGAAGCCAAGTGTTTCATCATGGCGTCATCCAGGCATCATGAAAATTGATGACGCGTAATGATGGCTCGATGCGTACACCGTGGACATTGCTGAACACCCCTAGACGTGTGGTCTGCGAATACGTCGTGATTTGAAGCTGTGCCTTGGCAATGATCTCTTGAGCCTGTTGATAAAACGCTTTTCGTTGCTGCTGGTCTTGCGTGGCCAGTGCCTGTTCCACGACCTTATCGAAAATCGGGCTGCTATAGCCTGAAGCATTCTGATGAATGCCGTGCCGGAAATGGTTGGTAAAAGCAGATCCGAAGACGATGCGAAGGACATCCGGGGTATTTGTGTTCCAATACCCAATCCGCACGTCATAATCCCAATCGTCACTCCGTGCGATATTCGCAGTCTCACTTAAAGGCTCTAGGCGGACATCAAAGCCTGTCTGGCGTGCTGTGGCCTGTACCTGCTCCCAAAGAGTGCGATCTGCAGGTGCAAGAACCGTAGAGATCGGGATATGTACGGTCAGTCTTTTTCCGTCCTGCATCCGATATCCATCGCGATCGCGCTTTTTCCAGCCCGCGTCATCCAGAAGTGTATTGGCACGTCTCGGATCGTAGTTCTTGGTATGCTCGAAATCCGGACTATAATCTGGCGTGGAAGGACTTAGAGGTCCTCCAGCACGCTCATAATGATGGAAAAATATACTGCCTAATGCCCCATCAATATCTGCGGACCGAATGAACGCTTCACGGACACGGATGTCGTCAAATGGCGGCCGAAGCGTATTCAAGGTTCCGTTAGTAGGATTTCCCGGTCGATCTGCCATCAGTAATGATATGTCCGGATTGGCTTTTGCCGGCGTTTCGCCCTCAGGGGGTACGCTATCAATCACACCAACTTCACCTGCCTGAAGCATGGCAAAACGGACTGACGGTTCGGAAACGAAGCGCCAGACGATACCTTCAAGCCATGCTGGTCCCTGATGGCGTGCGGTAGGAGGAGCCCATGCATAGGCTGGGTTTCTCTTGAGAACGACCTCGCTCTGATGATCCCAATGGGTGATAATGAAGGGGCCAGACCCCACAGGGCTTTGGCAGTTCACGTCGCGAGGCCGTGCCAACGCTGTGGGGGACTCAATTCCGAGAAAACCCTGCGCCAGAACGTTCAGAAACGCTGAGTATGGCGAAGACAGGTGTACTGCTGCGGTATAGGGATCGAGAATATCGGTTCGGGTGTATTGGCGGATATAACCCCCTGCAGTCCCCGACTGGGTGGTGGGGTCCACCATATGGTCCAGATTACGCTTTACGGCCGCTGCATCGAACTTTGTTCCATCAGTGAAGGTCACGTCATGACGGAGGTGAAAGATATATGTGAGTCCGCCGTCCGTAATCTCCCATGACGTTGCCAGCCACGGGTAAATAGCGCCCTGTTCGTCCATGGAAACGAGCCGGTCCAGATATTGTTCGGCGATATAAACCTGGGGCATGTCCCCATAGACATGGGGATCAAGGCACAAAGGCTCGCGTTCCGTCGCAAAGACAAGAGTCCCACCTTTTTGAGGCACTGAGCTCTGCTGTCGGCTCGTATGTCGCGGTCTACTGTCTGTATCATGTCGATAAAACAGGACAGCTAAAGACACCACGATCGGAGCAAGTATCAAAGCCCGTCTGCGGTTATGATGTTTGCTCATGTGTCTGACCAATACGTCGCTTCAGGAAAGGACCTGCGCATCATCAGAGGTGCTTCCCCAGGTCACTGAGGTGGACGGTCACGCCGCCAAACACACTGAACCCGTCACCCGGGTAAAACATTGCGGAATCCGTATGATTAAGGTTGTAGGCGGTATAAGCGGCTGTGGCGTAATGCTTGTTTCCGAGATTACGGAAATCAAGAAAAGTGCTCCAGATTTTGCTTTTCGCCTCGTAACCGAGCTTCAGACCAAAGATCCCGTATCTGGGCGCTTTTAATGTATTGGCGTAATCAACATAGTAGCTTGAAGACGATCTGAAATCAAAGTTCGCATAAAACCCCAGCGGGTTATTATACTGAAGTTCAGCCTGATATTGCCATGTTGGGATCGACGGGAGTTTATTCTGTCCGAGAAGTGGGTCATGTCTGTAATAGAAGTCATTGACCGTGAGAGCCTGCCGGAATGACAAAGCACCATATTGATGCAGATTAAAGAGCTTCGTTGACAGGCCTGCTTCAATGCCCTGATGAATAGTCGGACTGGCGTTAGACGTTGTAGTGATTTCTGCTGTTGTACTGGTTGCACGCGTGACTACAACGGACAGCAGTTCATCTTTGACCCAACTCCGATAAAGAGTCAGGTTCCCATCGAAGATGCCGACATGACCTCTGATGCCGATCTCAGCCGAATTAGCCCGTTGGGCTTTTAATGGTCCTACAGTTCCTGTGTCATTGTAGGGACTGCCCCCTTTGACATCATGGTAGTTCCACGTCACAGGCGGGTCGATCAAACGACTGAAATTGGCGAACACATCAACGTCAGGATTAATCTCGTAACGCAAGCCTACGCGAGGCGTAATGAAAACATTATTATAGTGTTCGCGGCTCTGAAGAGCTGAGTTGGGTATTAGACGGTCAACAACGCGAATATTGCGGTCAATCCAGATAACTGAAAAACCGCTGGTCAGCCAAAGCCGGTTGAAAATGTTGAAATTATTCCCAGCAGCAAAAACCAGATCATGTGATCCGCCATATTTGACACGCTGATGTAGGGTCCAGTCTTCACTATTAGACTGCGTAGAGCGGACGGACGATGTGTAATATCTGGAATCTCCAGAGACCATATGCACGTCACTTAGAATGAGGTTGCTTTCAATCCTCCGTCCGAGAAGGCGATCGTTCCGGTTATATTTGATGGAATTGTTGATATCCGTGGAACGCCACAGATTAAACTGCTGCGTATTCGTCCCATTAAAGAGCGGATAATCGTTCCAGGTAATGCCGTATTCCAGCCTGGAATCATCATCGAAAATATAATTGGTTTTAAATCCCAGCATTGTGCTTCTGGTCGGGCGCCCTCCCCAGTCGTTTGGGTTGATGCTCGGGCTTTTGCGAAGCTGAGCAAGTGTAAGCAAGCCACCGTAATGGCCGAACCCCTCATCCCACTTGAAAATAAGGCGAGCAGATAATTTGTCGGTGAAACGGTATCCAAGATTTGCGACGACATCAGTGCGATGCATTGCCGTATAGCTCTGGAATCCTTGGCGATTGGTTCGTGCAACGGTGACGTAGTAATCGCCATTCTTGTTGCTGAATGTTCCGCCCTGACTGACTTGTTCTTTGAGAGTGCCGTAGCTGCCAGCTTCAAAGCGGGCCATAAACCCTGGAGCAGACACGCCTGTATGCGTTACGAAATTGATGCCACCACCGAGAGCAGTGGCAGCGTAGTCAAATGCGTTGGCGCCATAAAGAACTTCAGTGCGCTGATAGCCGGTATTATTGAGGCGATCTTCCTGAAATCCACCCACACCGCTGACAGTCAATCCATCAACGAGATATTTCATTCCCAGACTGTAACCTCCGTAGAAAACGCCTGCGCCTGATCCTCTTATGGAAATCTTGTTTCCGGTGCTTCCACTGGTCGCCTGAGCAAAAATGCCGGGCTGGAATGCCAGAGTGTCTTCAAGTGTGGCTGATCGCCCCTTCTCAACCTCCTTGCTGCTGATAACTGTAAAGTTTCCCGGCACCTTTCTCAGGCGCTTTTCGGCGGTACGGACACCATTTGACCCCGTGACACTGATATCCTCGCTCTTTGAAGGAGGCACAACGCTGTTTTTAGGGTGTGAAGATGCAACATGAGTGTTCGTGGACCTGACACCAGGGCGGGCATGAGGGGCACGCGGGCTCGGATTTTTGTTGCGTTCAATATCCTGAGCAAAAGCAGCAGGCATCAGGGTGCACGTTGAAAGAACGGTCATGCCAAGGAGGAGGATGCGTGTGCGCTGCTCGTAAAAGGCTTTCATGACTCGTTTCTCAACATTTGGGTGACATCTCGGAACATAAAATCAGCCGCTGTGGGACACATTTTTCCCAAGCGATTCCATTATTCACATATCCAAATGGATAAACGTTAATAACAACGTATTTTTAATGTTATATCTAATAAGCGCAGTTTACCCTCATTAACCATAGGAAAAGAGCCATTCTATGGGTTCATATTGAAATAATTAATGTGAGAGATGACGAATTAAAAATTACGCTCCTGACGGTTTGGTGCACATCATAAACTACCAAAACTAGTTGATTTTGCCTTATATCCGTTAGGTGTCGTTGTATGTCCTCTTCCGACAATTTCGTCTCTGCCAGAGAACGCTTGCAGCCGATCATTGAAACGATAACGCGTGCATCGCAGGAGTTCGAACGCGACCCCGCGCTTGTCCGAAATGTCGTTCAGGACTTGAAGACTGCCGGACTGGGGCGCGTACGTCTGCCCAATAGATTTGGTGGGTATGGAGCATCTCTCAAGCAGAGTTTCAGTCTGCTGCGGGATCTGGCGACAGCAGACTCAAACCTCCCGCAAATATTTCGTGCTCATTTTGCATTTATTGAAGGCAGGCTCCGTCACGCTCACAAATCTGCCGAATGGTTTGACCGTGTTCGTGAAGGAGCACTTTTTGGCGCAGCCATGGCAGAACGCGCGGACGAAACAGGCGTATCTACACAGTTGAGTTCTGACGGAAATGAGTTTCGCCTGAATGGTACAAAGTACTATTCCACCGGTACAGTCTATGCTGACTGGATCATTGTCTGGGCTGCAGAGGGAGAGCAACGGGCACATGTCCTGGTCCCTTCAGATGCCCTCGGTGTCACACGTATCGATGACTGGGATGGCTTTGGCCAGCGCCTCACGGGCAGCGGAACAACTGTTTTTGACAACGTCTTAATTGGCCCCACGCAAGTTCTGGATCGCTCTCAGCCCGGAAATATTCCGGCTCATTCTTATCTCGCCGCCTACTATCAGCAATTTCATCTTGCAGCCCTGGCAGGAATTTCAGCTGCCGTACTGCGCGATGCTGTTGACTTTGTGCGGCCGAGAACACGCACTTTCGGGGTCCCCGGCAAAGTTGTTCAACGAGAAGATTCCGTTGTTCAGGGTGTTGTTGGGCGTTTGTCGGCCCTTGCGTTCTCGACGTCTGCCTTGGTCGATCGCGTTTCGGATGCATTAACTGAGGCTGAACCGGCCTGGCTGCGGGGCGACACCGAGAGCGTCACGTTTAGCGAGGCAGAAGAAGCCGCTTTCAAAGCGCAGCAAATCGTTATTGATCAAACGCTTGAAGCTGCAAATCTGCTTTTTGAAGTTGGCGGGGCGTCCGCTACCAGTCAGACCAGAAATCTTGATCGCCATTGGCGCAATGCTCGCGTTCTCTCCTCACACAACCCTGCCGCCCAGCGCCGTCGGGAACTCGGGGATCTGGCTTTGAACGATACCCCTCTTTGGACGCCATACCGTGAAGGTCTGAAAAAAAGTCTCTCCAAGGAGCCGGCATGAGTAAGGCATCGGCCCCTAAGCAGTTAAAAGTCAATCTCTTCGAGATGGCCTGCGTGAGTCATATCGTTCACGGGATGTGGACGGCGCCTGACAACAATCGCCACCGTTTCGGAGAAATGGCATTCTGGCTGGAACAGGCGCGCCTCGCGGAAGACGCAGGTTTCGACGCAATTTTTCTTGCTGACGTCATTGGGGTTTATGACCGTTTTAACGGACTTGACCCTGCCCTTCGGCTCGGCGTGCAAATCCCAAATCTGGATCCGCTCTCCCTGATCCCGGCTATGGCCGCTGTCACTACGCGTCTGGGGTTCGCCGCAACATTTTCAACGACTTATGAGCCACCGTTTGCCTTTGCCCGACGTATGAGCACGCTGGATCTTCTGACCGAAGGGCGCGTTGGCTGGAACATTGTGACCTCCTACCTGCCAAACGCCGCCAGAAACTTCGGCCTCGCGGACGAAATCGAGCACGACGAGCGCTACGAGAGGGCTGAGGAATATCTTGAGGTTCTCTACAAGCTCTGGGAGCAGAGCTGGGACGAAGACGCTCTGGTCATTGATCGCGAGAAGGACGTTTTCACGCACCCTGATCGTGTTCACTACATCAACCACAAGGGTCGGCATCATCAAGTTGAGGGGCCGCATCTTGTGCAGCCCACACGCCAGCGCACGCCCGTTTTGTTCCAGGCGACCGGCTCCAAGCGTGGCCTGGAATTTGCAGCCCGCCATGCGGAGGCTGTTTTCATTGGGGGCCGTACGCGCGAGGAAATTCGCCACAACATTGCACAGACACGCGAACAGGCTGCCCTGAACGGACGAGACCCCAACGACCTGAAGTTTTATGTCATGGCCGGCCTTATCGCTGGGAATACGGAAGTCGAAGCTCACGAGAAGCTAAGCCGTTATCGGGCGCGCTATAGCGTCGAAGCTGCTCATGTCCATGCGCAAGCCGAGATTGATCTGCGGAATTTTGACCGCTCTCTGACTATTGGTGAGGCGCTTAAACAATCGGGGCGCCCGTTTGGAAACATGGGGCGCCGATTTGGTCCCGATCAAACAGTTGGTAGCGCGCTAGACCAGATTGCCAGTTTTGAACAAGGCCGCTTTTTCGTCGCTGGCACACCGTCCCAGATCGCGGATGCCGTCGAAGACTGGCTCGATGAAGATGGCATCGACGGGATTAACCTCCGCCAATACCACACATTTGAGACGGCCAGAGACTTTGGAGAGCTGATTGCTCCTGAGCTCCGCAAGCGTGGTCGCCTGCCAGAAAGGAGCACTCCTCCGGAGACATTTCGTCATCGCCTGTTCGGTTTTGATCGCCTTCCAACAAGCCATCCCGCCCATCAGGCCTCCCTACCCGTTCACGCCCAGACAGCGAGTTTTTCATGAGCACAAATGCCGCCACCGGGGGTGTCCCCGAGAAAATTAACGTTCTTTGGTTCCTTCCAACTCATGGAGACAGCCGATATCTGGGAACGCAGGAAGGTGGCCGCAGCGTTGATCTGCCGTACCTCCAGCAGGTCGCACGGGCTGCGGATAGTTTGGGATATTACGGCGTCCTCCTCCCCACAGGCCGGAGTTGCGAAGATTCTTGGATCGTTGCGTCCTCCCTTATTACGTCCACTGAACGGCTGAAATTTCTGGTAGCCGTCCGCCCTGGGTTGCAATCTCCAACCTTTGCGGCACGTATGACAGCGACACTGGATCGGCTATCTGGCGGTCGTCTCCTGATCAATGTTGTAACGGGCGGGGATCCTAAGGAAAATGAAGGGGACGGTCTCTTTTTCGACCATGCTACCCGCTACGAAATTACTGACGAATTCCTGTCGATCTACTCTCGTCTTCTGAAGGGTGACACCGTCAATCACGAGGGCAAGCACTTCCATATTGCGGACGGCCAGATCCTTTATCCTCCTCATCAGGCTGGTGGCCCACCTCTGTATTTTGGCGGCTCTTCTGAGGCGGGAATTCAGGTCGCGGCCAAGCGGATCGACAAGTATCTGACCTGGGGAGAGCCACCGGAACTTGTTAAGGAGAAAATTTCCCGTGTTCGCGAGGCCGCTGCTCGTGAAGGACGGGAAGTCAGTTTCGGGATCAGGTTTCATGTCATCGCCCGTGAGACAACAAAAGAAGCTTGGGCTGCGGCAAACCGCCTGATTTCCCGCCTTGATGACGCGACTATCGCGCAGGCCCAGTCTGTATTCTCAAGGCTGGACTCAGTGGGACAGTCCCGCATGAGCGCCCTGCATGGAGGACGGCGGGACAAGCTGGAAGTCAGCCCTAACCTCTGGGCTGGTGTCGGGCTGGTCAGAGGCGGAGCTGGCACGGCTCTTGTCGGTGATCCGGCCACCATTGCCGAGCGGATTGATGAGTACAGGCGCGCTGGCTGCGACAGCTTTATTCTTTCCGGATACCCGCATCTGGAAGAAGCATACAGCTTCGGCGAACTGGTCCTTCCGCTGCTTCCGACTGCTCATCCAACACGCACAGCCGGCGGTCAGAACAATATGGGGCCGTTTGGCGAGACGATTGCCAACTCTTATCGCCCGGCCCAAGCCTCTTCATGAACGTGGAAGTCCAGATCAGCCGCCCTCCCGTGGCTGCCACACTAGCAATTATTGGTGGCGGTGCGACAGGAACGATGATTGCATATCATCTTCTTAGCAAGCGCCGAGATCTGGGTGTCGGTAGCGTTGTAATCTTCGAGCCTCGCGCCCGGTTGGGTGCGGGCGTCGCGTATGGCAGCACAGATCCACACCACCGTATCAATGTTCCAGCGTCACGGATGAGCATTGATACGGATAAGCCTGATGACTTTGCGCAGTGGTTCAAATGGCACAGTCACGAAACCTGCGACCCGGAAGCCTTTTTGCCGTCTGGAGACGTTTACCCGACGAGGTCGGAGTTTGGCCGCTATCTCTTTGAGAGAATAACGCCATCTCTCGTCAACGAGACACTCAGGCATGTTCAGGATGCCGTAGTGGCCGTGCAGCATGATGGTCAGCACTGGCTGATCCATACCGCTCAAGGCACGGTATTTACCGTATCGGATGTCGTCATTGCGACATCTCATCCCGCTCCCGCCCTGCCGTATCCCCTCGAAGAAATCGCGCATGATCCACGCGTGATCTCCGACCCATGGGCGAAAAATGCCTTCAAAACCATAGATCCTCGGGCACGGATTGCGATTGTAGGTACCGGCCTCACAATGGCCGATGTTGTAGCAACGCTCACCGCACAGGGGCATCTGGGTCCTATTACTGCGGTTTCCCGACGTGGCCTGCGCTCCCGGGGGCATTCTCCTCAGCCTACCAGTCTCTTCGGGGATTTTTCCACCAACCCTGAACAGACGGCGTTAGGTCTGCTCACACGCATTCGTAAGACACTTACTTTAGCCCCGGACCGCCCGTGGCAAGACGTTCTGGATGCTGTGCGGCGACAGGGAAAGGCGATCTGGACGGCACTTCCCCCGACGGAACAGCGTCGTCTTGTCCGCCATCTTCGACCGTTCTGGGATGTCCATCGTTTTCGGATCGCGCCACAGGTCGAACGTGCTCTTAACCTAAGATCAGAAACTGGATCACTTACAGTTCTTGCGGCGAGGATCAAACGCGCGGACGCCACACCTGATGGCCTGACTCTGCATCTCCGGGAACGTGGGGGACGAACCCGGGCGATCCGGACAGACATTCTGATCAATACCACTGGCCCGGACCATGCCGGAATTCTGACAAAGCCCGGTTTTCTCTCTCGTCTGGCTCAGGATGGCTTTGTGCAGAAAGATCCCGTTGGTCTTGGGCTCTGGACAGGTGAAGACCACGCGGCCCTTGTTGGCGAACGCCCCGTACCGGGTCTGTTTGTTGCCGGACCACTCTCCCGTGGGACCTTTGGCGAGCTTATGGGTTTTCCGGAAGTAACAGCAAACGCTCAATCTGTCGCCGCCCGACTGGCCGATATCCTTCAGATCTCGACACATTCTGAACAGGTGCATTCATGACGTCTGCTCAAACTGCCACATCCGGCACGCCTCGCCCTGTCATCCGTCATGCTGATGATGTTTCCGCCATCGTCAATGCAGGGCCTCAAGGGGGCGGGCACGCAAACATCATCGTGGCTTTGGCTCTCGGTGGTGTCTTTCTTGACGCCTACGACCTGACAACGCTCTCCTACGGCATCGGCGACGTACAGAAGCACTTCGGTCTTTCCACATCCGCCACAGGGATGGTCGCAGCAGCGATGAGTGCAGGAACGATCGTCGGGAGTATCGCGGGGGGATGGCTGACCGACCGGATTGGTCGATACGCCGTTTTCATGGCGGACATGATCTGCTTCGTTATCGCAGCCCTTGTGGCAGGTATGGCGCCAACAGCCACCATCCTGATCCTTGCCCGTTTCGCGATGGGTTTCGGTGTCGGAATGGACCTGCCTGTGGCCATGGCATTCCTGTCAGAGTTTTCGAAGCTGAGCGGGAAAGGGAGCAAAGCGAGCCGGGCCGCGGCATGGTGCCCCACCTGGTATGCTGCTTCGTCGCTGTGCTTTTTCCTTGTCTTTGCCCTTGATGCGGTCGTTCCCGCCACTCATCCGGACTGGCTGTGGCGCGCGTCACTGGCCTTCGGAGCACTGCCCGCGCTTCTGATCATCCTTGTCCGTAACAGGTACATGAGTGAGTCCCCTATCTGGATCGCTCGGAACGGAGATCTGGAAAAAGCAGCGGAAATTTTAAGGGCGTCTCACGGCATCGACCCGGTTCTTCAGATCGAAGCGCCCCCTATCCGACCACAACCTCACGGGATTGCCCCTCTCTTCCGTCAGCCCCTGCTGAAGCGCGGAATTCTTGTCAGTATCATTTCCATCGTCAGTGCCTACTCCTACGCGGCAATCGCGTTCGGGGCACCGAGTTTGCTCGCAGGAATGCTGCACCTCGACCGTAAGCAGGTTCTGATTACATCAATCATTCTGAACCTCGTCTTCGCATTTACGGGTGGTTTGATTGGGGTTCGTCTGGCGCGATACGTGTCGTCCCGTAAGGTCAATATCGCTGGATATATCCTGCAGGCGATCTCCATAGGAACTCTGGCGATTGTGGGCACACCACAGTCCACGGCAGGCGTCATAGCGGTACTCGCAGGTTTTGCAGGGTATCTTTTCGGACAAGGTTTCGGACCCGGCTGCCAGCAGATGATCTATGCCACTCTGACCTATCCGACCGAAATCCGAGGCGTGGGAATTGGCATGAACCGGCTCATTTCTGGCCTGGGCGCCACCATGGCCATGTGGGCTCTGCCAAGCCTCTATGCGAATTTCGGAACAAACCTTTTCTGGTTCATTTTGAGCGCGCCTCTGATCGGTCTGACATTGCATCAGGTGATCCGCTGGGATGTCTTCAATTATGACCCAGATGGCGACAACACATTAAAGTCCTTGCTGAGGCCAACACTCCGGCAAGACGCATCTCCTCAACACTCAGCCCTCTTAAATCAGGGCTGAGTAAAGCCGAGCCTACCCCTCGCCGTTTTCATCCTGATCGTTTTCAAGGAGCGCCTATGTCTCTTATCCCCGTAAACGCATTTGATATGAATTGCGTCTCCCATCAGGCGAGCGGTCTATGGCGTCATCCAGACGATCAATCATGGCATTACAACACCCTCGGATACTGGACGAACCTCGCAAAAACGCTTGAACGCGGCCTGTTCGACGGTCTTTTTATCGCAGATGTTCTTGGCATTTACGACGTCTATGGTGGCGGACCGGAAGCCGCATTGCGCAATGCATCTCAGGTGCCCGTTAATGACCCGGCCATGCTGATTTCTGCCATGGCCGCTGTGACCGAGAACCTGGGTTTTGGGCTAACAGCAACACTTTCCTTCGAACATCCCTACCCCTTTGCTCGCCGTATCAGCACATTGGATCACCTGACCAACGGACGGATGGGGTGGAACATTGTAACGGGCTATCTGAACAGCGCGGCAAAAGGCGTGGGTCAGCAGCAGCAGACGTCTCATGATGAGCGCTATGACGTCGCGCGCGACTACATGCAGGTTTTGAGGGGGCTGTGGGAAAGAAGCTGGGAGGATGGTGCCGTTCTTCGGGACAGAGAACTCGGAAGTTTTACAGACCCCTCAAAGGTTCATCGTCTTCAGCACAAGGGCAAGTATTTTGAGGTCGATGCAATCCATCTCTGTGAACCCTCGCCGCAACGAACGCCCGTTCTCTATCAAGCTGGCACGTCCAGTAAAGGGCGGGCTTTTGCCGGCGACTACGCTGAATGCGTCTTTATTGCCGGTCCATCCAAAGAGGTGGCACGACATGCTGTTTCTGGGCTGGAAGCAGAGCTTCAACGCACGGGACGTTCTCGAAAATCACTCAAGATTTTCTCGCTTGTAACCATCGTCACTGCCAAAAGCGATGAGGCTGCTTTGGAAAAATGGGCGGAATATAGAAAATATGTCAGCCACGAAGGGGCTCTGACGCTCATGTCAGGATGGACGGGGATCGATTTTTCGACCTTCGATCTCGATGATCCAGTCCGTCATATCCGCAACGATGCCATTCACTCCGCAATCGATGCCTTGACCGTGGTGGACCCCAAACGGGTCTGGACTGTCAGGGAACTGGCAGAACATGCGGCGATCGGGGGAATGGGCGTAACGTTCGTTGGCGGGCCTCAGAAAGTCGCGGATCAGATCGAAACCTGGATTGAAGAAACAGGTATTGACGGCCTCAATCTCGCATATGCCATCACCCCCGGAAGCTTCGAGGATTTCGTGACATATATCGTGCCAGAGCTTCAAAAGCGTGGCCGTTACAAGACGGAATATCAGCCCGGAACTCTGCGGGAAAAGCTCTTCGGAACATCTGAACCACAATACAACACGGCGGCTCCATGACTGATCCACGTACCGTTATCACCCGTCGCAGTCTGCTGGCAGGGGGGCTTGCGCTCACTTTTGCCTCCTCGGCACATGCGGCCACGCCTGTCATCCGCATCGGCTACCAGCGCTACAGCACTCTCGTTATTCTCAAGGCCTCAGGTGCCTTGGAAAAAGCATTGGCGGGCCGCGCGAATGTCGTGTGGTCAGAATTTGTCGCTGGTCCACAACTCTTGCAAGCCCTGGTAGCGGGAGCACTCGATCTGGGGCAGACCGGTGATGCTCCTCCAGTGTTTGCATCGGCGGCAAGTCCTGATGCGCTTGTGTATGTCGGGCATGAGCCTCCTGCTCCACTGGCTGAAGCAATTCTCGTCCCTAAAGACAGTTCGATCCGAACCCTCGCGGATCTAAAAGGCAAACGGATTGCTCTCAATCGCGCGTCCAATGTCCACTGGTTCCTTCTTCAGGTTCTCCATAAAGCCGGTCTGTCTTTTCATGACATCAAACCAGCCTATCTGACACCTTCCTCTGCTCGTTCCGCTTTTGAAAGCGGCCAGATTGATGCATGGGCAATATGGGATCCCTACCTTTCCAGTGCGCTCTCCAACAGTCCGCGCATTCTGACGACGGCTCAGGATATCGTCGCCAATAGAGAGTTTTTTTTGGCTCGTCGTGGATTTGCAGAAAGTCAACCTGACCTTCTTCGGGAGGCACTTCACCAGATCGCGCAAACCGATGATTGGGCCCAGGCCCATAAGCCTGAAGTGTCCCGTCTTCTCGCAACACAAACAGGATTGCCATACGACACGGTTTATTCTGCAATCAAAACACGTGATTTCGGTTATGCGCCTATGAGTGCAGAGATTATTCAGGAACAACAACGGGTTGCTGATGGATTTCTAAAGGAAGGGCTTTTACCGTCACACGTTGATATTGGTCCAACGGTCTGGAAGTGATCAAAACCCTTGATGAAGGAGCCTTAGGAGACAGATTCCATCTACCTCAGACATTTAGTTTGGTGACAGGTTCACGTTTCATTGCCGCCTCAACACTCAGGGGTTTGTCATATAAGACGTGAGTCAAACTCATATTTACCTCTATATAAATCAAAACTGAAAAGTAATACAATATTATTAACCATCGTATTTGGTGATATATTTTGAGCAAGGAATACTTTGATGCGATGTAAGTGTTGTGATGCCTGAGAGGCATTAAGCCTTGTTGTGAAGTTGCGTCAGGCCCCTCACATGTAAAGACGTTGTGTATCTGTATCTTGCGTCAAACAACGCGAGAATGGAGAAAATTATAAATCGTCAATACAGGTGCGATCGCAGTCTTCACACATAAAATATAGAGCTCCCCAAGCGAGCTAAAGCATCAATAAACATGAGGCAAAACTTAGCCTCAGAATGAGCTTGAAAAATGAAGAGCATGAAAAATCGGGTGTATTTTCACACAGGTTTTCGCCTCGGTGTGTCTCGCGCACGACTGTCTTCCGTCCTGTTAAGTGCGGTTGCCATGACACCGCTTGTGAGCGAGGCTGCGGAGCACAAAATCCACACAAACCATCATCGTACAGGTGCTTTAAGTAAAAAACCGGCGAAATCCTCTACCGTAAATGGGGCGCAGTCTCCTGATACGCTCCATCATCCTGCTCCTTCTAAACCTTTTGTTGCTCCAAGTAGTGAGACGATCAAGGTCTCTACTCGGCGGCGTTCTGTTGTGGACCAATCGAAGGCAGCGTTAAGCACTATTCCTGGCGGGGTTAGTGTGATTGACGCGCATGAAGTTCTGAAAGGTCGGAACTTCACGAATGCTGACGTTCTTGCATTTCAGCCTGGTGTTTTTGCCCAGAGTTCGGGGGGCGGCGATGGATTGCGTCTCTCTATCCGTGGATCAGGGATTCAAACAGGTACGAACTATTTTCGCTCAGGCATCCTGATGATGTTCGATGGTCTACCTGTCACGACCCCTGCCGGTACGCCATACGAACTCTTTGAAGCACTCGGGGTGCGTTATACAGAAGTACTCCGCGGAGCCAATGCATTTGATTATGGAGGCCTGCAACTCGGGGGCGCCATCAACTACGTAACTCCTACGGGTTACGATGCAGACGTGTTTCAGGTTCGAGCAGAGGCGGGAAGCTTCAATTACAACAAGCAACAGGTCAGCTCAGGAAAAGTGATCGGGAAGTCTGACTACTATGTCAGTATCACCAAATCCTATCGAGGCGGATACCAGCAGCAGACTGCGGCAAGCAGTTTTGGTGTGAACGCAAACTATGGATACCGCTTCAATGACAAGGTCTCCACACGGTTCTTCTTCCGGTATCGGCAAACTCAAAACGGCTATCCGGGTTTCCTGACACGCGACCAGATCATTGATAATCCAAAACAGGCACAATCGACTTACGTTGCGCTGCATTCCAAGCGCATTCAACCGGGCTCAAAATGGTATGGCAATATGACTACCATCCGGATTGATGACCATTCCAAGCTTGAATTGGGAATTGATTATCAGGATGCTCCGATCGATATTGAAAACGGTACGACAGCTGGCATTTGGGGATATAAGACGATTGCTGGCGTCATCCGATACAGCCGCAAAGACAAGCTGTGGGGACACAGCAACGACGCATTGTTCGGGATTGACACCTATAGTGACCTGGATGCCTGGCAAACCACCCGTACACGAACATATACGGGCACGTATGCCGGGATTCCTCTTGGAACAAAGCTCCGGCATGCTACTTATGGCGGAACGGACAATTACTTCCATATCAGAGATAACTTTGAGCTCTTTCATAATTTCTGGCTGACCGCCGCTGGAGCACTGGACTTCGTACAGCGCTCTACGGCCGTGACGTATCCAACGCAAAGCTCTCTCGCCACGTCGGCCGTGGGCTTTACCCCGCGCGGAGGGTTCCGATATGTCATCAGTCCGCATGTTTCTGTGTATGGAAACGTCAGTCGCAGTTTTCAGCCACCTAATGACTGGCAACTTCTGTCTGGTGCCAACTACACGACTGGACCTGCGGCAGGCTTGACGGCAACGGGGGCCAGCCTCGAGAACCAGACGGCAACAACATATGAAATCGGCACGACGGGCAACTGGCTACACAATAGATGGAGCTTGACATACTACTATTCCTCCGTGAGGAACGAACTTCTGTCAGTCATGACTCCGCTGTCACAGCTTTACGGAAATGCGACCTACTCAAACGCTTCTCCAACTGTGCATCAGGGGGTCGAAGCTTCACTGGAGACAGACCTGTATAAATGGTCCGGCGGAACATTAAGTCTGCGACAGTCCTATACCTACCAGGATTTTCATTTCAAAAATGATGCTGTTTTCGGGCACAACAAACTACCGGGAATTCCAGCGCATTTTTATCAGGGGGAAGTCCGCCTCGATCTGAAAAATGGTTTCTATGCGGGGTTCAATGCACAGGTTTCGTCAAAGGTTTCCGGCTCTTATGACGATACCTATTTCGCACCGTCCTATCATATCTATAATGCCAATGTTGGCTATGAATGGCCCGGAAAACATCGTCAGGTATTTCTGTCATTCAACAACCTGACCAATAAACATTATGCTTCCATCGTAGTGCCTGGATACATTGCGGGGGGTAAGCAGTTGTCGGTCATGCAGCCAGGGGATGGTTTCGGCCTATTTGGCGGCGTCTCAGTCGGCTTCTAAACCGTGGTGGGGCAGGACGGAGTCTGTCTGCCCCACCTCATGTCCTACTCCGAGCCGATCGTCGAATAAAAACCAATCTGACGCAAAGCTATGGCGGCCGTCACAATAGCGAGAGCTTGGGCACCTTAGAATGATCGGCCCTGATCATACTTGGCTTCATACTCGCATATGCTTGCCTGTTGTGTGGCCCATGATTTCCGAGGAAAATCGCTAAAACGACGGCTTACCCATGTTTTTGGATAGCTTTCATTATGCTTGGAGGCGACAAGGACATGGAGAGCCACGCTTGATAAATTTTGTGCCCACAAGCGAAAGTTGGACTTTACGACCCCCTCCCCCTCAGGGTAGGGAATGGACATGGCACACGAGACACACACTTTCATCAAACCTCGCCTCAAGCAGGCTCACGGCCACATCGCCAAAGTTATAGAGATGATGGAGGAAGGACGCTCCTGTCCTGAGCTTGCTCAACAGCTTGCGGCTATCGAAAGCACCATCCGTGGTGCCAAGCGCTTGCTGGTGCAGGATCATCTGGAACGGTGCATTGTTGATGCCGTCGCCGATGGCAAGATGAGCCGCGAGGACGCCATTCAGGAATTTTCTTTCCTTGTGAAATACTTTTAAGGAACGAGACAGGTGCGGTTTCCAGCACATATCTGCTTCGTGGTGCCGCGCAGAATGGCACTTGCCTGCCTGTTGTCAGTCGGCTGGTTTCCGACAGTTGCTCTTAGTGCAGACGACGCGGTTATTCCGCTCCATACAGCTCTGGGGGCTGCCTGGGACAACGATCCAGTCCGCCAGGAGCTAGCCACTAACGCTCAATCTGCCGATGCCCGCGCAGCAGCCGCCAAGTCCTGGTTTGCGGGAGGTCCGATCCTGACGGCAAGCTACAGCGATGATCGGGCGTCAGGGACAAATCTGGGATACATTACGTGGCAAGGTGGCGTGTCAGTGCCGCTCTGGCTTCCTGGCCAAGGAAGTGCCACCGAGCACCTGGCTCAGGCGGATGCCAAAGCCGCTCTTGCTCGCGTTGAAGTGGAGCGCATGGCAATTGCTGTACGCGTGCTGGAACAGAGTGGTGCGGCCATTTTGGCTGATCGCCGCGTCATAGCAGCGCATATGCTCGTGCGGTCGATGGAACATATTGCGTCTTTGACATCTCAGTCTAAGGCTCAAGGCGAAACGACCGGCGTTGAGATGCAAGCAGTCAATGCCCAGCTCGCGGACATTCGCTCTGAGCTTGCTGAAGCGGAAGAAAATCAAACCCAGACCCGCGCCGAGTTACTGTCTCTTCTGGGTATTCCAGGTCTTCCTGATATTCTGTCCGCACAGGCGCCGTGGCTTGCCCGGATCCCGACGGGCAATCTTCAGGCTCTGGAAAACCTTGATCCTCGCATACAGTCAGCTCACCGCGCTGTCGTGGCCGCCGAAGAAGACATGCATCTGGCCCGCTCCAGCTTCATGCCCAATCCTGAAATAGGGATCGATGCAATTGATGAGGGGCAATACGGCAGCCCCTGGGCGACACAGGTTGGCGTGAATGTGCGCGTCCCTCTTCCCAGCGATGTTACACATACGCCCCTTCTCTCTGCGGCTCGGGACCGTCTCGCCGCAGCGACGCGTGCTGAAGTTCAGGCACGCCGTGCCGTTCATACGGAACTTGTTCAGGTCATGGCGCGGGTGAAAGCGGCTCATGAAATGCTGCTGCAATCGCAGACAAGTGCATCCCAGACCATGAAGCGTGCAGATGCCATGGAACATTCATGGCGCCTTGGTGAGACACCACTCATTGAAGCACTACGCGCCAGAACGGATGCGTGGCGCGCTCTTCTAACCTTGAATCAGGCCGAGGTTGCCTGGCATAGCGCCATCGTGCGTATCTGTATTTCCACAGGGACACTGCCTTGAAAACCATACGCTTTTTGCCGATTTGTATGTTCGGTATCATGTCCGTGCCCTGTCAGGCGGAAACTCCTTCGTGGCTCAAGCCTGTCCATATGAGCGCCTTAGCGCAGCAAAGTGAAAACATCTCCGTCTCACCGGTCAGATACGGCGAACTTCACGCGCTCCTACCTGCAATGGCCAGTGTTATGGCCAATTCAACGCATTCGGTGATGATCAGACCTGCAGGAAGCGGCAAGGTTACTGAAGTTCTGGTCACGCCAGGCGCACGCGTCCAGAAAGGGCAAGTGCTAATTACATATACTGATCATTCCCTGCATGAACTCTATCTCGAACAGGGGCAGAGCAATGCGGCATTAAGTTCGGCCCGGGCGGCAGTCTCAGAAGCTGAAAAAGCTTATCAACGAGGGCGCTCCCTGAGTGGCACAACCGTCTCATCAGGGGAAGTCCTGCGTCGTTTGGCTATGCTCCAGCAGGCACAGGCCACATTGGCCGCAAAGCGCGCTGATAGTGAGACCATCAAGCATCGTCTTGAAGAAGAATTCACCTCCGCAACAGAGACGATCGGGCATGGTGAAGACTCCCGGCTGATTTCCCCCGTAGATGGCGTCGTTCAGAACGTTGGTGTTGCCGTTGCTGACGATGTTACGAGCGGCGATGTCGTAGCAAATGTAACAGACCTCTCATCAGTCTGGATCGTTGCGAGCATTCGACCAGAGGACGCGCAGGATCTCGTTATTGGGGGACGCTTTTCTGTTCGTCCGTCAGGTCATATGAAACAACCGCCCGTCTTTGCGAAGATCAGCACTATTAACGATGTGGCGGATGCTGACACAGGGTTGCTTCGGGTTATTGGTACGTTTGATAAACCTGCCGTTAATCTCAGACCCGGCACAATGCTTGATGCGACACTTGAGACTGCACAAGCTGCCAAAGGAATTATTGTACCGGCCACCGCCATACAGCAGTTCAATGGCCATGACCTGGTCTACACACCTTCTGGGGGCACTCTCTTCCAGCCTCATGACGTGCACATACTGCTCTCAACGGACGACGAAGCAGTCGTACAGAGCGATCTGCCTCCCGACAGTAAAGTCGTAAGCAGCGGTAGCTTTGCCCTCAAAAGCGCGGCCATTTTTTCAGCTTCGAGCGGCGACTGAAATATGCTGGCGTTCATTCAGAAAAATACCTTTCTCCTATTCGGCCTTGTCGCCGCAATGCTGGTCGGTGGTCTTCTCACTATTCCCGGTTTGCCCGTGGAACCAGTGCCAGACATCTCTCCCCGTCAGGTCATGGTTTCTGTTACGGCACCAGGCCTCGCAACGGAGGAAGTTGAAAAACTTATCACCTTTCCGCTTGAGACAAACCTCACAGGGATACCCGGAGTAACTGATCTTCGGTCTGTGTCTCGTACGGGTGTGTCCGCTGTCTATCTGCAGTTCTCGGATGCAACAGACATTGATCTGGATCGAACACGGGTCAGTCAGCGTCTGCAACAGGCGCGGGATACGATCTCGGTTCCCGGGATATCCATCACGATGGGCCCTCTTGCCACCGGTATGGGCGAGATCATGCAGATTCAGATCATGGGAGCGGGCTATTCCCTCACCGATCTGAATCGGATCATGACGTGGACCGTTGTGCCTCAACTGAAGCTCGTTCCGGGCGTCGTTGACGTCAATGTCAATGGTGGCGCGGAAGAGACCTTCGAACTGACGCTCGACCCGTCCAGAATGGTTGCATACGGCGTTTCCATACGGGACATCGATCAGGCTATCGAGACCAATAACGCATCGTCCGGTGGAGGCTGGATTGCTCATCACGACGAACAGCAGGTAATTGTCGCTCGTGCGCGGGTGACGGGCCTCGACGCATTCGGCCTGATACCCGTCAAGATGGGCCCCCGTGGGCACGTCATTCGGATCCGCGATATGGGGAAAGTTGCTCTCGGCTCCCGTACGCGTCTGGGTGCCGTGACGCGTGACGGTAAGGGCGAGATCGTCAATGGCGTCGTGCTGATGCAAAATGGGGCCAGCTCAAATGCCACTCTGGACGCCATCAATGCAGCCCTGCCAGAAATTCGGCAGTCCCTTCCCCCCGGAATCAAACTTGACCCATTTTATACGCGCGCCAGCCTGACCTCTGAAACAATCGGAACGGTCAAGGAAAACCTGGTGATCGGCGCTATTCTGGTGATTGGCGTTCTGATTGTTGTCCTGGGCGACTGGCGAGCTGCCTTTGTCATTGCGTCTGTTATCCCGGCAGCCCTGATCTTCGCCATGGCGGGTATGCGGTGGTTTGGCGTATCCGCCAATCTGCTGAGCCTCGGTGCCATAGATTTCGGCATGATCGTCGACAGTTCGCTCGTCGTCGTGGAGCATCTTTTGGCCACCCGAGACAAAGCCACCAACAAGAACGATTTCAAAACACTCGCTCATCATGCACTTCTGAGTGTTATCCGCCCTGTCAGCTTCGCAATTTTCATCATCATTATCGTCTATCTTCCCATCCTTACCCTTCAGGGAATTGAGGGAAAGATGTTTAGGCCAATGGCCCAGACGGTTATTATGGCGCTGGTTGCGTCCCTTCTTTACTGCGTTATCTGCATCCCGACACTTGCGGCATTGGTCATGCGGTTTGGTCTGGTCGATCGGGAAACGCGCTTTGTGCGATTTGTACGCCGCTACTACGAACCCGCACTTGCCTGGAGCGAACACCACGCGAAACTCCTGACTGGCATTACACTCACAACATTCGCCATAGCTGTACTTGTTGCGTCACGCCTTGGCGGTGAGTTTGTTCCCCAGCTTGATGAAGGGTCTCTCCTCGTCACATCGCTACGGCTTCCGAGCGCCTCGCTGGATACAGTTTTACGGGGCGTGACTGAGGAAGAGCGTATTTTGAAGAGCTTCCCTGACGTTGCGACTGTGGTCAGCAACACGGGAACCTCGGCCATCCCCACAGATCCTATGGGTACCGCTGAAACAGATACGTTCGTGTTTCTCAAGCCCAGATCGGAATGGACAACGGCCGGGACTGAAGCTGGGCTTGTCAAAAAGATGAGCGCCGCCCTGAATGAGCGCCTGCCAGACGCAGATTACTCCTGGACGCAGCCTATCCAGATGCGAATGGACGACCTCCTTTCCGGCGTTAGAACACAGCTCGCAATTTCAATCTACGGAGATGACCTGGAGACACTGTCACGGCTGGCCAGTACAACGATCAAGGCAATCAACAGCGTCCCAGGTGCAGCAGATGTGAACTCCGCCAGTGAGGGCACGATGTCCTACATGCATGTTGACGTAGATCGGGATTCAGCGGCTCGTCTCGGTGTCAATGTCTCGGACATTCTTCAAACCGTAGAAGCCATCGGCGGCCATACAGGCACGTTCATTACTCTCGAAAACGCCATTATTCCGGCTCAGGTCCAGTTCGCGAGCGACGCTGTAAAATCCATGGATCGCGTGGGCAGGCTCCAGGTACGACGCGCAGATGGAGCCGGTTGGGTTCTGCTCAACGAAGTTGCCCATATTTCGCTCGTTGATGGGACGTCCCGCATAGATCGTGACAGCCTGCGCAGACGTATCATTGTACAGGCTAACGTCCGTGGGCGAGATGTCGCGAGCTTTGTGAAGGCCGCACAGGCAGCCGTTGAAAAGCAGGTTGTCCTGCCCCCGGGATACCGGATGTCCTGGGCGGGTCAGTTCCGGAACCTTGAATCTGCCAGCCGACGGCTTGCTATCGTCGTGCCAATCGCGCTTTCCCTTATTTTTATCCTTCTGGTGGCCGCACTTTCTTCTTTGGGTACAGCAGCTCTGGTGTTCGTCAACCTGCCCGTGGCCGCAACGGGCGGTATTCTGGCGCTCGCCATACGAGGTATGCCTTTCAGTATTGCAGCCGGTATTGGTTTCATTGCCCTGTTTGGCGTTGCCATCCTCAATGGTGTGGTCCTGGTGTCCCAGATCAGAACATATCGGGATGAAGGCATGGAGGCCGCTCAAGCAGCATTCGAGGCTGCTCGGGTTCGGTTGCGCCCCGTTATCGCAACCGCGTCCGTGGCGAGCCTGGGCTTTTTTCCTATGGCATTTTCCGGGAGTGCCGGAGCCGAAGTAGAACGGCCGCTGGCAACTGTCGTGATTGGTGGACTGGTGTCATCAACGCTACTCACGCTTCTGGTCCTCCCGTCCCTCTATGCGTTCTTTTTCAGCCGCCGGTCAGATTTAAAAAAGACCGAACCTACATCTTCAGCAAAACCATGATCATAACACATTGATTTAATTATAGAAGAATTATTTTTATTCTATAAGGAGACTGAAGATGAGAGATCTTTTTTTGCTGATGGACAAACAGATACAGTAGTTGCTGCCGTTCTTTCTTAAGAGCCATAACCACCCATCAGATTGATACCTGACGAGTGTAAGCAGCATCATTTGTGTCAATGGGAATGGCCTGCGCTGGCGTGATGCGTACTAGGAATACGGCCCACATAAGGCCCTCTATAACTGCTAGAAATATTGGGATCTCGCGGGGAATCTGTCAAATACGACAAGAAAAAATCTAAACACCGCAATTGCATCGAGACCATGTTCAGAAGGCTCAAGAACTGGCGCTGTGTCGCAACGCGCTACGACAGATGCACAACCGTCATGTTCTGACTATGGAACCTGAGTCTAAGCGAATTTTCCTTGATCCAGCTAGATCAAGCACCAATAAGTATGGATGCAACCAAAATAAATACTAACTGAATGAATATACACTAACAAATACAAATATCAATGGCGTATGGAATTCGGGTAATCTATATGGATGTAATTATTTCCACTATTCTTAACAATATCGTTAACGATGTCTATTACCCTTCTGCCGCTATGATCAACAGCATCAAATAGACTCTCTTCTGGGTGCATTTTGCACTCCTTATCTAACTGCTGAAACAAAGTTCCATAAAGCTGAGGTTTAGAGACGATATAAACAGATAGTATATTCAGATACGGCGCCATGGATCGTGTTATCGGGATAAGAAATTTTAATCCTGCAGGTTCTCGGTTATCATAATTTATCATACTTTTATTCATATAATCACGGCACTTCAGGTCATCTGAACCTTCTGCATGTGCATACTTTCCATTAAAATCAAACAAAAATATTAATGCTAGAAAAATGATATATAATTTAATCATTTGAAAGTATTCCCATTATCTGCGGTCATGGCTCTCAAAAAAGGCCGCAGACGCTCCGTTCGTTTGCCCGTCAGCCCCAAAAAGGTCGTTCATCTTGAGTCTCCTTGCAGAACCCAAATCAGATTTTCCTAATCAAATCAATGGGAATAATCCTAGAGATACTTTAGTAAATATATAATAAATACAAAAAATATCCCTCTACAAAATTACAATAACCATACATTATTAATTACAATGTAAGTTCTATATCTATAATATTATTATACTATAGATAGAGAAATTCGTAATCTCCGACATGACCGTTTATTTATTAGATGGAAGAACGTATCAAGAAGAATTAACAAGAAGTCCTTTCTCTGGTTTTTGAACAAATTTCCAGAGCATTAAGAGACCATACTGTATGATAACGGATATCAGGGGCAGAATAACAAATCCTGCGGTAACCCACGCAGCGGTACTCCGGTTTAGCACTGGAGACGTAGCGTCATAGTGACCATAGGACAGGCAGAGTGCCAGAACAAAGCCAGTGACTCCCATAGATACTTTTGAAATCAGTGTATTGATCGAATACGCCAGACCTGCAGCCCCGGTCCCGTCGACTGCACGGCCATTATCAATTGCTACTGCGAGAAAAACATACGATATGGGGGACATCAGCCCCTGCCCTAAAGCCAGCGCTACAAAAGCCATGAAAAAGCCCGGCAACCATGCTCCGCAAAGGAACATAGCTGCATAAGCTATGCCCTGGACCAATGTAGCCGCAAAAGCTGTCTTCATGATCCCGAAACGGCGCGAGCTTATTGGACAGAATGACGCTCCTGTAAAACTACAGACACTTGCAAGCGTCAGAACAGCTCCGCCCAAAGCATCAGTTCCAGCGAGCACACATTTTACATAGTAAATTGCAAACCCATAGAGTGCGGCAATGACAATAAACTGTTGAAATACGATAGCGTTGCAAATGAGCCAGAGCTTATTTTTAAACAGTAATCTCAGAGTTTTACGGATGTCATGGCGCGCAGGAGTTGTCGGATAACGCGCAACACAATTTGTGGACACCATCCGCCATAGAACAATACCTACGCAGGAAAGCAGTAAGACGAATATTGTGATTCCCCGCTGTCGGTGAGCTATGCTCCCCCCCCCCGCCCAGCCACGTAATGGCGGGAATAGTCAATGCGGCAATACAGAACTGCCCAACCTGACAGCCCATCATTCTGAATGAATTCAGATCAACCCGTTCGCGTGCTGACTTGGTCATCATGGGAGCGAGCGCACCATAAGGCGTGTTGATACAGGAATATACGGCGCCGAATATAATATACGTTCCCCCTGCCCATAGTATTTTCCCCGTGGGCGAAAGTGGTAACGGCAGGAAACAAAAAAAATCAGCAATACCGAGCGGAATCGCCAAACTCCTGATCAGCGGCCGAATAAAGAGTCCACCTTTTCGATCCACTACCCAACCGATTGCTGGATCGCAGAACGCGTCGAACACGCGTGCAATGAGTAGGATCCAGGCGACAGAGGCTGCAGGAATACCGTAGATATCTGTGTAGTAAAACATCAGATATGCTGACGTTAGACCCCACATCAGATTGGAAGACAGGTCTCCACAACCATAGGCCACTTTTTCACGACGAGAGATCTCGTTTGGCTGGCCTGTCATTACGACTCTCCAATGGCAGATGGAAACTCTGAATGTGTTGCAGAACTCTGTTTTAGAGGCGCCCCGCTTTTAATTCTGTAGCCAGATGCTCACACGCCCGAATACTGAGTGCCATAACTGTTAACGTGGTGCCGAGTGATCCGCCTGTCGGGAAGCTGGATGCATCCGTGACATACAGGTTGGGCACTTCCCAGCATTGCCCATACGGATTCAGATATGAAGTCGCTGGGTCGCTTCCCATTCTTGCGCCACCACTTTCATGTATGGCGGCACCCACTACCAGACTTTTCGGAAACATTTTGCGCATGAACCACCGGATTGGCCAGACCTGTGCGGGATACATCCCAGCGCCCTTCTGCCCTAAACCTAAGGGGGAAGCCCAGAAATCAACCAACCCGCCGCCACTTTCGATCATGTCGGCACTATCCTGGATTTGGCGCTTTAACATCGCCTGCTCGTTTGAATGGATGCCGCAACTGATGTGAGGGAGAGGAATACCCCATCGATCCTTTCTGGAATAATTCAGCGTAATCCGATTGTCTTCATAAGGAAGCATTTCACCGAAGCACATCATGGTGACAGGTAGATATCCCTGCGCATCCGGTCCATCATAACGCCCAATCGACCCCTGATAGGTATAGCCACCGGTGAAAGAGGCATCGCGATGATTGGCGGTATTTTCATATCGAGGCACGTACATTCCCCCGGTCGTGCCAAATAACGGATGTTCTGGAAGAGTTTCCGGCTGGCCTTCACGCGCGATCGCAGGCCAGCGCCCAAACATCAGGCTGGCACATTGATCCATAAAATATCGGCCCAGGACGCCTGAACTGTTTCCGAGCCCGGAAGGATGTCTTGCACTACGGGAATTCAGAAGCAGCCGGACACTTTCAATGGGGGATGCGCAAACAACGACGGCTTTTGCGGAGATCGTGTGCCGTTTGCGAGTGCGGCGATGGACAAATGTTACGCCTGTCGCTCTTCCGCTGTCTGAATCGCTTTCAATCTTCTCCACAACCGCTTCAGACTGAAGTGTCGTGCGGCCACTCGCGAGAGCTGCTTCTAAGCCAGCAGGCAAAGGGGAGCTTTTGTAACGGTTGAACCGCCACGCCACTGTGTGTCGATCTGCCCACTGCGCCTTCAGAGCAGCTCGAAATCCTTTTTCTTCCGGCGTCAGGATAGCAGGCTCTGCCATGATTCCGTCGGGCGCGGTCTCTACACCATCATCATTCCCGCAAATTCCAAGGAAACGCTCTACTTTCTCGTAGAACGGCACAATGTCAGCGTAGGACAATGGCCAGTCTTCCGGTCCCGTTCCAAGACTTCGCCCTTTAAAGTCTGTATCGGACCAACGAAAAAGAACGCGCCCAAAGACGTGTAATCGGCCTCCTGTCTGCCTGCCCCGGATCCACAGAAACGGCCTGTCTTTCGGTGTCGTGTAGCCATGTGCCCAATCATTGACGAAAAGATGCCGGAGCTGCTCTTTAAAAAATGCGACGCGTGCTTGAATAGGCTGCCCCAAGAGCGTGGCCTTCACACGAGGAAAAAGGGCTGTATGAGACCAGTTTCGACCAGAACGTGGCTCGACATCAGATTGCTTAAGCCGCTGGCCAGCCTCCAGAACCAACACCGATAGACCCTGTTCGGCGAGTTCTTTTGCAGCGAAGCTTCCAGCGGCACCGGATCCCACAACGATCACATCATACCCGGTACGGTTCATGCAGACGTTCCTTCAAGACCGCCATAAATCGTGTTGATGAATTGAGCGCCATCTTTCAGGGCCTCTTCAGGATTAGCGCAGGAATCCATCTCCAGAATTGGGCCACATTTTAGGGGAGCTTTTTTTAACCGAGTGGCCAACTCCGCAAAATTGATGCTTCCCTGTCCTATCGGACGGAAATACGGTCGATGCTGGGCATAAATGGTCTCATTGATTTCAACGGAGATTGGCATCACACCTGACGCATCTTTCCAATGCATCGCCACCACACGTTCAAGATGTCGCTCCAGAAGTTTAACCGGATCTCCACCCTCAATGGTAATATGCGCCGGGTCCAGACAGAGAGAAACATAACGCGGGTCAGTTAGAAGCATAAACAGATCCACATCCCGTGGAGCGCATAAGACGGAATTTGCTTCGGTGTGCAATGCGAGAGCTACGCCTGCACGAGCAGTCACAGCCCCCATACGATTCAACAGATCCGCCATAGGTTGGGCAAGTGCCATATCGACAAACTGAATCGGCTCAGAAAGCCATGTCGTACGGCAAGGAAGGCCAACAACCAGCACTTTTCCGCCAACGGAAGACAGGAAAGCTGCTGCTTCGGCAACCGATGTGAGAATTTTTTCTTCTGTCGCGCGGTGTTCGGACAGTGGAATACGGTCGAGATCTGCGAAAAAGCTGGACCATATAGAAAGGCCTCTAATTCTCAGTTCCTGTACCAGATTTTCTTTGGAACCAAAGGCTGTAGTTGCGCTTTTCCAGTCAAATGGAGGAAATGTCAGCTCTATCCCGCTTACACCTGTTCCCGCCTGGGTATCCAGAATTTTCGTCCAAAAGAGGGAACGGTCTTTTTCTGCGAGACGTGCGATGTCGTCTTCGGAAGTTACCCCCCAAAACTCGGGATTATAGAACGTGATCAGATCAGTCCCGGTTTTCATATAGGCTCTTTCTGTTGCCGTCCTCTCAAGCTTAGGATCGGAATAGACGTGCTTAAGATGAATTTCATTATGAATAAGGAACGGATTGTGTGCAATCGTTTGCCATGAGGCACGTTACTGTAATTTTGCGGACACAGTGAGCTGAAAGTCAGGGCGGGTCTGACTGGGTTAAGTGGCTTGGGCGCGAAATAGTATCTTTTGTCTATCGCAAAAACTCAACGGGCCTGCCGCCGCGCATAACAACGCAAGAATGAGCCATGAAGAAATTATTTCCCAATACGAGAGACGAGTTCTCAAAAGTAATGGGGGTTTGCCTACACGTCAGTGAGGCAGGCTGCCCCCAGCAATCCGGCTTCCGTCCCGAGTGTTGCCTGAATAAGAAGTGGCGCTTCAGTCGGGTAAAGAATTTTCTCTCTCACGGCATGATCAATCGCCGCTATAAGGCTCTTGGAGTTGCCCAAGCCGCCGCCCACCGGAATGATCGTGCATCCCGTAATGTTAACGACATGCGCGAGAGCAGCAGAAACGTAAGACAGATAAACCGCCATCGTCCTTTCAGCTTGAAGATCTCCTCCTTCCCACGCCGTCAAAATGCTGCGGCTATCGGAAACGTCTCCTCCAGCCCAGAGGTGCAGGCGCTCAAGCGCTCGCGCTCCTGCTATTGTGTCCAAGCACCCTGCCTGCCCACATCCACACTTAAAGAGTGGAACAATATTTGAATGATCAGGCTCACAATTCATGAATGGCGGTGGCAGGACAGTAGGAGAATGTCCCCATTCGCCCGTGATGCCGCCTAGGCCAGTTACGATTTTCCCGCTGAGTATATGGCCGCCACCGATACCCGTTCCCAGAATAATACCAAATACGTTTTGGTGCCCCTTCGCGACACCAAATCTTGCTTCCGCCAGAGCGAAACAATCTGCATCATTGGCAATCAGAACTCGCCGACTAGCCTTGGCTTGTAAAAACTTCCGTAGGGATGCTTGCTTAAGGCAGGGAATATTGGCGGCATGGACAATGCCAGTTTCAGGATTTTCAACACCTGCAATAGCGATATGCAGGGGGACATCCGGCCATGGCCGACACAGTTCAACGAGAGCGTCCACAAATGCAGTCAGGTCATTAACTGGCGTCGGTACTGCGGTTCTGTGCTCTAGTTTACCTCCTGGCCTCACAGCGGCAAAATCGATGAATGAACCACCTATGTCTGCACAGAGAATCATATATGCGTCCGCTTAAGAATAAGGCAGCCTCGTCTGAAACGTGCAGTAGCAGTCTCGTAGGCGAAGCAATTTTAGTGAGGCAGATTCACCACGTTCGTTATCCGGTTAAAGAGCGAGACGTTCTTTGTAAATATGTTGATGTAATTCTGCGGTTTATAATTTAGAAAAAAAATTATCTCACCCTTAGCGTCTCCTGCGAGACGAGCAGGAAAACCAATGCTTTCAGCTGGCCACTACCAGATCCTCAGCACTCTCAGTCGTGAAGGCTCAAAAAGTCGAACCGAGCTGGCTCAATTCCTGGGGCTAAGCAAAGCAACTATTTCCGGATTGGTCCGAGATCTCCTCGACAAAGACATCCTTTCCGAGCGGGAACTCGTTTTCGGAGTAGGTCGGCCATCTGTCTCCCTGGCCGTCAGAGCGGATGCTGCCTGGTTCATAGGCATTTCCATGCAGGACGACCCGATGGTGCTCGTGCTGACCGATCTACACGGCACAGTACATGCACGTGTAGAACTGCCTCGGCCTACAGATCCAGATGAGTGCATCAGTGCCCTTGCCAGAGCAACTGAGCAACTCCGGCAGACCATGGGAGAAGCTGGAGACAAGCTTTCAGGGATTGGAATTGCGCTTCCCGGGTTCGTCTCTCGAGACAGACATACCTGCGTCGCTTGCACTGCCCTGGGCTGGCGGGACGTCAACATCGGCACGGCCATGGCAGAGAAGACCGGGCTACCGACATGGGTTGAAAACGATGCCAAAGCTCTGATCCTTGGTGAGGAACTCTTTGGGCCGCTCAGAGGGAGCCCCGATTTTAGCATGGTTTTCGTCAGCCACGGCATCGGCTGTGCACATATCGTTAACGGAAAACTACTCTGGGGCAACTCGGGCGGAGCCGGAGAAATCTCACACGCCCCGGTAACGCTGGAAAATTCCGATGCCCTTCCCTGCCGCTGCGGTAACAAAGGGTGCCTGGAGACAGTTGCTTCCCTGCTCGCCATCTCTAATTCAGCGCGAAAGATCGGGCTTCCAACCAGCGCTCAAGAGCTCACAACCTTGGCTACAAGCGGCAACCCTGAAGCACTGACAATTCTGCATCGCGCAGGATCGGCCATGGGTATCGCGACAGCGCAACTCATCCAGATGCTGGATCCAAGCCATGTTGTCGTGATGCTCGACACAGCACTGAGAAACGGGGTCTACGGGCATGCACTTCTCCACGAAGCAGAATCCCACATTCTGAACCGCGTTGGTGCTCGCACCATGATCCATTTCCGCGATTTTGAACCAGATAGCTTTGCGAGAGGGGCAGCAAGTTTGGCCGCGCGATATTTCATTTTTGGCCAAGACGACGTTTGAACCCACCACAGACAAAAGAAACCACCAAAATTCGTGCCTTTTTAGCAACAGTTTTGAATGCAGATCGAAAATTGTTTTGTTCGCATTATGAATTAAGTTTCCCTTCTTTGAGACCTATTGCGTACTAAAACACGGCTCTGCATGATGATTGCCATAAAGAAACGAAAGATCGGCGCTGAGACGGGCCGTAGAGTGGAGTTGTCACAATGCGCATAACATTCCGTCAGCTTTTGGTTTCCTGTGTCACGATGGCCAGCCTAGTGAGCGCAAGTGCAAACGCACAGGATAACAAAGCTGCCCCCGCCTCATCCAAGGGTTCCTCAACCACCAAGGCTTCTGCCACGTCGCGACATTCCAACTCTTCAAGCCCAGGCCCTTCCGTTCTTGGGCAATTCACCCCGTCGGTAGAAGAGATTTCCGTTACAACCCATTCCCTATCAGCCACGGGTGTTACGAACCGTACCCCTGGCGGCGGCCTCATGCCGCATCAGACGGCTCCGCGGTCCCAGAGTGGAATCACTCGTGACTTTATCGCCAAGCAGTCGCCCTCTTCCAATATCACGTCACTGGTGGCGGACCTTCCTGGCGTTACCGTTTCGAGCCAGGATCCCTACGGCATTACTGGCGATCATATTCAGATGCGGGGCCTGAACCAGACGCAGATCGGCTACCTGTTCGAAGGGGCTCCCCTCGCCGATCCGATCAATTATGCGCCTTATACCAGCACGCTGGTTGATACGGAGAACCTTGGGGCTGTTACGGTTTCTCAGGGATCGCCCGACCTGAATGCACCATTCTATAATGCTGTCGGTGGGCAGATCACAGCGTCGGCTCTCAATCCATCGAAAAAAGCTGGTGGCTTTATCGATGTTGCTGGCGGGTCTTACAGCTTTAACAAAGAATTTCTTCGCCTCGAAACGGGTAATATTGGCAACTCAGGCATTCGTGGGTTCGTGTCATTCTCGCACACCAGTTATAATAATGGTGCCCGTGGACCAGGCGGACTATTCCGTTATCATGTCGATTCAAAGTTCGTAAAAGAGTGGGGCGATGGGAACAGCATCTCTGCAATGTTTTCCTATAACCGTCAGCAAACAACATCATGGCGGTCGCCAACAATGGCGCAGTGGAAGCAATATGGTGTCGGCTTTGCCTACTCCCCAACCTTTTCTCCGGGCAATGCCTCTTATTACAAGCTGAACCAACAGAACCTGAATCAGCAGCTTGTCGTCGTGCCGATGCACTTCACACTCTCAGATCACCTACATCTTCAGGTCACACCATACTACGTACACCAATTCGGCCCCTCTCTCGGTGGCGAAAACATTCCTGCGAGTGGCGGATATTACGGAACACAGCAATACGGCGATCTTAATCGTGGAACGGTTGTTAATGGAAACATCCTGACGTCCAGCCGTGACCCATGGAATCAGAAGACTGGCGGCCTCAATACTTCGGCAGACTGGAACATCAGCAGAAGCAATACGTTCTCGTTCGGTTGGTGGTATGCTTATACGACGCATGAAGAGCTTTCAGATTTCACGCCCGTTAGCGCAAACGGTGTTGGGCTCTCCGGTGGCGTGATCCGAGTAAACGGCAAGATCCTGTCTGGCTACGACCTGAACTTTATGCAGCAGGTTAACACGCTGTTTATTGCTGACACCCAGAAGCTCCTGAACGACAAACTGACGCTTAGCGCAGGCTTCCGGGTTGCCATGGTGTCGCGTCAGGGGACCAACCTGATTCCAGGCGCTGATCCATACAAGATGCAAGGCAATTATTTCGAGCCGCTGCCACAGTTCTCTGCCAGCTATCAGATCACCAAGCAGGATCAGATCTATATCAATGGCACCACGTCTTTCCGCGCACCAGAGTCTGTTGAAGCCTATTCGCAGATTTTTGATCCGAATTCAGCTCATGCTGTTATGCAGCCGCAGAGCCTGAAACCTGAATATTCGATCAGCGAAGAACTCGGCTATCGTCATCAGGACAAATTCTACAATTTTGCGATGTCACTGTTTAACATCAACATCACGAACCATCAGGTTACATCAACAGGATACATCCCGGGTACAAACATGATGGTTGCGTCTCCGATCAATATTGGCGGACAGACGTCTCGTGGTGTTCAGGCCGAATTTGGACTGGCACGCTGGCACCATTTCAGCCCCTACGTGTCCGGTCAGTTCCTGCACTCAACGTTTGATAATGACTTCAACACAGGCAGCGGCCTCCTGCCGACGGCCGGAAAGATCGCGGTTGGCGCACCGAAGTTCACCGCAGCAGTCGGCCTGAACTATGATGACGGGCACTTCTTCGGAAACTTTGATCTGCGGTATGTGGACTCCCAGTACACGACGTTCATGAACGACCAGAAGATGCCGTCGTACATTACGTCAAACATCGCACTTGGCTACCGTATGAACTCTTATGGGCGTATCAAGCACCCACAGATTCAGTTGAACCTCACCAATCTTGGCGACAACCATTATCTATCCGGTTCGAGCTACACCTCCAACGCCAAGGCCCATCTGACATCCACAGGTGCGACCGCAAGTGCCAGCGCACCAGTTTATTATGTCGGTGGCGTGTTCGCGGCGATGGTCTCGCTTTCCACAGGCTTCTAATTCCCACGACAGGCTGCTGATCACATCAATATTGGTCAGCAGCCTATTGAGAGGGCAATCTTTTGTTCAAGTTTCCCATATCGAGCCCCGCGGGGGCTTATGGATGGCGGCCTGTTCTTATCATGGCCGCCCTTTTTTTCAGCATAGGGTTTGTTACCTGGCTGAATGGGCCCCTTATCACTTTTGTGCAGGTTGCCTTCAACCTTAGTGACGTGGCGTCCTTTCTTGTTCCCGTGTGTTTTTATCTTGCATATTTTGTCTTTCCCCTTCCCGCGACCTTGCTATCCAAGCGGATTGGCTTGAGACATGGCCTGGTTGTATCGCTGGCCATTATGGCCGTTGGCACCGGCCTGTTCGGGGAGTGTGTCAACGCACGTTGGTATGCAGGGGCGCTCAGTGGATTGACTGTGATTGGCGCAGGTCTCTCCCTCCTTCAAATCACAATCAATCCCTATGTCAGCTTCCTTGGCGATCACGACCGTGCGGCTCAGCGAATTGCCATTATGGGGGTGGCGAACAAGTTCGCAGGCATTGTAGCCCCTGCCCTGTTCGCGGTTATTGTCATGCCGCACGTCGGAGAAGTTGCAGCCAGCATCCATAACACACCTGCCGGACCGGAACGCGACGCTATACTTACAGGCTTTACCAATGCCGTACATACGCCGTACCGCGTGATGGCTGGCCTGCTCGGGCTGTTGGCATTTCTTGTTGCGCGATCTTCTCTCCCTGAAATTACAATGGAGCAAGACGTTCTGGCCCAAAGTCCAGGGCGCCGCAGGAATTCGCTGAGACTAGCCACTGGGGTACTCGCCATGTTCCTCTACGTGGGTATCGAGGTTTTGGCAGGGGATGCGATTGGGCTTTTTGGGCGTTCTCATGGTCTCTCTCTCGATGTAACCAAGTACCTGACGGCCATGACGCTCGCATCAATGATGGCAGGATATCTTGTTGGTATGGTCGTCGTTCCGCGGTTTATTAGCCAGGAACGCTACATGATTGTGTCTTGCATCGTTGGGATCCTCATCTGCCTGATAGCGCTAACAACACATGGGATCGCACCCGTGTTGTGTGTAGCATTACTGGGCTTCACCAATGCCATGATCCTACCTGCCCTCTTCCCCATTGTACTCGCAGAAGCCGGTGCTGACGGCGCAAAGGCAACAGCCTTCCTGGTCATGGCCTTTTCCGGAGGCGCTGTGCTTCCTCAGATCTTTGTTCATCTGATCCCAGAGCTTGGAACAACTTCGGCCTTTATGGGACTAGTAATCCCCTCCTACCTCTTCATCGGGCTTTGGATGACTGTTATCCTGATAAAAACTCAGCCAACGCTCGCTAACCTTATTAAAACGCCTGCAGGAGCTCCCGAGGCATGAAAATCTTGATTTGCCCGGATGCGGCATCCGCTCAAACTGTCGCCGCCCATGTTTTGAAGCGTCAGATAGTGAAGAAACCTGCATCCGTTCTTGGGCTCGCAACCGGGCGCACAATGGAAGCAATCTATAAGCTTCTTGTCACGGAACACCGTGAAAGCAATTTGGATTTTTCGTCCGTAACAACATTCAATCTGGATGAATATATCGGGCTAGATGCTGCGAACGAGCAGTCTTACCATTATTACATGCATGAGCATTTGTTTTCGAAAGTTAATGTTTCGCCGAACAGCACGCACGTTCCTAATGGTGCGGCAAGTGACGTAGAAGCAGAAGCCAAAAACTACGAAGCCGCTATTGCTCAGGCTGGAGGTATCGACCTTCAACTTCTTGGGTTAGGCCAAAATGGACATATTGGGTTCAATGAACCCCTTTCCTCACTGAACTGCCGAACACGCGCCATCACTCTTGCTCAGACCACACTTGAGCAGAACGCGGAGATGTTTGGGGGCAACCCAGACAGCGTTCCCTCTCGGGCCATCACGATGGGAACAGCAACAATTCTTGAGTCACATATGGCTCTCATGGTCGTCACTGGCCCCGCTAAGGCGCAAATTGCAGCACAGATGATTGAAGGGCCGGTGACTGCAGCTGTGCCAGGATCAGCATTGCAATATCATCCATCGTGCCTAGTCATTTTAGATGAGGACGCAGCATCCGCGCTCGTTTTGCGAGAAGCAATCGATTGGCAAATGAAGCACGATCCTGAACTGATGGCTTTGATGGACTGTCTATAAGTCATAGCGGGGCAAGATTTTTATTCTCTGCCCCGTCAATTTTCATCAGGTTCTCGACCATAATAGAAACAGACGACTTAATCCGGCGCCGGGTATGAACCCCGTTGCGCCGGAAATAGCAAACCTTACCTGGCGCTTTGAACCAGTGCGTGAATTCCTGGAACGATAGCAATCAGCAAACCGCTCGGCGGAATAACGCGCTCCTTTCCTGCAAAGCTTGTCGGGTCAATCCACGTCAAATCCTGTTCCGCCAGCAACTGCTGAGCCTTTTTGTGCCAGGCATGGTTATGACCGCCAGCCTCCATCGCCTCCAGCCCGATCAGCGCCAATTGAGAGAGCTGCTTGGAGACAGGCTCTGCCAATTGGAGTTGAGGCGTCGTCGCAACTTGTTCATAAGCTGCATCATTAGCTGCCCAGACACTCAAGGAGGCTCGAAGCTGAGCGGCGGCACTCTTGTCCCCTGCGGCATAGCGCTTCGCCAGAGCGTTGAATTCTACGGCGCTGAAGCTATCCGGCGAAGCAATCGCGGCTGGACTTTTGAGCATCGCATCCCCTGTGGGGCCTGCCAAATGGTTCAACGCGTAGTTCTGTACCGGCACGGTTACGGACGTTAGCACCGTAAGTGGAGTAATGTTGCTCGGCGTGAGTTCTGCAATCATCCGGTCCGTATGCTCGCGCGCAAGAAGGCCCGTGCTCTCGAGTTCGTTCATGACAACGGGAAGCCTACGATACAGATCGTCAACATCCTGAACTGTTTCCGGCGACCAGAAGCGTTCAGCAATCGCTGCTGAACGCGGCCATAGCCGTGCATCCAGCATCTCATCAGATACAATTTCTGCCCACAATGGCGCTTCTCCGCCCAGGACCAACTTACGTTGGGCTTCGTTCAGAGGCGCCATATCCGGATCTGGAGCAAAAGCACGTTCCAGGCGATCCAACGTTTGATGACGCAGCCGCTCGGCATCTTCAGCGCTTATAGTAGCCGGGCGCGTCGCATCCGGATCAACGGCATAGTGGTTGGCTGACGAGTACAAAAGATCCAGATAGTATCCGGCAGACACTACTACCGGATGGCCAGCCTTCGTGGCAGATCCAGTCCATTTTGCGTTTCGCCAGACTTCAATCACAACATCTTTCGGGATAGGCGCTTCGCTAACTTCGTCCCAACCCATCATGATCTTGCCTTGCGCGGCCAAAGCCTTTTCAATCTTGGCCGTGAATGCTGCCTGAAGCGCCGGGACGTCCTTATATCCATTGGCCTTCATGTAAGAGACGATCGCCAGGTTATCCAGCCACTGCTGATCCTGAACCTCGTCCCCACCCGAATGGATGTAGCGATCCGGAAAAAGCTTTCCGATTTCGGCATAGAGATTTGCCGCAAAATCAATGACCTGCGGGCTGACCGGGTTCAGGGCTGCATTATTCAGGTTAGGTCTACGGTTGCAATGCGTTGTCGTCTGCCCATCCGCTGAACTCGTCGTACATGCTCTGCCCGCAGCATCAGTCACGAGCACGGGTTGCTGCGCTGCCAGCTCTGGGTAGGCTTGCAAGAGAGAGAGCGTATGGCCGGGAATGTCGATCTCCGGAACCACCCTGATCCCACGATCGGCAGCATATTGAACAATGCTCCGGACCTGAGATTGCGTATAATATTGGTGATGTGCGCCAACATCCTGAAGCTTCGGGTAACGAAGGCTCTGGATCCGGAAGCCCGTCCCATCACTCAGATGCCAGTGTAGAACGTTGAGCTTTGTGAGTTCCATCGCATCAAGCTGGCGCTCCATAGTCTCGACAGACATGAAATGTCGGGAGACATCAATCATGAGGCCACGCCAGGAAAACCGCGGAGCATCCCGAATATCGCCCTCAGCAATCTGGCGACCTGACGGACCTGCCTGCACAAGTTGCAGAAGAGTAGCGAGCCCGTGGATCACTCCTGCCGGTCCATCTGCCTCAAGTTGAATATTCTGCCCCTTTACGGACAGACTGTATCCTTCCCGTTCATCGACCGTCAGATACGAAGGGTCCTGCCCAGCTCGAATATGCAGAACGGTTTCGGGTTCAGTGTTACCGGAACCGCCATGTAATTTTTCCAGCCGACCGAGAAACCGGGCCACGGCTCGCTGCTCAAGGGCTATGGCTTTTCCGTCCCAAACGATCTTCACACCTTGAAATGGAACGGACCGACCGCTCAAAGTCATGTGCGCGGGAACAGGTAATAAAACCGGGCTGGAAGACAATGCCTCCTGGGATTGCGCATGCGCTTGAGACAAGGAAAATGCGCAGACACTACTGAGCAAGAACCCAGAAAGTGCGAGAGCGTGCTGAAGGCGTTTTTTCACAAACTGTTTTCCTGATCAGTTAGGAGAGATTTTCGCGGTTCACATAAAACGTCATGAGACTGGGTCTCGGGGGTGATCCGAAGACGTCATAACTGCATCAATGCGTCAGGCTCATCGATACAGTCGGGGATGATTAAAAAGGGAGATTTCTCAGCCATAATTTGGGGCAAAGTCTCTCATTCGACGTCATCTCTTCACTGCTCCCCCGAAAGATTTTTTGTATTCTTATTACGGGATAGGAATTAAATCTCTGTCAATAGATTTTCATGTTGCATTAACGATGCCGAGATTGTTTAGGCAGAAAACTTAATCAAGAGCGGATAAAGCTGCTCTCAAAGCCCTATTTGGGTTCACACACACCACAATTTTGAAGCTCGTGAATGACTTAGAAAACGATGCGTCCTCGTTTTTCATTAGTCGTTTGCTCTACTCAAAAGATAATTCTCTTCGCTTCAGCATGAGAGCACTGCCTGTAGAAAAACGGAGATGCATGATTTTTGAATCAAGGAAATCATTCTCGTGACATGTTTCCTTTGGAAGGAAAGACAGGCAACCCTTTGCACAGTCAAAGGCAGAAAAGAATGCTGTATTTTATGGATACAACAATCACTCGCAATGAATTTTCACAAAAATAATCGCAAATAATAGAGATATATATTCTAATTTCACATATATTTTATCAAAAAAATAGGTTTGTATTTCGATTTAAGGAAAGTAAATAATTGTGTATCCGCAATAAGCCTCGCGCGATAAATATGAAATCACCAGAATATTACTTTCTAGAATTTCAAAAAATTCTAATGTCCACCACAACGTTCGTGGCCAGTTCATCCGGCTTCTACTCTTCCCGGAAATGTTCTGTATCACTTCCTTGTGCCTGACTCCTATAAAGGGGGCGAGAAAATCAATGGCGTCTAAATCTGAAATTCTGATTGTTGGTGGTGGCGTTGCAGGCCTAGCCCTCGCGACGCGGCTTGGAAAAGCCATGGGAAAACCGGGAAAAGCCCGCATCACGCTGATCGACAAAAGCTTTTCCCATGTTTGGAAACCAATGCTCCACTGCTTTGCGTCAGGCACGGTGGGAAACGAAAACGATCGTATCAATTTCATCACCCAGGCCAGTGGTCATCATTTCGAGTTCTGGCCGGGAGAAGTTGTATCACTTGATCGAGAAAAGCATGAAGTTGTCCTAAGCCCTCTTCGTGCTTCCGATGGGACGGTGGTATTGGAAAGCCGAACCATTAAGTATGACACCATAGTCATCGCTATTGGCAGTTGCGCCAATGATTTCGGCACCCCAGGCGTCAAGGAACACTGTCTTTCCATTGATAATCTGGTCGAAGCAAATGCTTTCAACGAAAAATTTCGAATGGAACTTCTACGATCATTCGCGAACAATTCGGAATTGGATATTGCAATTGTCGGCGGCGGAGCAACAGGCACCCAACTCGCCGCAGAATTACACAAAGCACTCGAAATAGTCGGGCCCTATAACCTCCATGCCTTTGGCAAACCGCCACCCAAACTACGTGTCACTCTCCTCCAGTCAGGGCCACGTATTCTTCCGGCTTTTCCGGAAACAGTGTCCGCAGCCGCCCAACAGGAATTGGAACGGATTGGGGTAACGGTTCGAACATCAGCTCGCGTTGCGGGAGCAAACTCAACAGGATTTATCCTAAAGGACGGATCCCAAGTCTCGGCAAAGCTCCGGGTCTGGGCTGCAGGTGTAAAGGCTCCCGAAGTCACGACAACTTATGGCGGACTTGCTCTGAATAAAACCGGGCAGATCCTGGTCAATCCAAACCTGTCTTCAATCGCAGATGACAGGATCTTTGCCATGGGAGACTGCTCATTCATCGAGAATGACCCTCTCCCCGCAACTGCGCAGGTCGCCAGGCAGCAGGCTCGGCATCTCGCACGTTACCTGCCTGCCTGGATCGAAAAAGGCCAGAAGGTTCCAGCCTGTATTTTCCACAATAAGGGCGCCATCGTCGCCTTGGGGAAATACAATGGCTGGGCAGCCCTCCCTGGAGGCACCGTTTGGGGAGGAGGCATGTCGCATGGTTTGTCAGCGAGACTTGGGCACCTCATGCTCTATAGAAAGCATCAAGTGGAAATTTTTGGCCTCTATCGAGGTCTGATCTCTTGTTATTCGGACTGGGTGGAGGGTTTCGTACGGCCTTCTGTGCGACTGGACTAAACACCGCTATTAGCGGTTCAAGAGACCTCGGATAACATTTGCACCACGACGCGCTGCCCCCGGAGAACGATCGCCGAGCGACCTGTCAGCCATTTCTTTCTGGCGGTCACGATACAGTCTATGACGTTCGGGCGCGGCGCGGATGACATTCAGAAGATCCCTAGGGTCATCAACAACATCTCCAAAGTGCCAATGTGCAAAGTCAGGGTTGTTTTGCCAGTCAATCTGATGAGCATTCAGAAAAACGCACGGCCGAGGTGTCTCCAGAAACTCGTAAACCTGACTACTCACATCCCCTACGTAAATATCAGCGGCAGACGTGTACGTCATGTCGACACAGCGCTCAGATCCAGTGTCGATCAATATTTGATAACTACTTCGCTCATTCCAGCTATCCCGAACTGATTGCCTGCGCCGCCTGAACATCTTTGTATGCGGCGCAACAATCAAATTAAAATCAGATTGCTCCGAAAACTGCTCAAGCAGAGGCTCAATAAACCGTTTCCAGGATGACAGCCCCCTCGCCTTGTGAGCGTTGTAAAGCACCGTGGGGCGTTGAATAGAAAAGAACCGTGTTACATCCGGGAAAAGCTTGCAGGTCTCAAGCTTGACTGATCCGATCACTGAATGATTTTCAGGCTTGATCAGTGCGTTTTCCAGCATTCTTTGAGCCGATTTTTGGCCCGACAGAAGAACATGATCAAATGCTCTGACTTCGCTGGTGAAGCCACGGGCGCGATCACCGCAGCCATGTGGAATATAGATCAATTGAGGAGACGAAATGCCCAGTCGCCTCGCGGAAGCGACAGTATCCTCAACCGTCACAATGGCATCGTATCGATCCAGATCAGCAGCATTATCGCGCAGCACCATATCCTTGAACATTCCTAGGATACGGATGGACTGCATCGCAGCGGTCGGCAATGATCGACGAAGTGGCCGATACTCCATTTCAGGAGCTCCCGCCGCGTAACGAACTCTTTCTAGATGATATGGTGTTTCTGGATCGTTGTAAAAGTTTGTAATATTGATTTTGTCAGATTGAGCTAATTCCAGCGCAATTGCCGCAGCGTGATAACACTGATAAGATTCAGCAATGTACAGAAATGCAACGTTCTTCATGTCTAAATATATAGTTTTCTCTCATTTGGTAAGCAAGCACCATTGAATACCATGTCACGAGAAAACGGATTACTGAAACGCACGCTGTCAAATCTTGCATGGCTCCTGGCAGGCAAAGGCGTTGGCGCAGTTCTGAGTCTGATTTATCTGGGACTGGCCGTTCGAACGCTGAAGAGCGATGGTTTTGGCCAGTTCACCCTTGTGTTCAGCACAGCCCAGGCCATCGCTGCGTTCGTCAGTTTTCAGACGTGGCAAATTATTATCCGGTATGGCGTGCGTCATGTAACGGCACAGGATGAAAGCGCCCTTTCACGCCTTACAGGATTCTGTATCGGCCTTGATGTGTCTGGGGGCATAGCCGGATGCTTCATTTCATGGGGTGGGGTTACTTTTCTGGGTCCACTGCTTGGTTGGTCCCACGCCCTGTCCAACGCCGCACTTGCTTTCTGCTTTGTTATTCTACTGTCAGTCCGGTCCACTGCTGTTGGTCTGCTGCGGCTGCACGACCGTTTCGGTGTAGGAGCCATGGCTGATGCTGTTACCCCGATCGCACGGTTTGTTGGTGCGATTGCCGCAACCTTGTGGCACCCAACGGTGACAGGCTTTCTTATCGCCTGGGCTATCGCCGATATTATAACAGCGATTGCTTACTGGATGTGCGTCATGCGGACCATGCCACGATCTCTTCGCATGAGTGATCTCCGGCAAGGGTGGCAAGCCCCGCGAGAGAACCCGGGGATTTGGCGTTTCACCTGGCTTACAAATCTGAATTCAATCATCGGTACAGGCTGCAATAATATCGTATTGTTGCTTGTCGGTATTTTTACAGGTGCCACTGACGCAGGCCATTACCGCTTGGCTTATCAGCTCAGCCAGGCGCTTGTCCGCGTATCAGAAATGTTCTCCCGAGCGGTATTGCCAGAGCTTGCCCGTGCCCATGCCAGTCAGGAAGCTGATAACATAAGACTATTACTTCGCCGTTCGACCGGTCTTGCAATCGTCGTAACCTTGGTTATCGCGGTAGCGCTTGCGGCCGGGGGGCGTCCGGTTCTTCAGTTAGTGGCCGGACATGCTTATTTAACGGCGTTCCCTCTGCTCGTGACGCTTGGCATTGCCGCCTCCCTGGACCTTATAGGCGTAAGCTTTGAACCAGCCCTTATTGCGACTGGTCACGCAGGCCGGGCACTTCAGGTTCGCATTACCCGAACAGGGGTTTTGTTCGCAACGCTTGCTGTTCTGATGCCATATCTTGGCACTATGGGCGCCGCCTTGGGCATGGTAGCTTCAGCAATTCTTGGCCTTGGGCTTTCTGCCATTACAACCAGAAAGGCGCTGGCAAAGGCCCAGAAACTCTCTGATACGCTCACCCACAGGCCTTGAACGGAAATCTTACTCAGCCATCTGGTCAGAGCGGGAAAGAGAGAGTAGCACATCCGGTATGGATCGCCGGATCAGGAACTCAGCATATCTATTGGGCTTTTGGCCCTTGGTGCTGCTTGCCTTATTGGCACGGCTGACGTTTGGTAGCCTTGTAACGACGTCGTCAGTCGTTGACGATTCCTTAAACGAACTCAAAAAATTAAGCATTTTCTGTGCGCCGCAGGATGCCTCGTCCGATCCAGGCACACATCATCATCAGAACAATCAACAGGACGATGCGTTCCTGCTGTCTGATGCTCTGGATCTTTTCCAGCTAACAATCGCTTTCTGCACGCTCATAGCATTGAGCATGGCGTTCGTTCACCGCGTCTGGATGTTTGCGCCAATTCGTGGGCCACCTAGTCCCGAACGCACCTCTCAATGCCCCCAGGGCCCTCCCGTCTGATCTGAACTGCAAAAGCCACTCGCCTGCAAAACGCACGCGGGTTTTCGTGCTGTCTATCCAGGTTCAGACCAATGCCTCATTCTATGTATCGCTCTTCCCACCTGCTTGCAGGCGTGATGACCTGCGCCGTCCTCTGCTTCTCTCCTGCCATGTCTGCCCCCCTCCGGCATGAGAGAGGTACGTCTCTCAAAGACAATCGGCGCAAACCTCACTCTTTTCCTAAACAACCCTTACCTCTTACCAAACCAGAAGTTATTACCGTCACCGCAGCCAATCATGCACCGGCGACGGCACATCCGGCCGGCCAGACGACTTACAGTTCAGACCGCAGCAACTTTGCTAATCAGGTGGGACAAAGCGTCGCAGACATGGTGGTTACCATTCCAGGCGTCAGTTTCACACAAGGCAATGGGCCACGTGATACAGTCGTTTCTGTCCGCGGGTCGGGAGATCGGCAATCCTATGGGCTAAAGAACCTGCAGGTGCTGGAAGACGGCTTTCCCATGACGCAACCAGACGGCACAGCAAGAGCCGATCTGATTGACCCCCATGCTTATCAGGGAGTGGACGTGTTTGAAGGGCCGGCGTCTACCCTTTACGGAAATTATGCGATCAATGGTGTAATCAATTTCCGAACCCGAAAGGGCACGGACATCCACGGGCTGGATTTAGGATCGGATTTCGGCAGCTTCGGTATGTTCAACAACTACGTGACGCTCGGACTTGGTAACCAGCGTTATGACCTTATGGTATTCGCGAGCGATGTCCGTGGAAATGGGTTTATCGCTAACAGTCGCTACAATACGTCAACAGAAAACGTCCGACTTCGGGTCAATCTGACGTCTTCAGACCGTCTCATCCTGAAGTTCGTCAACAACGTGACAGACGCGTCCCTGCCTGTTCGCCTGTCTTTGAACCAGTATCACGCAAATCCTTATCAGAATGGGTGTTACAATACATCCAATTCCCGCGCTGGGTGCGCTTCCGTCAACCTGCTGGTTAATGGTCGGTATGGCAGCAAAGTTACTATGAGTCCCGAGGCTGCTGGTCTGGGTCGCTTTGATCGCCGTACCGTTACAGGACTTCGTTGGGAGCATGATTTTAACGAGCAGACGACCTGGCGCAACCAGTTCACATACGATCAGCGCCACGTAAACCAACCCACTTCACCAACGTCTTTCGTAGGTCCCTACAACTCCTATAACGTCAGCAGCGACGTTACCAATCACGCCCGGATCGGGGCAACATCCCTCGATACATTCGGCGGACTGAGTTTTGATTATCTCGACTACGGATATCAGACGTACAACATCATGCCGTTAGGCGGTGCCACGCGAGGTGCGATGAGTTCTGCTTCCTACGGACATCAATCAAATATCGGCGCACGTTTCCAGGAAGACTGGCACTTTGCACCCGGTTGGCATGCTGTTGTTGGACTAGGAGGTACATACTCAGATATCGGTGCCACTGAGACGTTATATGGATATTCAGCCTCTGGCATGAACAGCCAATACGTCACTGCCAACCGGTTCTACTTCAATCTCGCGCCTGAAGGTGCTCTGATTTATGATCCGAGCGAACATTGGACTTTCCATACACGCGTTGGCACGGCTTATGGCACACCGTCATCTTCCAATTTCTTCATCACGCCCCAAGGGCAATATGGAAATAATACGCAACTGAAGAGCCAGACGAGTGTCGGAGTTGACCTCGGCGCAGACTGGCACCCCACAGCCACAACACATCTTCAGGTCACGGGATTTTACGAGTTTTACAACAATGAACTCGTCAATCAGTCTGCAGGCGTCAACGCCGTTGGGGCCTACACATTCAACGCTCCTGCCTCACAGCATCGCGGTATTGTTTGGGGTGCTGACTGGACGCCTCTTCCCCATACCCTGTCCGGTGGACGGATCTCGCTCAGCTACACTTATGATAATCAAGTCTACACAAATTATACGGAAGTTCTCTCCAATAGCACTACATCAAAGCGTTTCAGCCGGAGTGGAAAATACATCCCGGGCGTCATTCCCAACTTCCTGAATGCCCGTTTCCTTTACGATCAGCCTTCTGGCCCTTTAGAAGGCGTTGGGGGATATGCAGAAGTCACTTGGCGTGATGCCTATTGGCTAGATAATGCAAACCGCCTGAAAGCGCCCGGATATGCCCTTCTAAATCTGGAGATACATTACGACCCTCCCGCGAGGATGGGGTGGGCGCATCGCCTGCACTGGTATTTCGAAGTACAGAACGTCACGAACCAGACCTACGTGTCAGGCGCCACAAATATCACCGATCAATTACAGGCAAACGGGCGAGAAGCGACGGCAGCCACACTGATGAATAGCACTGGATCGATTTATGCGGGCTCCCCCCGGGCATATTTCGGCGGCGTACGGATAAAACTGTGATGCGCATGAATATAAAACATTATCTGGCTTCCCTTGGCCCGGACCGACTTACAGTATGGCGATGGCATTTCTTTGCGGGACTGTTTTGTCTCCCCTTTGTCGCTCTTTTATGTCTCACAGGAAGTATTTACCTGTTCAAACCACAAATCGAAGGATGGATTGACTGGAAATACGATCACCTTCCAGCAGCAATAGCCTCATCGCCTCAGGAGGACGTCAATTCTGCTCTGAAAGCTGTGCCCGGTGGCAGTTTTCTCGCATATGAACTTCCTACATCCCCACACAGTGCTGCCCGCATTCTGATCAATCGTGCCGATGGTGAGGCCGTGCGAGTTTATGTGGAACGGAACCACCACGCCGTCCTGAAAATCGTTCTCGAAGAGGACCGGTTTGAGCGATTGGTTTTCAAACTCCATGGGCAGCTTTTACTGGGCAATCCGGGGTCAATTATCATGGAGATGGTTGCATCATGGACGATCGTGCTTGTGGCATCGGGCCTCTGGTTATGGTGGCCGAGAAATCAACGCGGCTTGGCTGGTGTGCTGTATCCGCGCCTTCACCAGACCGGGCGGGCACGCTGGAGGGATCTGCATGCTGTGACAGGCGTCTGGGTTTCCATCGTGCTGACACTGTTTCTGATATCGGGCCTACCCTGGTCATATGTCTGGGGACATGCCCTTCTTTCTGTCGAGAATACTGTCGGCCACATCACATCAGTGAAAGACTGGGAAATTGGAGCGGTGCCGGCCCAGGAGACGATAGCCGGCCACCCAATGGTCTCACATCATGAAGACATGCCGGGAATGGACATGTCAGAGGATATGCCGTCACAGGTGAACTTGGATGGCCTGAATAATGTGACCTGCACAGCAGAAACGCTGTCCCTTGCTGCTCCTGTTCTTATCACGCCCCCCGCAGGATCTGACGATGTGTGGACTGTTAGATCCGACGCCCAGAACCGGCCTCTCAGGGAAAGTGTGAAAGTGATGGGAGACGGGCATATTATTGCGAGAGAACCTTTCTCCCAGAAGGCAGCCATTGACCGTGTCATAGGATATGGCGTTGCAGCGCATGAGGGGCATCTGTTCGGATGGGCAAACCAGTTACTCAACCTTCTGGTCGCCCTCGGCCTCTTGCTGATGAGTTGTGCCGCAACGGTCCTGTGGCTCAAACGGAAGCCCGAGGGGAAATTCGGAACGCCGCCCGTTCTTCCCTCGTCTAGAATGGGTCTGATTGCGATCGGGGTGCTTTGCATCCTTGGCATTCTGTTACCCGAGTTGGGCATATCTCTCATCTGCATCGCAGTGGCTGGAAAGCTCTCACGTTTGAAAGCATCACGAGTGAGCAGGCAAGAGACGCTTTAAATCTGTCGCTATCTGATGTGCGCTGGAATCAACCGGAATCATTCCGACCATCTGGTTCCGACCGTCCATCAGGTAGAGCAACGAGCTATGGTCAATCAGGTATTCAGGCCCCATGCCAGAATGATGCTGCATCTTTACGTGAAAGGCTTCCATAACAGGCTGAAGCTGCTCAGCCGTGCCTGTCAGCCCGATAATCCTGGGGGAAAAATTTTCCACGTAATCCTTCACGACTTTTGGGGTATCGCGTGTCGGATCAACGGAGATGAAAATGGGAGTTACAGATTTACCCTGCACGCTGAGCTCATCGAGAGCTGATGAAACTGTTTCAAGCGTCAAGGGGCAGACATCTACACAGTGCGTGTAGCCAAAATAAATCAGGGTATAACGCCCTGCAAAATCTGACTGACTAACGGGCCGCCCTTGCCCATTAATCAATGCATAAGGGCCGCCAACTGCTGTAGTATGATGTGAGGTCAGGAAGGTTCTGAATGCCGCAGCGCCCACTAGCAACGCAAACGTAATGCTGACAATCAGGACAAGAGCTTTTCTGTCCTGCCGCAAAGGGGCGGCAGCTCTCTTGGCAGGAATTTTCTTGCGGGTCGGACGCCGTTTCATGGGGCATTCATAGCAAATGCCAATGCGCTATGCACAACATGTTTGTTACGCGGCAGACCTCGACGTACCCTCACAGCACGCCTTCGCTCATCATCTCACCGTCCGCACCGATACGAAAATCCGCAGTCCCTTCCGTCACGAGCAGTCGGCTATATTCACAGGCACCTTCTCCGAGGCATGTTGTCACACGCTTGATACGCATCAGCGCGGATTTCTCGGAAACATCGAGCCATTGAGCGACATCCGGAGACGCGTAAGACAGACCGATGGAAATGTCTGCATGAGCAATCTGGAACTTGAAAATATCCCGAAGGATTGCTGTCGATGTCAGGGAAGCTGCGAGTTCTGGCGTTACGAGTGGTGCAAGCCGTCCCGGATAAAAAACTTCTGTCACGCCCAGAGGTCCTTCATCCGAACGATAGCCGCGCCGGATGAACAATGTCTCGTCATTGACCGACAAAGCGGAGGCAACCTCTTCTGGGGGGCGACGCATCTGATAGTCCAGAAGCGTCATCTCGGGGCTTAGACCTTTACCAGCAAGAATTTCGAAAAAGGAATGGATGGTTTTCTGGCGTCCTGGACGATGCAAGGCCCCCACAAAAGTCCCGCGCCCGTGCTGGCGGACAACAACATCCCTCTCCGCAAGATAGGATAACGCCTGCCGAACGGTGATGCGACTTACGCCGTACATCAGACACAGCTCAGCCTCGGAGGGAAGCCGCTCCATGAAACGGCTGTCCTTGCCAATCAGCCCGGAAATATGATGCCCGACCTGAAGATAAAGCGGCGTCGGGCCATTCGTATCGAGGGCTGACGAGAAGACGGCGTTACGCATAGAGAAAAAATTCCAGAAAACGTTTCACTTTTGGATTGAAGAGCGCATCAAAACCCGATACCAAGACGTCTTATAACAACCTAATACGTCTTTGCCGATTCAGTCACTGTTTTGTGGCCAGTCTGCAGGATTTTCGTGCCTTTCTGGCGTCTCCGCAGTGTTTGAGAGCTTCTTCCATGCGTGCTTCAACCTTCCTGAGTACAGCCCTTATCGGCAACATGTTCTATGTTGCAGCCTACGCTGCTCCTGTTGCAGATACAAAACACGACGGGGAGAAGCGCCATTCTCCAGCCACGCGCAAGACTGTAAAAGCCGCTCCTTCCCGGCCTGAAGTCATCCGGGTGGCGGCAGAGTCCGTTGCTGGTGGCCGCATGGTTCTTCAGAACGGCACGAAATCACGCAGCGAGATCACACAGGCTTATATCGCCAAGCAGGCTCCTACTCCCAACGTCTTCAAACTGCTCGGTAACTTGCCAGGCGCCAATGTCGCAAGCGCTGACCCTTTTGGCATGGTCAGCGGCAACATGACGATCCGTGGCATGAACAGTGACCAGATCGGCTTCACTGTTGAAGGCGCGCCTCTGAACGACATCGGGTCTTACATGGCGTTCCCAACAGAATGGGTAGATTCCGAGAACCTCAATGAAGTGACGATGCAGCAGGGCTCCGCCAATCTGGACTCCCCGGTCATTGGTGCATCTGGTGGAATCGTGACGATGAACCTGATCGATCCGTCACACAAAATGGGTGCGACAATTGCGGGCTCGTTCGGCTCCTACAATACACATCGCGAATATGTACGGCTTCAAAGCGGTGACATTGGCAACACTGGCATGCGGGCTTTCGTGGCCTGGTCTCATCTTGAAGAGCCGCACTTCCGCGGCGCCGGTGACGATCACAAGCAGCACATTGATGCAAAACTGGTCAAAGACTGGGTCAATGGAAGCCGCAGCACCGTCGCGCTGACCTTCGATGATTCTATGAAGGTCGCCTATCTGAGCCCGTCTTTGGCTGCCTGGCAGCAATATGGGCGTGGTGCCAACTACACCGAAGATTTTTCACCGACCGACACCAAATACTGGAAACTCCATCAGAGCCCATATCGGGTCCTGATCCTGAGTGCGCCGCAGAATATTGTGGTTAATGACAAGCTTGGCTTCGACTTCACCCCATATTTTTACTGGAACTCAGGCACGATCGCCTCAGCATCTCTTCTGTCTGAGAACGCCATTTATTCCGGGACACAGAAATACAGCATCGACCTCAATGGTAACGGCACCACCAATGACAAGGTGATGATGTATACGCCATTCGGCACGCCTTACGTCTATCGTCCGGGACTTGTTTCCAAAGTGCATTACACAGTGGGCAAGCACACTCTTGTCTTTGGATACTGGTTTGACTGGTCCAGACAGCGCATGGTCAATCCCTACAGCGCGGTTGGAGAAAATGGTGGCCCGGCGAATGTCTGGGGATATTTGGGGAATGTGAAGCTGTCCGATGGCACGCGGCTTGCCAGCTACGACAACCTGACCATCACCCGCGTCAATACTTTGTTCTTCGGCGACACGTTCAATGCACTGCACAACCGTTTGCGCGTTGAAGCGGGAATCAAGGAGTCCATGGTAACCCGAATTGGTTACAACTACCTCCCCGGAGCGCAGTATCGCACCAGCATGAACGCGGCAGTCGCAACGCCAAACCTTGGCGCGCGTTATCGCATCGACAGTCACAACCAGATCTTCGCGGATGTCGCGACCAATTTCCGTACCCCGACGTTAAATGCGCTTTACAACACATACAGTGCATCGACCGGCAAAGTGGCGACGCAGGCGAACCCTGCCCAGAAGACCGAATATTCGATCTCGGAAGAGCTAGGATACCGTTATCAGGGTGATATCCTGAGTGGGTCTATCACCTTCTTCAATTACAACTTCACCAACCGCCAGGTTTCTACGCAGGTTACGATTAACAACGCGCAGATCACCCAGAACATCAATGCGGGCGGCCAAACGTCCCGCGGTGTAGACATCGAACTTGGACTGCGCCCGTGGCATCATCTGCGGCCATATGTTTCGGCGGAATATCTACACGCGACGATCGATAACAACTATCAAGTCGGATCGGATTACCTGCCGACTGCGGGAAAAACTGCCGTGCGTAGCCCAAATGTGCAGGCTTCCGTCGGACTGGATTATGATGACGGCACATATTTCGCAGGATTTGCCGTCAAGTACGTAGGCCGACAGTTCTCAACTTTCATGAATGACCAGGCCATGCCAGGGTATGTCAACGCAGACATGAACTTCGGCTATCGGGCTCCGAAGATCTTCCATACACACCCGGAAATCAGGCTGAACCTCATGAATGTTGGCGATAACAAATACCTGTCAGGCGTCGCCGGGGTCGCCGCATCCTCACGCGCAGCACGCGGGATCTATGGCAGCACCATCGCATCGCAGGGTTCACCGACATACTACGTCGCCGGAAGCTTCGCAGCTCTGGTCACAGCCAAGATTGACCTTTGATCTGATGCTTCAAGCCCGTCTGGATCGTTTTTTCGGGCTCACGGCCAGCGGCACAACTGCTGGCCGTGAGGTCATCGCTGGCCTGACAACCTTCGCTGCCATGGTCTACTGTGTCGCAGTCAATCCCATGATCATGGCAGAAGCTGGCATGGACCGTGCAAGCGTCCTGAGCGCCACATGTCTGATTGCAGTCTTCAGCACGACGTTGATGGGCCTTCTGGCAAATCTGCCCCTTGGTGTGGCGCCCGCCATGGGATCAAACGTCGTCTTTGCAATCATTCTGGTCAAACAGATGGGCGTTCCCTGGCAGGCTGCCCTCGCTCTCGTCTGCCTGACCGGCCTGATTTTCATGGTCATGAGCCTGACGCGCATCCGCGAGCGTATTGCCCACGACATTCCTGACACCCTTCGGATTGGTATTCAGGTTGCGGTCGGTCTGGTGATTATGTTCATCGGAATGCGCAACTCTGGGTTTGTCGTGCCGAGCCCGTCCACGTTCGTCACCATGGGCCCGATTACCAGCCCCAAAGTACTCATGACACTGGCTGGGTTTATTCTCACGCCAGTCCTTGTTGCCAGACGGGTGCCGGGATCTCTGATCATTTCGATCATTGCGCTAACGATTGTGGGTCTCTTCCTACCCAACGGAAAAGGTGGAACGATCACCACCTGGCCAGAGCATATTTTTGCCCTGCCCCGCTGGCCTCATGAGACAGCGTTCCGGCTTGAGCCGCTCTACCTTCTGCATCACATTTTCTACGTGCTGCCGATGCTGTTCTTTTTCCTGTGCACTGAACTCTTTGGAACGCTTGCCAACCTGCTGGGTGTTGTTACGGCTACAGGAATGGTGTCCGAAGACGGTCGCATTCCGCGGGCCAGAGAGGCGTTTATAACGGACGCAGCAGGCAGTATTCTGGCCCCCATGCTGGGGACGTCCATCGTAACGGTATACTCTGAGTCCATCACCGGCGTTCATGCGGGGGGCCGAACAGGCCTGACGGCTTTGGTAATAGCAGGCGGGTTCTTCACCGCACTTTTCCTGTGGCCTCTGTTCATGATCATTCCGCCGCAGGCAACAGCGCCATCGCTTCTTATGGTGGGAATGATGATGTTCCAGGGCGTTCGTCATCTGGAACTGTCAGATCTCAAAGAAAGCGCTCCGGCTGCTTTGACGTTCATCATTGCCCTCCTGACCGGCAACCTCATCAACGGCATGGCCATAGGGACCTTTTCTTACGCGACCATGGCTCTTGCCACGGGCCGGGGCCGAGCGGTTGCGCCAGTTGTATGGGGGCTTTGCGTAATTTTCATCATGTTCTTCGTCGTTTCCGCCCAGATGCACGGCCACCATGGCTGAGAGGATATTTCCCATGTTTCCCAGACTTTGCCTTTCAGCTCTTCTGGCTGGCCTCTCCGCTTTGGTGCCTATTCACGCGCACGCTACATCTGCGCCGAATTACGTCATTATCGACAATGATTTTGCCGGGCCGGGCGGAACAAACATTCAGTCGGTCATTCCGCTACTGGGTCAGCCGGATAAGATAACGCTTCTAGGGTTTACGGTTGTCGTGGGGGATGGCTGGGAAAACGAGGCCGTTGCCCATCTGTCCCGCTTTCTGGAGGTCGCGTCTGCTCCAGCAGAGCTCCCGGTCGTCCCCGGTGCGACCCAACCGTTGGTCAATTCACGTCCACGCCTTCTGGCATGGGAGAAATCCAACGGGAAAATGCCATGGAAAGGTGCATGGCGCGGGGATGCTCCTGATCTCCAGCCTCCGGTCAAAGTCCTGAAAGAAGGACAGCCGACCCGTGCTGTCTCCCGGGAAACCGCCGCATTTTTTCTGATCAAACAGGTGCATGAACATCCTCATGAGGTCACAGTCCTGGCGGCTGGTCCCATGACAAACATTGCTCTGGCCATCAAGCTTGATCCTGAATTCGCATCGCTCTGCCGCAGGCTGGTCTTCATGGGAGCCATCGTGGACGGCAATCTTTCCCAAGTGACAGAGAGCGCCGATTACTACACGGACTTTAACTTCATGTTTGACCCGGAAGCCGCCAGCATCGCATTGGAAGCTCCCTTCCCGGAAGTCATTTCTGTCGGCTCAGTCGCTAACCCCATTCGTATGACACCAGAAATCCGCGATCGCGCGACCCAACGTCCGGGACCGCTGTCAGACTATCTGAAGCACTATTTCCACCCACAGCCCATGTGGGACGAACTGGCTGCCGCGATCGCTGTAGATCCCGCTCTGATTACACAAAGCGTGACGGCTTACATGACGGTTGATCTGACGCATGGCCCGAATTACGGGTATGCCCATGTGTGGCCTGACAGCACGCGCCCCCATATTGGTGAGCGCCCCGTCAAGATTGTCACAGCAGTCGATACGCCGCGTTTCATTCAGACGTTTGTCGATGCAGCCAACCGGATGAATACGCATGGTTGATGTAACGGTACCTCTCACCTCACCTGAGTTGCGCAGACGTGCGGTGGATGCCGCAGCAGGTCGGGCTCCATTTGATGTTCTGCTCCGGAATGGCAAAATTGCTGATGTGGCTACCGGCGAGCTTCGTGACGCCGATGTCGGATTAGTGGGGCCGCTGATTGCCAGCACCCATCCAACTGGCCAGCGGAACGACGCTCTCAAAATTTTTGATCTCGCAGGCGCGGTTATTGCGCCTGGCCTCATTGACTCTCACATGCACATCGAGAGTTCGATGGTCACGCCTAGAGTCTATGCGCAAACCGTAGTTCCGCAGGGAACAACAACCATTTGCTGGGACCCGCACGAAATCGGGAATGTGAGCGGCCTGGCCGGAGTCAGGTGGGCTATTGAAGCCACCAAAGGCCTGCCTCTGCGCATTCTGGTTGAAGCTCCCTCCTGTGTTCCATCTGCGCCCGGGCTAGAACGATCAGGGGCAGCCTTTGACGCTACGGCCATGACAGAAATGCTGTCCTGGCCCGAAGTGATTGGCGTTGCTGAAGTGATGGACATGCGCGGCGTCATCAATGGCTCACCCCGTATGAGCAGCATCGTCGGTGCCGGCCTTAGCAGTGAAAAATTTGTGTGTGGTCATGCCCGGAACCTCAAGGGCCAGGATCTTCAGGCTTTCATGGCGGCAGGCATTGAGTCAGATCACGAACTGACAAGCAAAGCCGATATTCTGGAAAAGCTCCGGTCCGGCATGACGCTGGAACTGCGCGTTTCGCATGAAAATATTTTGCCTGAAGCCGTTGCCGCTTTTCAGGAACTGGGCTGCGTTCCTCAAACCGTTACCCTCTGCACAGACGATGTCTTTCCGGATGACCTGTCACGCCGTGGCGGAATGGTTCACCACCTGAGATGCCTTGTGTCTCTCGGGATGGGTCCGCTGGATGTGCTGCGATGCGCCACCCTTAACGCAGCAATGCGTCTTGAACGTAGGGACCTCGGCTTGGTGGCAGCTGGGCGGCGCGCTGATCTGGTTGTTTTTGACAACCTGTCTGATTTCACGCCGCTAGAAGTGTTCACGTCAGGCGCCCATGCGGCCTCCCACGGAACACTTCTGGCAGATCTTCCTGCCGAGCTTCCAGGGCTCCCGCTCAAGACTGTAAAGCATTCTTTAGTCACAGCTGAAGATTTTCAGGTGCCCGTACCTGACGCTTCCAAAGCCCGCATTCGGACCGTTCGTACTCCACGGACGACCCAGTGGGGAGAACGTGACGTCGATGTGAAAGACGGTCACATCACGCTGCCGCCTGATACTGCGCTAATGGCTGTTTTCAATCGTTACGGAGAAAATAGCGTCCCCGGGCTTGGAGTTCTGGAAGGTTGGGGAGACTGGTCAGCTACAATCGGAACGACCATCCTGCATGACAGCCACAACCTCGCAGTTTTCGGTCGAAACCCGGATGATATGGCGCTTGTGGCCAATACTCTTATAGCCAGTGGCGGCGGTATGGCCGTTGCACGAAATGGCCAAATTGTTGCTCATGTTCCACTTCCTGTCTGCGGGCTACTGTCTCCGGAAAAACTGGATGTTGTCAGTCAGCAGTTTGCCGCTGTACGTGATGCAGCTGCGGCAGCGACGACATGGGACGGCCCGACCGCCATGATCAAACTTGTGACAGGTGCATCCCTCGCCTGTAATCCTGGACCGCATGTCACAGATCTAGGCATTACAGACGGCATGACAGGCGAAATCATCACGAACATGGTCATGGAGACCATTTGATGACATTTCCCTATGAAGTCACAGCCATGCGGCGCGATCTTCACAGCTTTCCTGAAACTGCTTTCCTGGAATACCGCACTGCCTCGATCGTCGCAGCGCGTCTGACAGAACTGGGATATTCTGTCAGAGTAGGTCCCGAAATCATGTGCATGGATGATGTGCGTGGACTGCCCTCGCAAGAGGATATTCATTCCGCCCAAAACGCAGCATTAGCAAATGGGACCGCCCCTTACTGGGTCGAAAAAATGCCAGATGGGCAGACCGCTGTCTGTGGAGAAATCCAGCGTGGTGAAGGCCCCGTTCTGGCCCTTCGCTTTGACATGGATGCTCTCCCCGTTCACGAAAGTGCATCCGGGACCCATCGTCCTGTTGTGGATGGCTTCGCATCCAAATGCGAAGGGCGGATGCACGCATGTGGACACGATGGACATACGGCGGTTGGTCTGGCCCTTGCGGAAAAATTATCTCATCCGGATGCCGAATGGAAAGGAACGCTCAGGCTTATTTTCCAGCCTGCGGAAGAAGGCGGCCGAGGAGCGCAGCCTATAGTTTCCAGCGGCCTTCTCGATGATGTAGACATTTTTCTCGCAACCCATGTCGGCTGTCAGTTGCCGAGTGGGCAGATTGCTTTAACCGCAGACGGCTTTCTCTGGGCTGAAAAGTGGAACGTAACCTTCACGGGGCAAGCTGCGCATGCGGCCATGTGTCCGGAAGAAGGTCGTAACGCCCTTCTTGCTGCGGCAATTGCCATTCCCGGTCTCTATGCCCTGCCCCGCGATGGCCAGTCGGACACGCGAATTAACGTGGGACTTTTGCAGGCCGGCCGAACGCGGAACGTCATTGCGGATCATGCCTATCTCGAGCTTGAGTTGCGGGCGTCAACTCACGAAGGTCTTGCGCGCCTTACTGCGGGCGCGAGGCAAACCTTGCAGGGCGCAGCACTGACGCAGGGCGTTGACGCCACAATCGACGTTTACGGGACTGCCATCAGTGCCGCCTCTGACCCGGATGTGATGGAGCGCTTGCGAGACGCTGTCTGCTTCACCAACGGCGGCAGTATTGTTCAAAGCTGGCCTATTGGTGGTGGAGATGACGCGACATTTATGATGCAACGTGTTCAGGACCGGGGCGGCAAAGCTGGATATTGCCTTTTTGGTTCCGATATTGCCGCTCCTCATCATGCCAGCCTGTTTGATTTCGATGAAACCGTTCTGCAGACAGCGGTGATGGTGCTTTCTCGGTTTGTGGAGCTATCATCATGAGCACGCTCCCTTTCTGGCAGACTTTTGCTCCTGATGTCGCGCTGAAGCCCCCATACACAGATCGCTACAGAGTTCAGGTAGGAAATCGGCACCTCGATCTTCCCCTGCGGGTTCTTCCCATCAAGGACCAGGCAGTCTCATCGCTGCTGGTGAACCAGACATCCTTCGAAGTCATGGACGTTCTCTGTGGTGAACTGGTGGCTATCGCTCGTTCGCTGCAGCCGGACCTGATTGTGGGCATGCCAACCCTGGGCCTGGGTCTGGCCGCCGCCGTTGCCCGAGGATGTGGGTTGGCGCGATACGTTCCATTGAGCACGTCTCGAAAATTCTGGTATGACGACGCGCTGTCTGCGCCACTTTCGTCCATTACCAGCCCGGATAACGTCAAAAATCTTTATCTGGACCCCAATCTGCTGCCACTTCTGAAGTCAGCACAAAAGATTATCATTGTTGATGACGTGGTCAGCACCGGACAATCACTTGCGGCTGGCGTGAATGTTCTTGCGGCGGCGGAAGTTTCCCCCTGTGCAGCCCTTTGTGTCATGACCCAAAGCGATCGCTGGAAAGATCGTTTTTCTTTTCCTGTCCTAAGCTGCTTTTCGTCTCCGCTCTTTGAGCGGGTTCAAGATGGGTGGGTTGAACAGAAATCTGTTTCCTAGAACAGCTTCTCACAAGAAACGGTTGGATCTGAAGAATTCACTCCAGATCCAACCGCATTTAATAGTAACTGATCGAACGCAACTCTTCAGCTCAGCGTAGGCTTGCGGGAATTCGCAGCAGCGACAAATTTTCCCCATTCTACCAGCGTCTCTGTGCAGTCCGTCCGATCAAGTTTGCACTCGATCAGGGTCGGGCCACGTGTGTTTTTCTTGGCCTTCTCAATTGCCTCGGCGAGTTCAGCACCGGTCGTGGCATGCAGGCCAAGACCGTACTTCCCGCTTTTTTCACCGGGTACGCCCTGATTGAAGCAGTTGATCAGAGCGGCGTAATCCCAGTTCTGGATGTAATTGTACGGACCATCATGAATCTTGATCTCAATGACGTAACCGTAGTTGTTGATAAGGAAAATGATAACCGGAAGCTCATAGCGCACCATCTGCGCGACTTCCTGCGCGGTGAGCTGGAATGAGCCGTCACCCACCATCAGGACATGCTGCCTCTCCGGCGAGCCCATGGCATTTCCGAACATGGACGGGACAGACCATCCGATATGGCCCCACTGCATTTCGGACTCAACCTTGGCCCCTTCAGGCAGGTTCATGCGAATGGCGTTGAACCATGAGTCGCCTGTTTCAGCGAAAAGGGTTGTCTTGCCATCAACAAGTTCGTTGATCTGGCGAGTCATTTCATCATTCGTCAGTGGCTTGGCCTGATCGGCCACTGGCAGCTTCACAGGCGCATACCCTGCTGCAAGAGACGCAGGCTTGCTGGAAACACGCTCCGTAAGGGCCGTGACGAATTCCTTCAGGCGGAAGCCTTCGAAGGTTTTTCCTGCAACCGTGACACGATGAGGGTCGACTTCAAGGACACGCTCTCCGCGGACCAGATCGCGCCAACCAACGGAGGAGTAGTCATTCCAGACGGGAGCAAGCGTAATGACGACATCCGCGCTCTTGACCACGTCTTCGACACCAGGGCTGCTGACTTCACCCCAGTAAACACCCCGGAACCCCGGATGCGTTTCGGGGAAGAAGCTTTTGGCTGCGGCCATGACGGTGACAGCGCAACCCAGCTTGTCAGCCAGCGCAATCGTTTCGTCCAATGCCTCGCTGGCCCGAAGCTTGCTGCCGACCAAAATGACAACCTTGTTGGCCTTCTCCACAAAAGCTGCACTCTCATCGAGAGCTGCGTTCAGACTGTCCGTGTCTGGGGTCAGGTGAGCCAACAGAGACGAGACCGGACCTGGGCGCGCACAAGGAGCATTCGCCACATTACAGGCGATTTCCAGATAAGCCGGCTTCTTTTCGCGCAGTGCCGTCCGGATGACATGGTCAATTTTCTCGGGGGCGTTATCAGCGGACGTGATGCTCTCAGCAGCACAGGTGACGTGCTTTACCATCTCCATCTGATAGTTGTAGTCCGTGGTTCCAATCGTGTGATGCAGCACACGTCCTGAACCATGGTCATTGGAGTTTGGCGCGCCAGAGATCAGAATAACCGGCAGGTTTTCGGCATAAGCGCCGCCAAGGCCGTTCATGGCCGAAATTGCCCCCACGCTGAATGTGACGATCGCGGCGGCGGCTCCATTGGCTCGGGCGTAGCCTTCTGCAGCAAAGCTACAGTTTAGCTCGTTGCAGTCATAGATCTGCTTCATGCCGCCATGCTCAATCAGCTGGTCCAGCAAGATCAGATTATAATCGCCCGCAACTGCGAAATGGTGCTTGAGGCCGATCTGCGTCAGCCGTTCTGCAAGGTAATGTCCAACAGTGAAAACCATGAGATCCTCCGGAGTTCGTTAACCAGAGGGTGCGCGTTCAAGCTTCGGACGTCCAATATATAGTTGAGCTCTATACCATATCTAATTAGTATGGATTTATGGGTCTCCGCCACCTTCGCTACTTTATCGCCATTGCAGATCACGGAAGCTTTACGCGCGCTGCCGAGGTTCTGCATATCGAGCAGCCCCCTCTAAGCCAGCAGATCAAAAGTCTTGAGACTGAACTCGGGCTCAAATTGTTCGAGCGATCGCGGCGTGGTGCGGTTCTGACGGATGCTGGCGAGCAACTTGTTGAGCAGGCTCGCACAATTCTCACGCTCGAACATCAGTTTCGCCTTCTGGCAACGGGTCTTGCACGCGGTGAACAGGGACGGTTGCGCATTGGAATGGCTGGTGCGGTGTCGCTGCTCCCCCTTATTCCACAGGCCATTCGCGCCTTCCGGGAAAAGTGGCCCGAGATTCAGATCACGCTGGAGGAGAGCAACACGCCAGCATTGTGTGAGGCGTTAAACGAGAGCCGCGTTGATATTGCGATTGTGCGGCCTCCGGCTCCGGACCCTGGGATTTCGCTCCATCCTCTCTTTGATGAACCGACACTCATCGCGGTCCCGAAGGGGCACCCGCTCTCTCAACGCGGAACACTCAGACTGACGGATGTCGCCAATGAGCCCTTTCTGATCTTTGACCGCACTCTGGGTCCAGGCTTTTACGATGCCATTATTTCAGCCTGCCAGCAGGCCGGGTTCACCCCGCATTTCGGGCAATCCGCACCACAGATTGCAGCCACGGTTCCCATGGTTGCCGCAGGCCTAGGGGTTTCAATCGTTCCAGCTTATCTCAGCCAGATCCATGTTGACGGAGCCACTTTTCATCGCATCGAAGGCCCCTCGCCTCGTGCCAGCATCTCTCTCGCATCACGCACACCAGAGCTATCCGGGCCAAGCGCCAACTTCCATAAAATATTGCTGAAACTGGCGACATCTGAAGGCAAGTGAGAGCAATCAGCTTACTGGTCTCGTGTTTGCGGAAAAGCACAACGGTCTTCAGTAAGCGGTAGCAACAAGACGTATACTTTCTATCCTCAACAATCTTGTTACGACCCGCTATGACAATGATGCACAGCGCCTTACTCATTCGTTTTTAACAAACCAAGAGAAACCATGTTGCCGTTGACACACGACGCCTGATGACAGTGAAACAGATTTCGTCTCCTCGGCAGAAAACCTCACCCACATCGCGATGGATGTTGAGGGGGCTTCTGGCCCTCGGTCTCGCATGGACCTGTGCTCACCTTATCACAATCGGGTCTCCGCAATGGGGGCCCGGAGCCCGACATGACTCTGTCGTCTTCGGCCAGATGATCGCGATTGCCGCGTTTCCCGTACTTCTGCTCATTGCCTTTGGAACACAGAAGCCCTTGCATGGAGCACTTATCGCGGGGACCGCCTGCATCCTTGCCGCGCTCGGTTTACTGTTTCACGCCTGATGCAAGATAATCTTCGGACACGCATGGGCTGGCTCCATGCCTGGGTTGGCTTCATCGCTGGATTGCTTCTCTTCTGCGTTTTCGTGACGGGAAGCCTCTCGGTGTTCGATACCGAACTGACGCGGTGGCTCCAGCCCGAAGTCCCGCCTCAAGCACCCACTTTTTCACCACAGGCTCTGGATCGCACCCTTCCCACCGTCCGTGAGCTGCTCCAGCAAGGAGAAAAACCATTCATAACTCTCCCGTCGCCGCGGGACCCGTTCGTGCGCGTGCAGCACCATGATGGATACGAATTCCTGACGGTGCCGTATAATCCGCAGACTGGAGAGCCGCTACAGGCACGCGATACTGCGGGCGGAAAGTTTTTCTATGACCTGCACTATACGCTCCGAACTGGGCTTTACGGAGAAACACTTATTGCTGCGGCCGGTCTGGCTCTTCTTGTAACAGTCGGATCCGGAATCATCATTCACCTGCGGGGACTGATTTCGGATCTGCTTCTGGTACGACCTTTCGCAGCACGACTGCGCGCATGGCTGGACGTGCATGTGCTCGCCAGCGTTCCCTTTATCCCGTTCGTTATCATGATGGCCTATACGGGCACGTTCATTCGCACACGCACGCTGTTCCCGCCCGTGTCTTATATCAGTTCCATCCAGAATTTTGTTTCGCCTCATCGAGCCACAGAAGCCGAGCCACCAGAAACAAAACGGGACATTCCTGTCGGTCCTTCTCTGCCGCCCCTGCTTGATGTCGCAGAGAAGACACTCGGCAAGGGGCAGATCGGGTTCATCCTCTTTCTACCCAACAGCATTCTTTTTAGTCGCACCGATATGTCTGGGCCTCTGCTGACACGGGAACACGTCGATTTCAGCCCGGTTGATGGGCATTTTCTACGGCATGTCCTGCTTTCAACTCCTGTCACCCAGACACAGCAGCTTATGGAAGGCATTCATTATGCCCGCTGGACAGGCACAGGCTTAAGATGGCTGTATTTTCTGTCTGGTGCCATGGGAGCCATCATGTTTGCCAGCGGAGCTATCATTTTTCTGATGAAGCGTCGCAAAGTCTCCGGAAAACGCATCATGTTCCGCGTCGCTGAAGGGCTCACAATTGGCTGTATTCCAGGCTTCCTTTTGGCAACATTGGCTTTCTTCTGGGCAAACCGGCTTTTGCCAACACCTCTCCCAGCGCGCCATCTGGTGGAAGTCCACTGCTTTTTTGCCGTGTGGGGCCTGAGCAGTACTGCTGGGATGCTCTGGTCTCTGCTGCATCGCGCACTCCCGGGATGGAAGATACAGTTAAGTGCTCTCGCATTCTTGGGTATTCTTCTAACGCCGCTTGACTTTCTGACACGTCCCGGCGCCTCCATGCTGCATGTACCCACGGTTTTTGCGGCAACGGACATCTGCGCCTTACTCTTGGGGCTTGCCTCTCTTCAAATGGTGCGCCGTCTGTGATGCTAATTGTATGTTTGGTATTTTGGCTACTTGGCCTTGGCCTTCAGGCCGCGTGCGAACCAAAGATGCTTCGGTTCGCACGTCTGCCTGATCTGACATTGCCCCCGTCAGTTCGGTGGGGACGCTTCATTTTCCCACTGCTAGGCCTCGTTATCGTTTTTTGGACTGACCCGGTTGTGGCAATTTTTATCTGGGCAGGCACATTTTCGGTGGCTGCCGTCATCGTCGCAATTGTCTGGGCCTCATTAGCTCGCGTGCTTGAAGCCCGACGATAACAGATTTTTCACTATGCCTTCTCGGGTGAGAACCAAAGACCAACACCACCAATAAGCGCCGTGAAAGCAACGTAAATAGCTGGAGCAACTGGCGTATGAGGTGTCAGGGCTGAAATGATTGCGGGTGTGAGGCCACCAAAAATTGCGTAGGAAATATTATACGACAGAGACAGGCCGGAAAAGCGAACCTGAGCCGGAAATGCGCGCAGCATCCCAATAGGAACGAGCCCGACAAACCCACAGCAAAGCCCACTCAATGCGGCCCAAGGCACGAGCGTGCCCGAGAACAGCGGAAAGAGCGCGTAAAGCCCGAAACCTCCCAAAGCGAGCATGAGCCCGCAGGCCACGCTTAGCGCTCTGAGAGAAAAAACGTCTGTCAGAGCACTCACCAGAACAACTGAAACTGTGAGACAAAACGTCGCGGCAAGGCTCGCCAGCATGGTTTGGGAAGGTGACACATGATGGAGCGTCTGCATCAGCGGCGGCATCATGAGAACAAGCACCACAATGGCTGCTGTCAATGTCCATGTCGTCATCATTGAGCAAAGAATGGCGCGGCGATGGTCACGTAACAAAAGCTTTGCGGGCATAGCCTCGGCAGTTTTAGCCGTCGCATGCATCTCCCGGAATACAGGGGTTTCTTCCAGCCAACGCCGAAGGAACATCGCTCCAAAGCCGAAAACACCCCCCAGAACGAAGGGAATACGCCAACCCCAGTTTGACACCACATCAGGCGCCAAGACTGCATGCAGCAATAAAATGACGATAGACCCAAGAAGAATACCGCCCGTCAGCCCTCCGGTGAGAAGGCCCGTGGCGAGACCAACGCGGCGGCTGGAAGCATGCTCGGAGACGAACACCCAGCCTCCAGGAGCTTCTCCGCCAATTGCCGCACCCTGCATAATACGCAGGATAAGCAATATGAGCGGAGCCATGATGCCAAGCGTCTGGTAGCCGGGCAGCAATCCCATCAACAAGGTCGGGAACGCCATCAGGAGCACGCTGAGCGTAAAGACCTTCTTTCTTCCTGCGACATCTCCAAAATGGGCCATAATAAGCCCACCTACGGGACGTGCCAGATAGCCGGCTCCGAAAAGGCCGAAAGCTTCCGCCTGTCGCAACCATTCAGCCTGACTGTCCGGGAAAAAGTGCGCGGCAATCAGCTTTGCAAGGAAAGCAAAAATAACAAAATCATAGAACTCCAGTGCCCCTCCCAGCGAAGCAAGAGCTAAAATCCGAAGCTGAGATAAACTGAGAGGCGAAGCTGCCGGGTTAGACGACATGAAGAAGTGTTTCCTGCGCACGGAAAGGTTTCAGCAGAGAGGCTGGAACAAAAGAATTGGATCTTATAATCGCGCTTGTTTCAAACCGTCCATGTTTTTTGGAATAATATACTATATAAAAACTAAAAGTTTTCACTTTCAGTCGCTATAATTTTCCATTTTACCATGCTTTGAGCAGCCCTTTAGCAAAGGCAACTGGGCTATACCGGGTATGCTTCATCCCATAGGATCAAGATGAAAGCTGCAGCCGGTGCATCTAGACCATTCTTTGAAAACGAGTAAGATAGCTCTTAAGGTTTTTGAAGCTACAAACTCTAGTAATCAGGCGACAGGAATAGCATTTCGAAGATTTTTTAGAAAATTTTCTAAGCAATATTCGAATGTGATGTAAATGATATGATAGAAAACTTTGATTTTGGTCGTCTCACGGTTATCGGGGATATTCTTCTCGACCAATACATTGTTGGAACAGTAAATCGCATTTCGCCTGAAGCACCTGTTCCTGTCCTGTTACGCTCGAAGCATTCTGTTGTCCCTGGTGGAGCCGCCAATGTAGCTGTCAACGCTGCCTCTCTAGGGTGTACTGTCAATCTTGTTGGTGTCGTCGGCCCGGACGCCAATGCCGATATCCTCCGGGCAATTCTGGGAAAACATAAAGGCATTAACGTCAGCGGGTTAGTCGAAGATCCTGAATGGTCTACCATCTCTAAAACCCGCGTTCTGAGCGGCCAGCAGCAGATCGTCCGCATTGATGAAGAAGAGGTAACGGGCTTTACCGAACAAACTCGGCAGAGACTGATCTCCAATGCACAGGTCGCGATCGATAACTCGGACGTTCTTGTCTGTTCAGACTATGCCAAAGGCGTACTGGCTGATGACGTTCTTGAAGCAATCATAAGATATGCGCGCGGGAAGAATATTCCTGTTATCGTAGATCCGAAACGCAAAGATTTCACGGCTTATTCGGGCGCAACCTTGGTCACCCCGAACCGTACGGAAGCAGCTCTTGCCACCAACCTGCCCGTAAATACGGATGAAGAAGTTCTCAAGGTGGCAGCGACACTGTCCGAGCAATTCGGCGGAGATGTTCTTCTTACGCGTTCTGAAAAGGGCATGACACTCTGGCAGAGAAACGGCCACGTTCATCATGAGGCTGCCCACCAGTCAGAGGTATATGACGTTTCAGGCGCAGGAGACACCGTTCTTGCAACTGTCGCGAGCATGCTCTCGGCTGGCCAGGACCTTGATACAGCCGTGATGGTCGCAACCGTTGCTGCCTCCATCGTCGTCAGAAAATTGGGTACTGCGGCAATTTCACGAGAAGAGCTGAGCCAGCAACTTCTTAAGGACGTTCCAGAAGCCGGGTTGCTGGCGTCTTGGGAGAGCGCGGCGCGAACTGTCGAAAACTGGCGCAAACATGGGGCTTCTGTTGTTTTTACGAATGGATGTTTTGACCTGCTTCATCCCGGACATATCGCTTTGATCAAAGGCGCGGCCGCCGAGGGCGATAAGCTGATCGTCGCGATCAACAGCGATGCGTCCGTCAGGAGACTCAAAGGTGAGGCACGCCCCGTTCAAAATGAGATAGCACGTTCAACAGTAATCGGTGCACTACGCGACGTCGACATGGTTGTGATTTTCGATGAGGATACGCCTCTCGACATCATAAAAGCCTTGAAGCCGAATGTTGTAGTAAAGGGCGCCGACTACACGGAAGATGCTGTTGTTGGAGGCGATTTCGTAAAAGAACATGGTGGCCGGGTAGCTTTGGTCGATATTGTCAATGGACACTCGACGACGAGCATCGTAAAAAAAATAAGTAATTGAAATTATTGTTTTATGAAATATCCACCAAATTACCTGAATAACGTTACAATAAGGCAGATAAAATCTTTCTGTAAGAAACCCTCTCGGAAGTAAAATTAATTTATTTCAAAATATGCCTGATCCCTCTAGATTTAATTTACGGGAAATAGGATTATGAGTATCGTCTCTTTCAAATTCTTCTCGCCTGACGTCCTCTCCATGCTCACAACGATTGTTTCCTAGATGCCTTTCAAGTCACACTGCAGGCCGGTCTCTGCCTCTAAAACCATCGTTCTTACGGGCGCGTCTGGAGGCATCGGGACGATCGTTACCCAAAAACTATTGGACCAAGGGCATGTTGTGGTCGCGCTGTCTCGCACTGCCCCGGATATATCGCATGAGGCACTGACACATATCCGGTACGATGCTGCGAACTTACACGATATCGGTCAGATCAATAATAAAATTTCAGAAAAAATTTCTCATATTGACGTGTTACTACATTGCGCCGCAATCATAAGTCCAAGCATGATAGAGAATTCCTCACCAGAAGATATAATACGGCAAATATCGATTAACCTGACCGCACCCATTACTCTGACGTCTCTTCTATTGCCAAACATTCCGGTTGGTGGTCGGATCATTCTGGTAAACTCAATGGCTGCAACAATTCCTTTGGCCGGGAGCAGTGTTTACGGCGCCACAAAGGCAGGATTGCGTAACTTTGCATTATCATTAGCTCAGGAAGTACGTTCCAAGGGTATTTCTGTTTCCTCTATCTTCCCGGGGGCTGTGGAAACCGGAATGCTAAGCCAGGAAATGGAAAACGGTGGTTCGGTTCTCAATTTCGTTAGTGATCCCGCGAAGCCAGAAGACATTGCGTGTGAAATTCTGAAGCTCATTCGCAAACCAAAACTGGAGCGTTTTCTTCCGACACTCGACGGAATTTTTGGTGGCCTTTGCCTGCTGATGCCTACGCTCCTGCGTCTTAGCATGCCAGCGCTCACGTTCTTTGGAAAACGGGGCTTTCAGAAGTTTCTCCGGAAACAGACAAGCCAGCAGTAACTCGGGCAACCTTCACACCAGAGCCGAAAGCTCGACCTCCTGACCCTACAATCCGTCTCTCAAAACTGATCTATAGGAAGGCAGAAGATCCATGCAGAATACGTCGCCAAAGATAACTGCTCATGCCTCTGATCTTTTGACGCGCAAAGAAAGCCATTGTCAGGGGGCCAAGCTTAGAAAGAAAATTCCGCGCGGAGCCCATGCGGAATGGAGTTCTCCTTCGAACAGGCAGAGTCCTGTAGGCCTTTTATCTCAACAGGGTAAGGACCGGATCCCGTCTCTTTTGCCTGTCCGCTATGACCGAATGAAGGTGTCTCCCTTCACGTTCCTCCGCGGCGCAGCGATTGTTATGGCCCAAGACCTCGCATCAACCCCTGCGTCTGGCATTGATGTTCAGTCTTGTGGAGACTGCCATCTTGCCAATTTCGGCAGTTATTCGTCTCCGGAAGGCGTGCCGGTCTTTGATATCAATGATTTTGATGAAACCCTGAAGGCGCCATTCGAATGGGATATCAAGCGCCTGGGAACGTCTCTGGTTCTTTCAGGTCAGGAAAATGGGTTATCCAGCAAGGCGGCCAGAGATCTAGCCGCCAATATGTCCCTTTCATATTGCGAGCAAATGACGCGGCTAGCCGCGATGACCCCACTTCAGATCTGGTCAGAGCGAATTGACCTGACCGCTGCTATTGCCGGCTTCGACGATCAGAAAGTTCGGGCCCGCGCCGAAAAACTTTTGTCGGACCGGTTGGAAGCGGCGAAAGGGCATTTCGGCTTGATCGCCAGCGACGGAAAAAATCCCTCCTTCAAAGAAAAGCCACCGCTCGTCATGCGGCTGCCAGAGCAGGAAGACACCATTCGTCTTGCCTTCAACCGATACGTTGAAACGCAGCCGTTAGAACGCGCCATTCTGCTACGTCGCTACACCCTTAAAGACGTTATTTTCAAGGTTGTTGGGATCGGAAGCGTCGGGACATTCTGTGCGATCGGACTGTTCTCAACTGCCGATGGTGAAACTATGCTCCTGCAGATCAAGGAAGCTCAGGTTTCCGTTCTACAGGCCGATACGCGGACCTCACCATTCGCCAATCAGGGCGAACGTGTCGTAACAGGCCAAAGGATCATGCAGGCTGTATCTGACACCTTCCTCGGATGGACGCACAGTAACGCCTCGACCTCCAGTGACACACCAGATCTATCCGGAAGCGGACGGCAGTTTTACGTTCGTCGCGTGAAAGACAGCCGATTAGCTGCAATTGGTTCAGACGTTGCTCAGGATGGTCTGGCGGATTACGCAAAATTATGCGGTCGTACGTTAGCTAGAGCCCATGCACGCTCTGGAAATGTCAGTATGATCTCCGGATATTTGGGCAAAGGAGCCTCTTTTGCCGCGGCCATATCGGAGTTTTCTGAAACATATGCGGACCAGACGCACAAGGACTGGAAAACGTTTTGTTCAGCTCTGGAGAGTGGTGAACTTAGTCAAAAGTCTGCGTAAGGATACGCATTATGGGAAGGTCCGGACCGGATTTTTCGTCTTCACGTCAAACTTTCGGACTTTCCCGGTATTGGGGTCTAGGTGACATTCCCATGTGAATGTCACCCACTCAATAGGCTTGGTCTTCATCTGATATTGCCCTCGCCCTTGTATCAAAGAGGCGTTTATCACTCTCTGGCTCTCAGGCTTGTCGTCTTGAAGAAAAAAGCGGTTACTTGAACTTCCCAGCCTCACAAGTTCGCGTCTGGCAGCCGACTGACAAAGATAGGTTGTCATGAGCCAGACCGTCCCCTGCGTCGCCACGGCATTCCTCTCCTGAGGGTCACGAATAGAGGCGATCTGACGCGAAATGAGTTTTTGTTCTGCGGGTGACGGACCAGTCTTGTTCTGGGCGGCCGCGTTTGCATACCCGGACAGGACAAGGAAGAGCAGAAAGGATCCCGCTAGCAGATAATGATAGATTTTCATAAAGTCCTCTGCACCATATTTTGCCTGTCTCTCATCCGCAGCGTATAGGATGGGGCTGATCCCTTACCCTGCCAAGTAGCAATTCAACCCTGGACCCCGCTTTTCATGATCCGTCAGTCATCTACGCTTACAACGTTCGTAGTCACCCTGAGCTGCCCTAACCGACCTGGCATTGTAGCGGCAATCAGCCAGCGCCTTTACGAACTTGGTGCCAATATTACGGAAGCACAGCAGTTTGATGACACGGGCAGTACGCAGTTCTTCATGCGAATTGTTTTCGATGTGGCAAAGGAGGCATTGTCCGAGATCCAGTTGAAAACAGAATTTTCCCGTCTGGCTGAAAATTTCTCGATGGACTGGCAAATCCGTGATATTTCAAAGCGTCAAAAAGTTCTCCTTTTTGTGTCCCGCTTTGATCATTGCCTTGTGGACCTTCTCTATCGCTGGCGTATCGGTGAACTACAGATAGATCCAGTCGGAATCATCTCCAATCATGCACGGGAAACCTATGCTGATCTGGATTTCCATGGTGTTCCATTTCACCATCTTCCCATTACCAAAGATACCAAGGCGGAACAGGAACAGCGTATCTGGACTATTTTTCAGGAGAGTGGTGCTGAACTGGCTGTTCTGGCGCGATATATGCAGGTCCTGTCCAACGAAATGGCCACTCGCCTTTCGGGGCGTTGCATCAACATTCACCATTCCTTTCTACCAGGCTTTAAAGGCGCTCGCCCCTATCATCAGGCGTTCAGCCGCGGCGTAAAGCTTATTGGTGCAACGGCCCATTATGTCACCAGCGATCTGGATGAAGGACCGATCATCGAGCAGGACGTTGAGCGGATCTCTCACGCTGACGACCCGGAAGACCTGATCCGGAAGGGGCGTGATATCGAGCGTCGCGTACTTGCTCGCGCTGTACGGTATCACATAGAGCGGCGAGCCATTTTGAACGGAAACAAGACGATTGTTTTTACGCCCTGAGCGAGAAGACGGCCGACCAAGGCGCTTATTGAACAAGCGCCTTGACGAGAGCCTTGATCGCCTTCTGTGCCGCTTTGGACCCCCACTCCTTGAGTAGCCTGTTGCTACGAGGACGCCTGGAAAGTGCATAAGGACTTTCCCTGATGGGCGGCATGCCCACAACCTGTTCCTTCATGGATTGCGGAAGCGCAGGAAACGGGTCCACATTCACGAGCTGCATCAGAAGCGCCACGGCTATGATCTTGCAGGTTGGCTTGCGAGTGTTCAGGCACACATAGGCACCAGTACCGTTAGAGGCGGGATCGTATATGGCTTTCCATGTCACAGCGGGAACTGGAATGCGCCCTCTTCCGATCTTTGCAGTGTGCTCGGGATCATATCCAGGTCCAGTAACGACGAATATTTCGCCTTCCTGACGCGCCCATCCTCTTACAGCGCTTTCAACACCTTCCCACGGTCCACGGTTCAACTCACCCGTTTGGGGAACAATATTGGACAGCAGGAAAGACTGTTGCTGAGGCCCAAGACCCGGCTCATTGCCGCTTGGTGTCATATGCCCTCGGTCGTAGCCTGAGGCTCTGTAGTCGGTCAGTGATGCACGCATTGAGGCGGGCAGCCTCATATCGGGAAAGAATTTTCCTTGTCGGTTCGTGTCATCGGCAATCTCAAGATTTTCTTCGGTCAGGTCTTCAGCAGACCAGAGCGGGCCTTTTGTCGCTTCTGAAACCAGAACGGCGTAATGGTCATTGCAGAGCTGAACGGTGCCTGAGCGCGCGGTCTCTGACAGAAGTGCGGGAGGAAGGCCTTTGGCAAATAAGGCTGGGCAAGAAGCCGCATGTGCGGGACATGCGATAACCAGAAACCCGACGAAACCAAGCGGAAGATATTTCAACGCCCCTCACAGACCTAAAGCCAGACAATCTTGTCTGCCGGAACAACGAGGATATTGAAAATGACTGGTACGGGCAGAGGGACTTGAACCCCCACAGCTTGCGCCACCAGAACCTAAATCTGGCGTGTCTACCAATTCCACCATGCCCGCAGACTGTGAAGTGGGTCTAGACGATCTCCACGGCTCTTGCAATGGCTATCAACGACCTAAATGACTGAAAAATCACACCTCACAGAAAGAAAACTGATTCAGGAGTTAATTTCCAACCTTCTGGAATTTCAGAACAAAATTGTCCCCTTCCCCGATGGCGGCATATTTGGCGCGATCAACCTGGCCCAGAGCGTATGTTGGAGGAAGGGTCCAGATCCCTTTGGGCCACTGTGCCGTATCCCGGAGATTGGCGTTGATTTCAGAGCTCCCAACAAGCTTGAAACCCGCTTTCTCAATCATCTGAATAGCGTAGGCCTGTCTCACATAGCCATCTTTTGCCTGCGGGTCCTGCGGAGCGCTGGTGTTTCCGCGATGGTCTTCAATACCCAGAATACCGCCAGGCTTCAGCACTTTGTGGATTGCCTCCAGCATCTGCGGGGCATTTCCAGCTTCCATCCAGTTGTGCATATTCCGGAATGTCATGACGAGATCCGCACTGTCTGCGGGTGCGAAATTCAAATTCTCTGCATCAAAACGGGTTGTTTTGACGGCTCCGTAAATATCCGGATGCGTCGCCTGAAGCTTGGCAATACCCTGCTTTTTGATATCTGCCGGCCCGAGAGCAACTGTATAAGTGCCTTGGTCATGAAGATACGGCGCGAGAATTTGGGTCCAGTACCCTCCCGCAGGCCAGATCTCTACGACATTGGACGTCGGAGTTATCCCGAAAAACTGCAGTTCTTCCAGTGGGTGCCGAACACTGTCACGGGCGACGAAGGCCGGCGTTCGCTCTGAAAGTTTGAGAGCTTGATCCAAACTTGGGCCAGCCAATGCTGGCGTGGCTGTCATACATGACAAGGCCAACAGAAAACCGGATCTCGACAGCATGATAATGACTCCTGTTGCAGATGTCGTGACTGTGACATGAGGTTGTAGGGGCTGTCTTCACACTTCTTCGAAGCCTGGTGTCCAAACGGTGCTTTACAATCGCGAAATCTGATAAAGGATAATTTAACAATCATCCCATCCGGGAAACGGCAACAGGGCAAAGCACACATGCGTCTCGACGACCAACGGGAAAGCACCAACATTGATGATCGACGCGGTTCCGGAGGCGGAGGACGCGGCCCTTTGAGGATTGGAGGGATTGGCGGTGTCATCCTTGTCATAGGGGCGCTGTACTTCGGCGTAGACCCCCGTGTAGTCCTGAGCCTTCTGGAAAATGGACCGACAGCAAACACACCGGCGGCCACCCAGACCCAGGCAGCAAAAGACGACCCCGGCAGAAAATTCATCGCCCGTATTCTCGGCTCAACCGAAGATGTCTGGAGCAGCACCTTTCAGCAAATGGGCCGAACCTATCATGATCCCGGTCTGGTTCTCTTTTCTGGCGGGACGCAGTCTGGTTGCGGTTATGCACAGACATCCGTAGGCCCATTCTATTGCCCTGCCGACCATAAGGTCTATCTAGATCTGCAGTTCTTTCAGGAATTGCAGGACCGTCTGGGAGCAAGTGGCGACTTTGCCAAGGCTTATGTCGTGGCTCATGAAGTCGGGCACCATGTCCAGAATGAGTTGGGCATTATGCAGCAGGTCAATCAGCAGGGAAGCGCTGCCCAAAAAGGGGCGAATGGCCTTTCTGTTCGTGTTGAGTTGCAGGCGGACTGTTTTGCTGGTGTCTGGGCCAAACGTGCGAATGATAGCCGCCACTTCCTCGAGACAGGAGATATTGAAGAGGGCATGAATGCGGCCTCAGCCGTTGGTGACGATCGCCTGGAGCGCAAAGCTCAAGGTTATGTTGTCCCGGACAGCTTCACCCACGGGACATCTGCCCAAAGAGTCGCATGGTTTAAACGCGGACTGGAAAGCGGCGATATCAAACGCTGCGATACGTTTAACGCCCCCGCGCTCTAATCTTTCTGCCTCTGGGCATGGCGAACTCAAACGTTCCTGCAATGCCCAGAGGCCAGACATCTGACACGTTTCGATGCCGTCATACCTCTGGAAAATTTCCATATTCTGGTGCTTCAATAGGCGCATCTTAAAGCTTCTGCTGGAAACTATGACCATGAAGCCTATCCTGCTCAGTGTCCTCTCCCTAGCCCTGCTTTGTAGCACCGGCACAGCATCGGCCGAACCTGCATCTTGTACGCCTGGAACGACCTCTTTACCTGCTGGGTATGAGGGCTGGAGCAATCCCACTCCTTTGACCGCAGCCACAGACAAGGCTGGTCTTTCTGCAAGTCACCTAACGCTCAATCATGCGTCTGCCGTTCATCTGGCACACACTCCAGACGTTCACTTCCTGCAGAGGCCCGCTGAACCAGGCGGAAGTGTCAGCTATGGAGGGATGATTGCTTTCGAAGCTCCCCAGTCGGGAACTTATCGCATCATGCTGCCAAACAAGACATGGATTGACGTTCTTGGACAGGCGGGACTAGCCGTTTCGACGCATCATCAACATGGTCCCGACTGTTCGGGTATCCGCAAAATGGTAGATTTTCGGCTACCGGCTGGGCAATACACGCTTCAACTTGCGGGCAGCGGTCTGCAGGATATGCCCGTCATGGTGTCTGCCCTACCCTGATGCGCTATCCCATAGTGCTGTTTCTGAGCTTTCTTACGACTGGAGCAACATTTTCTGCGATAGCCGCGAATATTTCCCCAACCGCTGCAAAAATCGAACTGGGGCACAGACTTTTCTATGACGCGGACCTCTCTCTTGACGGGAGCATGTCGTGTGCAACCTGTCATGAACAGCGTCATGCATTCTCAGATGGGAACCCAACCCATCCAGGGGTGACAGATGAAGACGGAATCCGGAATGTTCCACCCTTAGCGAATGTCGGGCAATTTCATACGCTCACTTGGACCAACCAACACGTTACAACACTGGAAGATCAGTTCTTCATCCCGCTGAGTGGCCATCACCCTGTGGAAATGGGCATGACAGACATGCCCGAACTCGCTCGTCGGCTCTCCGCAAACCCTTGCTATCGCGTTCTGTTTTCAAAAGCCTTTCCTGAAAAAAATATTCCGATTGATGCCCGTTCTGTAGCCCAGGCCGTGTCGGCCTTCGAGCGAGAGTTAATTTCCGATAAGTCACCGTGGGATCTTAGGTTGTCCGGGGCAACGCAGTCACAAACAAACGGAAAAAAGATATTCTTTGGCAAGGGAAAATGCAGCTCATGCCACCAACCACCCCTATTCACTGATCAGGAATTTCATACACTGTCGACATCTTATTCCGAACCCATCAGGACGCCTTCTCTTAGGAATGTCGAAGTAACCGCTCCTTATTTGCATGACGGTTCTGCCCCCACTCTCAGAGAAGCTATTCTGGCACATCCGAAAGGCAGTCTACTTTCGCAAAACGAGCTGATAGATCTGGCTGCGTTTCTTAAGCTGCTGACGGATCAGAATTTTCTTTCTGATGCCAGCTTGGGGTTACCATCTGAAAAATGCCCAATAAGCACGCAATGATCAGCGCTGGATAACGTAGCTAGTCTGCACACGCGTTATACAAACCCGATCGCGCTTTTCAATTGAACCGGACCGGTGGCTTGGTACGAGGCCTTGATACTGATACATCCATTGGTCTCTGCTCCACTCAGATGATCTGTCGGGAACCATTCATGACCAAACTTGCAGCTCTTTTTATAGGACTTCTGCTCGGATCTACAGCGATAGCTTACGCAGAAGATGGTCAGGCTCTCTACAGTAGCAAGTGCAGCGTATGCCATCAGGCCGCCGGAATTGGATCGCCGGGGCAGTTTCCTCCCCTCAGCGGAAGGGTTGGAAAAATCGCCTCGTCTCCTGAAGGAAAGGCTTATCTGAAAGACGTTCTTCTGAATGGCCTCCATGGCGCGATTGACGTCTCAGACGAGACATACGTGGGCTTTATGCCGTCTTTCAATTCGCTGACAGACAGCCAGATTGCCGCGGTTCTTACGTATGTCTCGTCCCTGAATACGCCTGGAAAGGCCCCGGCTTTTTCTGAAGATGAAATCAAGGCTGCCCGTGGTACTCCAAAAAAAGCGAAAGAAATCGTTTCGGAGCGAGCCGCACTCAATTCCATCCACCCGCTCCCATAGAGAATTCATTTTTAGAAAGCGAAAGCTATTTTCTGTGACTTCCCATTAAAGAGAATATGGGATGTCACAGGCTAGTTCTTAACCTTTTCCCATATTCTCTTCTTGAGAAAAAAGACCAGAATACTCATCGCGATCAGGTACAGCAGAGTAAAAACGCCTACCTTACGTCTGGTGTGAAGATGTGGATGGGCCGCCCACTCCAGAAACGCACCCACATCCTGCGACATCTGGGGGATAGTTGATGACGTTCCGTCTGAGTATTGGACCTGACCATCATGTAGAGGCTGAGGCATCGCGATGTGGCGATGCTTCATCGCCAGATTGTAGTACGCGCCTTTAGGCAACACCGTCCCTTCCGGGGCGGATGCATAAGACTGCAAAATCTGAATAATGCGCGCCGTGCCTCCTTGTTGGGTCAGAGCAAGTCGTGAAAAATCTGGAGGAAGACCACCATGGTTGGCTAGTCTTGCCAGGTTTTCACTTGGATAAGGCGATCCAATTCGATCTGACGGGTGGGCTGGCCGTGTTTTAGGATCGCCATCATCGTCAAGACCATCGGCAACCTGATGCTGTGAAGCGTAATCTTTAATGGCCACTACAGACAGGCCGAGGTCTGAAAGATCTGAATAAGTAACATAGTTCAAGCTGTGGCAACTACTACAAACCTGCCTGAAGACCTGGAGGCCGCGCTGCTCAGGCGTAGATGCGCCTGCTTTGAAAGAAAAAAGGGCGAGTAAAACTAAAAAAGGATATTTCATTCCCTGCCCTCTCTTGCGAAGCCCAAGGAAGATGCTGTTTCGCCACGCGATTGAAGAGGCAAAAGTATCAGAAAATATAAATACCAATAAAAAACAGTAACGCGGCTAAGCCAGAGCCACCCTCCTGCGGGGGGATGCATACCCGCAAAACCCAAAACAACAAACGAGAAGAAAAGTATTAAAAGTGCTGGTCGGAGGAGAGGTCGAGACTGTGCGGATCTGACCGGGGACTTATCCAGCCATGGTAACGCAAATAATACGCCTATACTTCCTGTCGCAAGGATGAGGCCTCCAAGTTTGGAAGGAACCGCCCTTAAAATCGCATAAAAAGGCGCAAAATACCATTCCGGCGTAATGTCCTGAGGCGTCACAAGCGGGTTGGCCTGTACGTAATTCTCTGCAAGAGTCAGAAAATCAGGAGCGAAAAAAACAACTACTGCATAGACGATAAGAAACAAACAAAGTCCCAATCCATCCTTGGATGTATAATAGGGATGAAATGGGACTGTTTCATCAGAAGATTCAGGATCTATTCCTGTCGGGTTATTTGATCCCGCAACATGCAATGTTGCAATATGAAGTGCAACGACGCCGATAATAGAAAATGCTGTCAGGAAATGAAGAACGTAAATCCTGTGTAAAGCAACATTACCAAGGCCCTCCCCTCCCATTAGCCAGGACGTCAGGGCTTTCCCGATCAATGGCACAGTATTGAGCGCATTCACGACAACTGTAGCGCCCCAATAGGACATCTGCCCCCACGGGAGAATGTACCCCGCGAAAGCCGTTATCATGACCATTAAAAGCAGTCCAAGCCCAGTGAGCCAGATCAGTTCGCGAGGCGCTTTGTAGGATCCGTAATAAAGTCCTCTCGCGACATGAACGTAGAGAGCGGCAAACAGCATGGAAACGCCGCCCATATGAATGGAGCGAACCAGCCAGCCCGATGCGACCTGCCGATCCATGGTCTCTATGCTGGAAAACGCATCTGACACTGTCGGAGTGTAATTAAGGGCAAGAAAGATCCCGCTCAGCAAAAGCATCCCGAGCGCAACCGTGGCAAAGGCACCGAAATTCCATAGATAATTAAGGTTTTTCGGCATTGCGAAGTCAACATATTCACGCCGAAAAGAAGAAACAATCGGGAGACGTTTCTCTACCCACCTGGACACATCTTGAGATTTATCAGTCATGAGGGCAATCAGATCTGCTGGATCGTCGCGATATCAAAATCTGGATCGCCTTTACTCTTCCCAATGAGAAGGTGCTGATCAGAAATTATCGTCACGGGCGGGACAGGAAGATTATATGGCGCTGGCGCATCCTTATATGCCCGCCCTGCGATATCGAATTGTGACCCATGGCAGGGACAGGCATATTTCCCGGATCGATCGCCAGACGATGGCGCGTCAAAAGATGGCACACACCCCAGATGCGTACAGATTCCGATCAGGACGCCAATTTCAGGCACAACAGAGCGATGCCAGTTGATCGCATCCTGAGGTTGCTGGTGCATTTTGGACTCTGGGTCACGCAGCCGATGCGCTAGTTCAGGAACACGGAGTGAAGCCAGCATTTCGGGTGTGCGCCGCTGAACGAACACCGGCCATCCACGCCACGTCACCACAAGCTGCTGCCCCGGCGACAGCTTCGAACAATCAACCTCAACAGTATCATCTTCGCCAATGCGACTGCTCTGCGTACCATTCAAACTGTTGAGAAACGGATATGCCAGCGCGCAGGCCCCTGCACAGCCCATCCCCAGCGTAACTGTCGCGAGCACATCGCGTCGCCGAGGGTGGTTTTCCTCTTCCAATCCCTGTTGGGACGAGGAAGGAGGTGCATCATCCTGTGTCATGGTGTCCTACTCAAATAACCAGCTCAAATCATTCAAGCCCATATGGGTGAAGTCAATCTTAAAGATACGCTGCACGAAACGGAGCCTCTGTTTCTCATCATGCACCTCCAGAGGCCAACCCCCTCTTTTCGACACCATACCCATTCATAAAAATGACATGAAACTCCTGAAATTCCTTGATGATTTCATCCGCCGAGGCTGATAAGCGTCTTATCACAATTGAGTGTATGGAAGAGATCAACGGTGGCAACAAAACTGAACCGTCGCGGCGTACTAGGTCTGGGAGCAGGTTTTTCCCTCAGTGCGCTTCTTCCATCCATTCAGCGTGCCCGTGCCATCCCTGCCCGTCGGGACACAGGAACGATCGAAGATGTCCAGCATATCGTTGTGCTGATGCAGGAAAACCGATCTTTCGATCACTATCTTGGTCACCTGTCAGGCGTCCGTGGGTATGGAGACCGGCATGTCGTGCGTGGTCCGAACCGCGAGCCGATCTGGTGGCAGCAACGGCAGAAAGCCGAAAACGGCTGGATCACGCCGTTCCATCTCCCGACACAAACGACCAGTGCAGAATGCGTGATTGATCTGGACCACAGCTGGGCTCCCACTCACGCAGCGATCAACAAAGGCTGGAACAACCAATGGCCTCGTCACAAGAAAGATATGACGATGGGCTATTACACACGGGAAGATATTCCCTTCCATTACGCTTTGGCTGACGCGTTCACGGTCTGCGATCACTATTTCTGCTCCACGCCGACCCAGACACACCCCAACCGTTTTTACCTCATGTCTGGCACCGTTGATCCCAATGCGACAGGCGGTGGCCCGATCCTCGATAATGTGGATTGGGTAGACAGAGATTTTTATCCCAAGGTGCCTGAACCCTTCACCTGGACGACCTACCCTGAGCGCCTTCAAGAGGCCGGTGTGTCATGGCAGGTTTACCAGCAGGGCCTGTCTGGCGCCGATGTTGAGAATGGTAATTTCGGCACAAACGTTCTGATGTGTTTCAAGAATTTCGCTGACGCCAAGCCGGGATCAGCCTTGCATGAGCGTGCCATGACCGCGCGAACCCTTGATCACTTGAAACAGGATGTTCTGGCGGATCGGCTACCACAGGTGTCATGGATCCTGCCTCCGGCGGCATATTCTGAACACCCCCGGTGGACGCCCGGCTACGGTGCAACCTTTATTGCTCACGCGCTCGATGCCCTGACGGCAAACCCGGATGTCTGGGCCAAAACCGTCTTTCTCGTGATGTATGATGAGAACGACGGGTATTTTGACCACATGCCGCCCCCACAGCCTCCCACACCGGTTCTCCCAGGTCAGAGCACGGTGACGACCAGAGACGAAATTCACAATCATCTCCAGAGCTTCAGGCCAGATCGCTACAAGGCAGACGATCTTCCTTATGGTCTGGGGCCGCGTGTACCCGCTTTCGTTATCTCTCCTTGGAGTACCGGCGGCTTTGTCTGCTCCGAAGTGTTTGACCACACCTCTGTGCTACGCTTTATCGAAGCCCGTTTTGGCGTCAAGGAAACCAATATTACGCCATGGCGTCGTGCAGTCTGCGGCGACTTGACCAGTGCGTTCGATTTTTCGCGCAAAACTACGGTTAAGCCGCCGCTTCCAGACACGGCCGCCTACAGGAAAATTGCTGACGCGTCCTGTAAGCTTCCCTCGCCCGTTATTCCTCATCAGAGCACGCTCGACGATATCGGCGACCAGGAACGAGGTGCGCGCTTGGCGCGACCTCTGCCTTACAAACTCTCTGCAGACCTCCTGGAGACTAGTACAAGCAGCGTGACTTTTGAACTCCGCAATGACGGCACCTCCGGGGCATGTTTTTACGTATACCGTGATGGAACCGAGGAAACCCCTCGCCGCCATACTCTGGAACCGGGAAAAGCGATCACTGACGTTTGGAAAATAGAGAGCGCCGGACAACACGATTTCACCATTCTCGGGCCAAATGGTTTTGCGCGTTACTTCCACAACGCGAAACCTATGGATATCCAGGTTCAAGCGCAGGAAGACGCTCGAACCGGCAATCTGGTTCTAAAACTCAAGAATACTGCATCTACAGAAAAGAAGGTCAGGATCCAGGATAACGCTTATGGTGCGGGAGACCGTTTTCTTTCCCTTGAAGGAAATCAGTCGGCATCCGTCTCCGTTGAGCTCGATGCCAGTCATCACTGGTATGATCTTGTTCTCTCCTGCTCCGATGAACCGGGCAATCAATCTCGATTTGCCGGGCATGTAGAAACCGGACAAACGAGCATCACAGACCCTGCCATGGGCAACGTCCTGGCCTGACGGACACAGTCATACTCTCGGCAAGAGCATACTCTGGAATGCTCTTGCCGGAAAAACCAGCTTAGCCGCTTATATCAAGGCCGATGTCCAGCGCTTTGACCGTATGTGTAAGCCAGCCCAACGACAAAACATCCACCCCAGTCTCTGCAATCGGGCGCGCAGTCTCCGGTGTAATCCCACCGGATGCCTCAGCAATAGCGCGGCCACCAATAAGTTTGACAGCTCTACGGAGCGTTTCCACACCCATATTATCGAGAAGGTAAGCATCTGCCCCGCCAGCCGTGAGGGCTTCTTCGAGCTGGTCCAGCGTATCGACCTCCAGCTCAATCTTCATCAGATGCCCCGCCCGCTGACGAGCCGCCTTCAAAGCTGCTGAGACGCCCCCGCATAGAGCCAAATGATTGTCCTTGATCAGGATGGCGTCATCAAGCCGATATCTATGACTGGCACCACCTCCTGCACGTACCGCATATTTCTGAACCGCCTTAAGGCCAGGAAGCGTTTTACGTGTACAGCAGATCCGAGCCTTCGTGCCATGAACGGCATCCACGATCGCCCGCGTAGCTGTAGCGATGCCGCTGAGGTGTGAGAGGAGATTTAACGCCGTGCGTTCGCCTGCCAGAACCGTACTCGCAGACCCGTCAATGACGGCCAGAACATCCCCGGTCCCAATCCTGTCGCCGTCCTGCCTATGAGAAATAAACGCAGACCTACGGTCCAGAAGACTGAACGCAAGCTGAGCTCCCTGCAACCCTGCCAGTACCCCATTCTGTCTTGCACGAAAAACTGCCTGGAGAGGCTGCTCAGGATCAAGAAGGGCCTGTGTCGTCACATCTCCGCCCGTTCCCAAGTCTTCAACAAGCGCACCACGAACTACAGGTTCCCAGAGAAGATCAGGCAGAAAGGTCTGAAAGGTCATGCAATGTGTCCTTATGGCGAAGGAAGATCAGTTATGGTCAGCGCAGTGCGCTTGGGCATCGTTTGGTCTGGAAAGTCGGTGCGCCAGTGGCTTCCACGGCTCTCCCTACGAGTAAGGGCAGACGTGGCAATGAAACCGGCAACGAGCGCTTCATCACTAACAGCGATATCTGGAACGATTTTTTCAAGAAGGGCCTGCAATCCACGTTCGTCCCTGAGCAGCCCCGCATACTGGCTCATGAGTGAGGCCAAATCATGCACAGTAGGGGCGCTGCTGACTCCGCGCGGCGCTATCTTTCGGAAACGCACGTTTGGAAGCACGCTGTTGTCAATGCTTTCTGCGACCCATTTTCCGGTTACGAAAGCTTCGAGCAGTGAATTACTCGCCAGTCGATTAGCGCCATGAAGGCCGGTACAAGCCGCTTCTCCGCAGGCCCACAGACCTGGCAGAGAGGTACGTCCCTGCTCATCAACATCCAGACCACCCATGTGATAGTGCATTGCTGGACTGACTGGGATGCGCTGTGCGTCCGGATCAATCCCCATGGCCATGCATGACGCTGTTATGCCCGGAAACCTCAGACTAAAGGGCGTTTTTCCTATTGCCCGCGCATCCAGAAAAACGTCGTGGCCGTTTTGAATATGAGCCGAAATCGCTCGCGCGACGATATCGCGTGGCTGGAGTTCTTCCGTAAATCTGTTTCCAGTTTCATCGACCAGAAGAGCACCCGCCCCGCGTACCGCTTCGCTCACCAGAGGTCTGCGGCCAGTCTGCCCAACGCCTTTAAGAGCTGTTGGATGAAACTGGGTGAATTCCATATCAATCAGTCTGGCGCCGGCACGTGCAGCATGAGCCAGACCGTTCCCGGTCAATGTTTCAGGACTGGTGGTACAGTCGTAAAGAGCGCCAATGCCTCCGGATGCGATGACGCAGCATGAGGTGGGCAGAAAACCTTGTGAAGTTCTGACGCCGATCAGGCGCTCTTCCTCCGTAACCAAGCCCTCTAGTCGCGCTCCTTCCAGGACAGTGATGGTATCGCGACTTCGAACACGCTTTATCAACGTCTGCATGATCGCAGAACCGCTTCCATCTCCCCCGACATGGAGAATACGGTGCTTGGAATGGGCGGCCTCCAGATGCAGGTCCAGTGCTTCGCCCTTCTTTGCAAAAGGGACGCCCCATTCAAGCAAAGTCCTGATGGCGTCAGGTGCCGAACTCGTAATCAGTTTCACCATATGGAGGACACTGAGGCCGGCGCCTGCAGCCAACGTGTCCTGAGCATGCAGATCCGGTGAATCTTCCGTTCCGACTGCGGCTGCAATTCCTCCCTGAGCCAAAGAACTCGCGGCCTCGTGTCCTAGCGGAGCCGGGCTAAGAACAACGCAGGGCTGGCGAAGGTGCAAAGCAGCAGAAAGACCTGCCAGTCCTGCCCCTACAATAACGGGTTGCCCAGCAAGGTGACTTAAAAGAGTGTCCTTCACAGTTAGATTGCCAGCATTCTCTCGACCGCCATGCGGGCTCGCCCTTCAAGCTCGGACGGGATGGTTACCGGAGTTTCGAGGTTTTCGAGTGCTCTGCGGATTCCTGCCAACGTAATGCGCTTCATGTGTGGGCAAAGATTACATGGTCGAACAAACTCGGTTTCCGGATTCAGCGCGGCCAGATTGTCGCTCATTGAGCATTCTGTCACCAGCAACACTTTTTCCGGGCGGTGGGTCGCGACGTAGTCAATCATATTGGCGGTGGAACCGGAATAATCCGCCTCGGCAACCACCTCCGGTGGGCATTCAGGATGCGCTATGACAGTCACACCTGGATGAATTCGCCGATACTGCCGAATTTCCTGCGGTGTAAAACGTTCATGCACTTCACAATGACCCGCCCAGGTCAGCATTTCGATGCCTGTTTCGTTCTCGATGTTTTGAGCCAGAAACTCGTCTGGAATCATAATAACACGAGGAACACCCAGACTTTCCACGACCCGTCTGGCATTGCCCGACGTGCAGCAGACGTCTGTTTCCGCTTTCACTTCCGCTGTACTGTTAACGTACGTGACAACCGGAACCCCCGGATAGCGCCGCTTCATCTCCCGGACGTTTTCCGCCGTTATGCTCTCTGCCAAAGAACAGCCAGCCCGATCGTCCGGAATTAGAACCGTCTTGTCGGGATTCATCAGCTTGGCAGTTTCCGCCATGAAATGAACGCCAGCCATGACAATAATGTCTGCGTCGAGGTTCTGGGCATCACGAGCCAGAGCCAGACTGTCTCCGCGGATGTCCGCGACACAGTGGAAAATTTCCGGCGTTTGATAGTTATGAGCCAGAATAACGGCATTTCGTTCGCGTTTCAGGCGAAGAATAGCCTCGATATCATCCGCGTATAAACGTTCCCAATCCTCCCGCGCCATCAGGCGGGAGACAGGTGCGTAAAGCCTGTCACGGCTTTCCAAGACATGCTGACGGCCCATGACGGACTCCGTAATAACATTATGCTCCTATTGAGCATAATGAATCTTACCGTATTCACAAGCCTGTCGGTCAACACGTTTTCAGGAGAACGTTCCCAGTGGAAGCTTGGCCCCTGTCAGATAGCAACTTTCAGAATTGTCCTTCCGGAACTTGTAAAGCCGCGCAGGTCTTCCCTGAACGCCACTCTCGTAGCGATCGGTTTCGCTGACCAGATCCTGATTTTGTACCAACCGACGAAAATTCTGCTTGTGCATCAAACGCCCGGAAAGGGCTTCCATCGCTTGCTGGAGTTGAAGAAGCGTAAATTCTTCGGGCACGAGCTCAAATACGACAGGCGTGTAACGGATTTTCGCTCTTAAACGAGACATCGCCGTTGCGAGAATACGCCGATGATCCCAGAGCATCGGACTCTCTCCCAGTCCGGCGCTACAATGGGGTGACTCCTGAACCAGCCCAGCCTCCCACAGCAGCTCATAACGCTCCAGCACGGCTTCGTCGTTCCAGCTTTCCCCGTTCAGGCCAAACGTGGCCTGACAACGGTCGAGCTTTTCCTCTTCATGGGCCGCCCATTCAAGAAGGGCTCGCTCAATGGTCTTGAGGAGGGCAACGCTTCCTTCAGTTCGGCGATCTTCCCAAGGAAAGTACTGATACCATCCCCTCCATCCTGCCTGATCGCCACTGTCGCGCGTGAGGGCCATATAGGAAATACGCACAAGCCGTTCCGTTTCAGCAGGAACAGAGTCCCCGAACGTATAGAGTTGCTCAACATGGCCCAGGCGGAACCCCGTGAGTTCCTCTACCCAATGGCGCACACCACGCTGCAATGACGAGTGTTCCGTTTCCAGGGCGCCTGCAGGTAAGCAGGCTCCGTTCTGAACAGTCAGAACTTCTGGTATTCCGTTCTGCAGTGTGGTCAGGACGGCAACCAGCTCCGCCCGACACGTCGCAACGTGATGATTCATTCTAAAATCATGTCTTCCCGTTGGGTAGAAACTCCAGAAGTAAAACTCTTCTCAGGAAGGAGGCGGGGAGTTTCTTGCTACCACCTCCCCTCCCTAAGGTTTCAGCCTGCGATGCTGTCTGGCATGGACGCCATATCGATCACGAAGCGATATTTGACGTCTGAACGCAGGACGCGCTCATACGCCTGATTGATCTCATCCATCCGAATGATTTCCACGTCACTGACGATGTTATGCTGACCGCAGAAATCAAGCATTTCCTGCGTTTCCTGAATACCACCGATAGCGGAGCCAGCCAGACTACGGCGCTTGGCAACAAGGCTGAACGCCCCAACAGACATCGGCTTTTCCGGCAGTCCTACAAGCACCATATGTCCGTCCTGCTTCAGCAGGGACAGGTAGGCATTGATGTCGTGATCTGCCGACACAGCATCAAGAATGAAATCAAAGCGGTTCGCCTCGGCAGCCATCGCTTGCTCATCGCGGGAAATGACAACCCGGTGTGCACCAAGTCGCTTCCCATCTTCGACTTTACTCGGAGACGTTGTGAACAGGGTTACTTCGGCACCAAGCGCAACGGCAAATTTGACCCCCATATGGCCAAGTCCACCGAGCCCTACAACACCAACACGATGCCCTGCCCCAATTTTCCAGTGAGACAACGGAGACCATGTCGTGATCCCGGCGCAAAGCAATGGTGCTGCTGCCGCCGGATCAAGATTTTCGGGAATACGCAGGACGAAACCTTCATCGACAACGATGGCGCGCGAATATCCTCCGAACGTGTAGGCGCCTTCTGCCGGAAATGCCGGATCGGGGCTGTTGTATGTCCATGTTGGGCTGGCATCACAATACTGCTCCAGACCAGCCTCGCAGGACGCGCAGGTTCGGCATGAATTCACCATGCAGCCCACGCCCACCCAGTCACCGACTTTAAAGCGTGTTACGTCAGGCCCAACCGCTTTGACATGCCCGATAATCTCATGACCCGGCACGCACGGATAAGAAGCAGGTCCCCATTCGCTCCGTGCGGTATGAATGTCAGAGTGACAGACACCGCAGTGGGTAATGTCAATCTGCACGTCTAAAGGACCGCAGTCACGGCGCTCAAAAGCGAAGGGAGCCAGGGGAGATGTCGGGCTGGAGGCCGCGTAACCAACACAGGTAAGCATTGCAGGTCCTTGTCGAGACAGAAGAATCAAAGCGTCAAAACGATTGGCCTACTCTAACAGGAAGTCCCGCTAAACTGTACCCATGCTGAGTTCGCACAGGTTTCTTCAGGCACGCGTAAGACAACCCACAACGTCCCGAGCCTCTGCCAGTAACGCCTCAAGATCCAGCCCGGGAATAGCGCCATCCACTACCACGGGCACTCCGTCCATCAGGACATGACGTACAGTTGTGGCACCTGACACGACCGGAGCGATCAGTGGGTCATGCAATCCGGCACATCTGGGTGCGTCCAGACCATGAATAACAAGATCCGCCGCTGCGCCGACCTCAACCCGGCCGACATCAGGAAGCCCCAGGATTTGCGCTCCCGCGGATGTTGACCAGCGCATAACATCCTCAGCCGTGACAGCGTCAGCACCGTGAACAGCACGATGGATCATCCACGCACAATGCATCTCTGCCCCCATGTCACAGGCTTCATTGGATGCTGCCCCATCAACTGCCAGCGATACGCGGCCGCCCAGAGCGTCCAAGGCCGGTGCAGGCGCGATACCTGAACCAAGGCGGCAGTTACTCTGAGGACAATGCGCCATACCGGTCCCGGTTTGGACCATAAGCACCAGTTCGCTCTCATCAAGATGAACCAGATGCGCAAACCAGACGTCTTCTCCAACCCAGCCATGCTCGGCAACAAACTGAAGGGGCCGCATTCCGTAAGTTTCCAGACAGAACCGGACATAGTTCTCTGTTTCAGACAGATGCGAGTGTAGCGAAATACCCATGCTTCGGGCGGCAATAGCCATTTCCCGAAGCTCATCCGGCGTGACGCCCCAGGTTGGCGTATTAGGGGCCAGAGCAATTCGGCGTTTCGCATTTGGGCCAGATTGATGATACCGGCCGACAAGCCCTTCGACACGTTTCATCATCACATCCAGCGTCTCCGTCGGCGCCGGAATAATATCGTCCGTATCGAATTTTCTGGCGCGCGTGGTGCCGCCACGCGCCAGAACATAGCGCAGACCAAGATCTTCAGCAGCTTCAAACAGTACGGCAGCAGGATCGTATGCATACATATCTGCAAACAGGTAATGATGATCAGCGACTGTCGTGCAGCCCGACAAGAGGAGTTCCACCATTCCAACCCGCGCCGCCACATTGAGCGCCCGCTCATCTATGCGGTTCCAGTAGGTGTTGGGCACAAGGCGAAGCCATGGCTCCAATGGCTTATTAATGGCTGTTGGAACCGCTTTGAGCACACTCTGAAAAAGGTGGTGATGCGTGCTGATAAGCCCGGGAGTTGCAATTCCTCCCTTGGCATTCAGAACCTTCTCCCCAGAGCCAGGTGCCAAATGACCGATTTCCGTGATCCTGCCGTCGCGAATGCGAATGTCACCGGTACGTCGAGCGGCATCGCCGCGTAGTCCAGTTAAAATTCCACCGATATTCTGTATCAGTAAGCTCATGCTGGCATTACCCGGAGAGTATCCACAAATTCTGTGGTGAAGGCACTTTTCCAGTCAGCATCGGATGGCAAGAGGTTTTGGCTGACCATAAAGTCTCGTGTGGCCTGCCACCGGGCAAGCGTCATCGCGCCAAGACCTCGCTCTTTGACATCTGGGGATGACAGAGCATCTGCTTTTTTCAGTCCGGCGTAGCCGAAAGCCAGATGCTCCAGCGTCATATTAGGGTTAGCTTTGAGGATCAGAGCATTCCCCGGATCGGGGTTTTGAAAATAATCACGCCATCCCATCAAAGACGCTTTCACAAAGCTGCTTACCTTTTTCTTATCGGTCGCAACCATCTGCTGAGTCGTGACCATAGGGGCGCCATAGGGCGGATAACCCAGATCCTTGAACAGGAAAAACTCGACCGGCATTCCTTTCTGCCGGGCATCCCACAGTTCGGAGGATGCATAAGCCTGAACGGCCATTTCCGGATCCAGAAAAAAAGGCTGGAGATTGAAAGAATAAGGCCTCGCCTGCTCTTCTCTGTAACCAAAGCGATTTTTGAGCCATGGCCAGAACGTCGCATGGGAAGACGCTGCTATCAGAATTGGGTGGTCACGGAGCTGGCTGAGATCCTTGACGCCAGCATGAGTCATCAGGCCCTGCTGATCGTGCTGAAATGTACTGGCTACCGCAACAAGAGGAATTCCAGAGGCGACGGCGGAAAGAAGCTGGAAGTCGTAGCCAGTAATAAAATCCGCACGACCAGCAGCCAGAAGCTGAGGGACATTCATTTGTGGGCTGGCAGCCTCTATCGTGACGTCCAGTCCTTCCTGTGCGTAATATCCCTTGGCAAGCGCTTGATAAAACCCACCAAACTCAGCTTGTGCATACCAGGATGTTATAAGCTTGACGGGCGTCCCCGCATTTTGCGCCCTGCTGATGAACGGCATGGATAATCCGCCGAGACTTCCAGCCACCCCCAAAAGAGTTCGCCTGCGACTGAGAGACATCCTGGACATACGGAGCGTTCTCCATTCTTCATTCAGTCACAGTTTATGAATCGAAACGGTTTCCATGAAAGTGCCTATTTGAGAATATCGGAATGCTTTTATGAGAACGGCTTTTATAATTGACAGGCAAATGCCCACCATGTTTTGTGTTGGAAACGAGTAGAAGCGGTCGAAGTCCTGTTGCAGGCTTTGGGCATTGCTCCAACAGATCCGGACCACGGCTCTGGTTGGGGGGCATATGCCATGATTGATCGCTACAGCCCCTCACCCTGCCGTAGTTCCGTCTCTGTTGTCTTCAATACGGTTATGGAGAAAACGAGTATGGTCCCCACAGGTCTGAGCGAACTTGAAACCGAACGCCATATTGGCGGAATGGGGACGAATATCGCTCGTCAAATTCCCAAGATCGATCTCTCCTCTTTTGAAGAACGCAAACTCCAGATTGCCGACGAACTTTGGTCTGCAGCCACGGAAATCGGATTTTTTCAGGTTTATAATCACGGCATTCCGCAGAATGACATAGATCGAGCGTTTTCACTGGCAACAGCCTTCTTTGCCCTCCCCAAAGAGGCAAAGGCCCGCCTTCCCCTCAAACCTGGTACGAACGCCGGATGGGAATTTCAGGAACAGGTGCGGCCTTCAACAGGTACACCTGACCATAAAGAATCATTTCAGATCACTCTTCCCAGAATGGCGGCTCTATGGCCAACAGAGCATGACGCGCCGGACTTCAAGGAATTCCTGTCCCACTTCGAGCACCAGAACTGGCTTCTGGGTATGAAGATCCTGTCCTGCTTTGCCATCAAACTCGGGTTTGACGAAGAGTTCTTCACCAAACTGCACGACCCGTCCTCTCCTGACTACCAGTGCACCCTTCGTCTCATTCACTATATGAGCATGGAGAATGCTCTGCCGGAGGACTTCAAACGCTGGCGTGCGGGCGCCCATTCGGATTTTGATTGCCTGACACTTCTTCATCAGCGAACAGGCGAAGGCGGCCTTCAGGTTTGCCCTGGGAAGGATGCAAAGAGCGGGGCATGGACCGACGTAGAACCCGTCTCAGGATATGTGACCTGCAATATTGGCGACATGCTTATGCGATGGAGCGATGACAAGCTGCTGTCCACCCTTCACCGTGTTCGTATGCCACAGCCAGACGAATATCTTGGTGAGCGCCTTTCCATTCCCTTTTTCTGCCAAGCCAATCGGGATGCAATCATTCAGGGACCAGAGAAGAAATATGCTCCGATATCTGCGCAGAACTACCTTCTGGAACGCCTGAAGGCTAATTTTGCGGCGACTGAATCGAAAGGCAGTACCACAGTAACTGGTGCTGCCCTTTAAAGATCAAGCCAGCGCCTTACGTTGCCTGACCTGGAAAATTGTCAGGCAACCCATTCCCAGGGCGCAGAACGCAAACAGAGCGTAACTGGTCCAGAGTGTTGTCGAGAAGTACAGGTAAGGCATCAGGACTGCCGAGACGGAAATAAACTGGCCGACCGTGCCGGCAACAACGCCACGGGTCTTCCTGTCTGTCGCAACCACCGGCAGCAGAGACATCCCTGCACCACTCAGGCCGCTATAGGCGAATGTCCAAAGAAATAGCCCGGCAGACGCGACCAGCATCGTGCTTCCCGGAAAAAGCAGCAGCCATTGAGCCAGCATGCCAATAGCCGCCATGATGCAGAACATCACCCGAGAACGACGCTCCGTTCCGACGCACAGACTGACAATGAGCCCACCTGCCAGCATTACCACAATCTTGATGATTGCGACTTCTGCGGCAGACGCAGCCAAGCTCACGTGGTGAACGCGCGCAAGGTAAGACGGCGCGATCAAACTGGTTCCATAAGCAATCCCATTCGGGAGCGTTACTGACAGCCCGAGAGCCGTGACCAGCCAAGGTGATAGTCGCTTGGCCGGACCGCTTTCAGTCAAGACAACTGGCGGCTCTTTCAAGCCAGCAAGTGTCAGGACTCCAACAGCAAGAATAACGACCATTAGGGCCATATGGGCCGTGCAGGCTGCCTGCCAGCGTCCCCCATTCAAAAAAGGAATGGCGAGAAGAAGACCGGCTGAATAACCGGCCGGAGCAAAAGTGGACCAAAATGCCAAAGCTTTGGAGCGACTTTTTTCCGGCAGATAGCGCATAAACAACACCGGCGAACCTGCTGTTGCGAACGCAAACCCGCACCCACACAGCATAAGCCCGATCCGCAGACTCCAAAGCGTGGTCGTTGACAGAAGAAGGCTATCACCAATCAACGTAATGACAACGGAAATTGGAAAGGCGCGCTTTACGCCAATACGGTCGACCACCATGCCGAACAAGAAAGATGTGAAGGCTGCGGGCACGGAAAAGAAGGACAAACTGGTGCCCACAGGTCCCGGAGAAACATGTCGGGCTTCCGCAATCGCACTGATAAATGGAACCACCAGTCCGACAACAGCCATGGATACTGCCGAATAAACGTAAATCACCAGAACAAGAAAGAGATGATAGCCTGATCTGTCGCTCGTGGTCTGCATGGTCTTGTATCCTTGAAAAGGCCGGCCACGGGTCCGGCTAAGGGCTATTCAGTCGACTCAGTTATTCCATGGAACATTCGGCAAAGCTGGCTCTACTGGCCCTGGTGGCTTGATCGAAGCGCAGCTTTGCGGAGGCATATGACCAGCCAGAAGCGTTTTCACGAAAGGAATGGAATCCTTCAAAGACACGTTGACTGCGCCATTATGGGTCATACCCGGATATCGCTTCCACAGAACGTGAGTCCCCGCGTCACACATGGCTGCAACGGCATTATACTGCCCATTCACTCCTGCCTCACCATCCGCCAAACCTGTCCCGGCGAACACAGGAAAGCTGATTTTGGCATTGGGGATCGTGAAGGCTGCGTCGTGTCCAGCTTCGAAAGCAGGAAGCTTCTCGTTGAAAAGTGCGTTACTTTGCACTTTGAGCTTGTCAGCTTTGTCGAAAAGATTGTGCAGGCAGGCGTGGCGAGCAATCTGGGACATCTGGCGCCCCGCACTCGTCAGGACCGTCCGGCTGTCTGTCTCAGGCTGTAAAGACTGGTCAGATCCTTCAACCCGCAGCATGGCAAAGGCGGAATCCATTTTGCTGGCATCCGTATAAACTTCAGGAATAGGCACATGTCTCGCGCCTGGTGGGACTGCAAAACCTGTTACAAGGCCTGTAGCAACGACTCCCCGAATGTTTAACTCAGCAGCGTATGAGGGTGCTAACCATGCGGCTCCAAGCGCTGCCCCGGATCCCTGCGATTGCCCGACCAGAACAATCCAGTTTTTGATCTCTTTTGGAAAACCGCTCAGAGACGCTCTCAATCCGTCCAGAACGCTATAACCCTCCGGTCGATAAAACAGATACGGGTGCGGTCCTGGCGTTCCCAGACCCTGATAATCCGTCGCGACAACGACAAACCCTTCAGATAACCACCGCGACAGATAGGCTTTATCCCGACTGGAATACCCGCGCCAGGATGGAGCACAAACATCCGCAACTCCTGTCGTTCCGTGCTCCCAGGCCACAACAGGCCATCCACCGACAGGAGCCTTGCCCTTCGGAAACAAAACCTGCCCTGAAACTGCAACCGGACCGCTTTTGTTCACGCCGTTCTGGGAAGAATACAGGACCCTGACGCCGCGACTGGCGCCTTGGGGAAGTTTCGTCAGATCCATGTCTTCATGCTGGATCAGCGTTCCGGGTATTGAAGAGATAGCTGTATGGGCCGTGTAAAAAGCACTTACGCCACCGTCGCCATATCGGTCGTCAACACTCGCAGTTGTGGCTGTCTCAGGTGAGACTGTGCATCCACCCAGTGCCAGCAGGAAAGCTCCTGTAGCACATGTCAGGCCAGATAGTCGTGGCGTCATGAGTGGTCTCCGGTGCTGAGGGAGAGTGCACGGCGCCATTCCAGCGTGCGTGCAATTGCTCCAAACGGATAAAAATGTAGCCCACAAAAATTCGTGTCGGGTGTTTGAGCGATTTCTTGGGCTACAGCATCAACAAGATGTTGCGGATTGCAGGGCATAAACCAGCGATGCAGTTTCCAGCGTTGACGCTGCATGAAACGCAAAGACTGCCCGACACCACAGGCCAGACCATACCGCACCAGCGTTTTTGGCGTCGTTAGCCCGTAAACTCCCAAGTTGACTGGCAGTGTAATACCGCCAGCCCTTAGCCTTTTTTCCCAGGCAAGAACTGGAGCAGCATCAAAGCAGAACTGCGTTACGATCTGCATATTCAAACCCTGCGCCCGTGCCAGATCCTGTTTGCGGCGCATATACTCCAACAATGTTGCCTCGGAGGCCTGCGGGTGCCCTTCAGGATGCCCAGCAACGTAGACAGAGCGAATGCCCGTGCGAACCGGGATCTCTGTTTCCAGAATCTGCACCGTATCTGCGAAGATACCAGCAGGCTTATCCGCTCCACCCGCGATCAGGAGCATTCGCGGAATATCCCGCTCGGTCAATGCAGAGCAAATTTCCTGCAGATGGCCTTCATCACGGATGGATCGGGCTGCAACGTGAGGAACTGGCAGGTAACCGCACAACTTCAGCAGGTCACAGGCCGCCAGAACGTCTGCAAATGGAACACCTGGAAGCCAGGTGACGAAGACCCTTGATCCGCAGGCAAGATCAGGCAGAACCCCCGAGAGCTCCAGAATACGGGATGGCAGAAGCTCGATAGAGCTTTCCGTCATCAGATCTGCACGCGCTTGGCCGACCGATATAGTCATGCAGCAATCCTTTTTTCCGCGAGATCCAAAACGGTTTTGAGAAGCATCATGCGTGTCATCACGCCAAAACTTCGATCAGGTGGCGTCATCCAGCTCGCAACACCAGCAACTGCAGGGTGAACATCACCTTGCAAAGAGCCCTCGGGCCAGCTCATACCAACATCAATGACGACAGCTCCCGATCGCACCATATCCGAGGTTATCAGATGCGCTGAGCCCGCAGCGGCTATAATGACGTCGGAGTTCTTCAGAACATTCTTAAGGTTTCCGCTTTTACGGTGCAACATCGTAACGGTTGCATTTCTGCTTTTTCCAGACAGCAAGAGCGCCGCCGGGCCGCCGACGAGACGTCCCCGCCCCAGAACAGCAATATTGGCCCCTTCCAGAACAAGCCCCGTCTGCTGCAACACTGCATCAATGCCCCTCACAGTGCAGGGAATAACAGACGGATCTGATGTCGTCAGAGACATCAGATTAACCGGATGAAGACCATCCACATCCTTCTCAGCGCTGATCGCCTGAAGAACCTGCCCTTCTTCCAAGTGCGCCGGCAAAGGAAGTTGAACCAGAATTCCAGTGATGGCTGAATCTTCATCAAGCCTTAGGATTTGCTCTAAAAGATCTGCCTGCGTGATCGATTCAGGCAAAACAATCTTCCGAACTGCAATGCCAGCCTTTTTACAGTCCTCGATTTTACGACTGACATATGTAGCGCTTTGTGGATCATCGCCTACCTCCACCAGCGCCAGGCAGGGAATATTGCCCTGTTGCCTCAGCGTTGCGGCCCTGCTCTTGCTCTCCTCCAGAAGTGCGAGGCCCAATGCATCCAGATCAAAGAAACGAGCAGCCACCGCAATTACTCCCCTGCCAGAAACGGTCTCAGATAGCTTTAAGACGACGAATGATTTTTTTCATAAACGTCCTACGGGCGTTCAACGTGGTGTTATTCATATTGTAAAGCCCCAGGTAATCGACGCTGACGCGACGGTTCATGACGGCCCGCAGAAAACGGGTCCCATTCTTCCTTGGCGGATCACCAAGAACAAACGCACGATGCCGCGGGCAACCGTAAGTCGTGACGGTCATGACCTTCTTGATGTTTGTAAAGCCAGGAGAAAGCTTTCCATCGATCAACTTAAAGGAGACGTCTGGAAGAAAAACGCGATCGAAATATCCTTTAAGAATTGCGGGCCAACCAAAATTCCACACAGGATGACACAAAATTAGTACATCCGTACTTTGCAGGCGCTTCACATAATCCGCTACGCGATGCTGATTAATGCTGACATCGTGATACTCAATACGATCCTGCGGGCTTAAAACAGGATCGAAATTGTCCCGATACAGGTCCAGAGCATCGACTTCATGCCCTTCTGCTTCCAGTGTCTGCGTTACCAGCCTGAACAGTGCCGCGTTGAAGCTATTTTCAAGCGGGTGGGCGAAAATGACGTGGACTTTCACACGGGGCTCCCTGTTTTTCTGGTTCTATCAAAAAAGGATTGTTCGATATTCGAACACTTGTTCGTTATATTTATTTTAGGCATAATCATTTTCAGCCTGCAATGATATTCGTAACGGCTATGCATAGTTTTTTGTCCAGAAACGGATTTGTTCATGGATCAGCCCTCGCCTGTCCCCGATACCGAGATTTCCCTGACATTTGTTAAGGGCCTCGAGGTCCTACGTGCTTTTGAAAATGGCCAAACAGACATGACCGTCGCAGACATTGCGCGTTTGGTAGGGCACACGAGGGCCGCCACGAGGCGACTTGTCAGAACGTTGGAATCTCTCGGATATGTCCGGAGTATCGATCAGCGATACAGGCTTACAGCACGCGCCTTGAAACTGGGGCTTGGCTTTCTACAAAGCCGCTCCATCGGTCATCTTGTCGGGCCGGTTCTTCGAGCTGAATCCATTGTTATCGGAGAATCCATTTCTCTCGCTCTACTGGACGCAGACGAGGCAATCTATGTCTTCCATAATCCCGCAGACAAATCTGCCGAAATGTCCGGGCATACTATCGGCAGCAGCATGTCTCTTGCCAGAACCGCGACTGGCCAAGCCATTTGCGCCTTTCTACCCGAGATTAGACAACAGACCATACTGGCCACCTCAGGCCTTTCTGAAACAGAAGCGGCATACGTGGCTAAGAGTCTTAAAGACGTTCACTCTCAGGGTTTCGCCTTGAGAGATGTGTCTCCACAAAGCGATCTGCGTGCCCTTGGGGTGCCTGCCTTTAATGTAAATGGCCAAATTGCTGGTGCGCTCAGCATCGTCTTTCCAACCAGTCGATACTCCATGACACAGATCCAGAAGGATCTGGCTCCCCACCTTCAGAGATGCGCAACTTATCTTGTAAGCGCCCTATGAGACCCCAAAATGACAATCATCCTGCATACCTCTGAGCTTGCCCAAAACTATTTGGCCAGACTCAAAGCACAGATCCGCTCACAGCAGAAAATTCTGGACCGTACGCCCACTCTCGCTGTCGTCACCGGCTCTTCTGACGCGGGGCCATCAGCCTATCTGCGTCGCATTAGCGGACTGGCGGAACAAGCCGACATTAACTTACAAGTTGTTGAAATTGCTGGACAAAATGAAAGAAATTTTTGCCAAACGGTCCGAGAGCTTGGTGCTAACAAGCAGATCGATGGAATTCTGATCCTCTTCCCACTCCCGGAAGAAATTTCCCGCCAAGCCATCATAGACGCCCTTCCCCCGGAGAAAGATGTAGATTGTCTCCATCCGCTCAATCTTGGAAGCATCATGAACGGCGCTCCATACTTCGAGCCCTGCACGGCAACAGGCGCCTTAATGGCGGCAGAACATCTCGTTGGAGATCTGCGCGGAAAAGACTGTGTCATCATTGGCAGTTCGCCCGTTGTCGGGCGTCCTTTGACCATGCTTCTTCTGAATCGCGGCGCAACGGTTTCCGTTGTTCACATCGATACTCAGGACATCAAGTCATATTGCGAGAAAGCAGATGTCCTCTTTTCAGCAGTAGGAAAAGCCAGATTAGTCACGGCGGACTGGATCAAGCCAGGGAGTTGTCTCATCGATATCGGGATCAGCTATTGCCCGGATGAGGGCCGTGTCGTTGGAGATATAGATCTCAAATCTGTCGAAGACATCGCATATGCGGTTACTGCGGTTCCAGATGGTGTTGGTCCACTGACGACCTGTACATTACTGGCCAATACCGTAAAAAGTGCTTTTAATCAGGCGGAATTAAAATTCAGCTATCCCGCTCTTTCGCAATAACAATAGAAAAGGCCGGAAAGAAACTCTTTTCCGGCCCACACTCTTTTAATCCTCTGCCTTCAGCGTTCTGGCACTGAGCATTTTTCCAGGATTCAACAATAACATCGGATCATATCGCTTCTTGATTGCGGCCAGATCTGGTGATGCCACACGGTGCATACCGCCTTCCTCAATTGTCACGACATGCGGGTTAGCAATATTGACCCCCCGCTTCTCATGTTCCGCGATGATATAGTTCAGGCGCTCTTCGTCTGTGAAACGAATAACCGGCAATGCGGCACAACTCACATGGCCGCCCATCGGAAAGAATTCCAGATGCATCATCAGGTCATCAGGGAAAAGTGCACGGATTTCCGCTACTTTCTCTAGTGTCCCGACGTGCGGATAACCGCACTGCAGATACGTGTAACCACGATCTTTCTTCAGAACCTGAAGCGTCGTGTGGTTCCATGTCAGCTCATAAAGCGGAGTTGCACCCGCCGTGTCCTCGGCTTCTCTGGTGTTTGCTTCATAACAGAGGTGACCGTTTGCAGCTTCTGCAAGCGCCTTAACCGTTTCAATACTTGCCGGAGCAATCATGAGAATGACCAGTGACGCCCCATCCGGCACGTGCTCGCGTACGGATGCGAAGAATGGTGGCAGGTCACCGTCAACAACAGACACCAGCTTCTTCTGAATACCCGCCTGAAGAGCAATATCACGTGCAAAAACCGCCGCTTCTTCAAACGTGCCGAATGAGATGGCCATATCCTGCCAATCCACGGCTGGCTCAACACCAATTTCCAGTTCGGTAATCAGGCCTGTCGTACCGTAGGTGTGAAGAATGCCCCTCGCATCAGAGCCACGAAGTTCAAGAGCTTCCGGATTTTCACCCAGAGTAACAAAGCGGAGCCCCAGAATATTCCCGGGTGACGAAAGACCGCCCCATCGAACAGACCCAATACCGCCGGATCCACCCGCAATAAACCCGCCGATCGTTGCCGTCCGTTTCGTGGAGGGATACATGCGAACTTCCCAGCCCAGTTCATGCAGAGCACGATCCAAGTCCAGCATGTTCATGCCCGCCTGTACGCGTGCGACACCGTCCTTGACCCAAAGGAGCTTGTTGAGCTCCGTCATTTCAACGACAGCGCCCCCCTCCATCGGAACGGCCTGTCCATAATTCCCAGTGCCACCCCCACGCGGAGTAAGTGGAGTTTTTGTCTCGCGTGCCACCCGCGCAATGTGAAGAAGGTCCTCTTCATTGCGCGGCATAACGATACAATCGCCAAAACAGCTATCAAGCTGCCGCTTCAGAACCGGACTATACCAGTAAAAATCACGGCTTTTCCGCTTCACAAGAGCCGGCACCGTCTGAACAGGAATATCGCCAAGGAGCGACAGGAAGGTCTCAACCGAGCTCATCGACCCAGATCCTCCGTAATGGGGCGAAGACGATCCAGCGGATATTCAGCAATCTCGGCAAGAAGCTCAAGAAAACCTTCAATCCACTGATTAGCAACAGCTTCGCCCTTCTCGGCCGTAGCAATCCCGGCATTCCCTGCCGCGCCGGACGGGTGAATATCGTGCGTCAACCAACCAAAGCCCACACGACCTTCTGCTTCCAGCCATTTGGCCGTCTCGGCAAGCTTCTGGGGCCATGGCTCGAAATTGTCAGCGCGTTCCATCTCAACAAGGTCCGGCCGGAGGTGAAGCATCAGGGATGTTTCAATATCGCCACCATGGATCCCATACCGGCGCTCCTCTTCAGTGAACATGCCATCTGGCACGCCAAAACGGGACCAGCCAACACAGACAACAAACATTCCATGTGTCCGGCGGAGTGTTCTGGCAACGATATCCAGGATCTGTGGCTGCCCACCGTGAGAATTCAGGAGCACCAGCCTCTTCACACCAGATCGTGCGACACTTTCACCAATTTCGATGAGAACCTGCGTAAGGGTCTGCGCACTGAGGGTCAGTGTTCCAGGATAAGCAACATGCTCTTCGCTTTTGCCAACAGCCTGAATAGGAAGTGCGGTCGCGGGGACGGTCGCGGGGAGCGCCTCCATTGCCTTATCAAGCAGCATTTCATTGATACAGGCATCTACATAGACCGGAAGATGTGGGCCATGCTGTTCCACCGCGGCCACAGGAAGAATGGCCACGGTCTCAGGGGGAAGCTGACGAAACTGGCGGGAAATCATGTCACACCAGCGCTTTTTAGGCCAGAAAACCGTCTCGGAACTGCTTGTCATGGGCTTGTCTTCCGTTGTCTCTTGTGTGGAATGACACGCCCCGGTGAGGACGAGCCAACACATTCCCTGCTCCGATATGATATCATCCCGGAACGAAAAGATAGATGAAACAGGAAGATCGCAGCTTTTAAAGCATCTATTTTCGACAGGAGCGATGCAAAAAAGAGGGCGCAAATTTCACGGGCATTCCGCTAGCGTTTCAAAAAACAGGAGCTAGCCATGTCCGAACTTTCAACACAGTCAGTGCCAACGCGCTCCGTGCGCCTGAATCGTCTCTCTAAAACGGTGATGGTCGCGTCTCTGGGAGTCTTCGGCCTTCTCGTCGCACTTAATAATATTACAGATTATGGTTCGAACTACGCATTTGTTCGTCACGTTCTGTCGATGGATACCACATTTCCCGGCAACAGCCTCAGATGGCGCGCGATCTCAGCCCCGCTGCTGTGGCATATTTTTTACGTCCTGATTATCGGCGCTGAATTCGCAACCGGTGCTCTTTTTTCATTCGCGGCCTGGAAAATGGCGAAGGCGATCAACATAGATAGTCCGGCCTTCAAGGCCGCTCATACCCTTGTTCCCGTCGCGACGGCCGTAGGATTTCTCATCTGGTTTTTCGGCTTCTCTGTCGTCGGAGGTGAGTGGTTCGCAATGTGGCAATCCCATAGCTGGAACGGACAGGAAGCCGCCTTCCGGTTTTTCATGACCATGCTGGGAGTTTGTATTTTCACTCAGCAAAAAGAATGAGTGCATCCTTTTTGCGCGCACAAATGGGTTAAAAAGGTATCGGTCCAGCAGCAGAATAGCTCTTCCCACGGAGACAAAAAAACCGTTACGGTCTAATTATAAATGGACCTTGGGAGGCAGCTCATGACACCTTACAGGCTTGATCGACGCAGTATGCTCCGCGGCATCATGGCTGCGGGCGCAGTGTCTTCCCTACCCTCTGGGCGAGCAAAAGCGGCATCCAGGCCCCTGAGTCTGCTGACCAACTGGTATGCTCAGGCAGAGCACGGAGGCTACTACCAGGCCTCCGAAGACGGACTGTACAGCGCTCAAAATCTGGACGTTTCAATTCAGATGGGTGGCCCTCAGATGAACATGACCCAGCTTCTGATGGCGGGACAATGTGACATCGCTATCATGCAGGGTGAAGAAGCAATCCGCTGTGCAGTGCAAGGCATTCCCGCCGTCGCAATCGCTACGACTTTCCAGAAAGGCGTTGGCGGCTTGATGACCCACCCGGATATTCATGACATCGCCGAACTCAAGGGCCATCCCATTCTGATCAGTTCAGAAGGGCGAGCCAGCTTCTGGGTGTGGCTTAAGAAGCGTTATGGTTTCACGGAAGACCAGGCCCATCCCTACACCTATAATCTCCAGCCCTTCGCTTTCAATCCGCAGATGGCCATGCAGGCCTTTGTTTCCTCGGAGCCCTACGGCGCGAAAAAAGCGGGTATTCCTTTCAATTTCTTCCTCCTCGATGACTTGGGCTACGCTGCCTATGGAAACGTGCTGATGGTGTCCCGCAAGACCCTCGAAGAACGTGGCCCCGAGCTCCAGAAGTTCATCGCGGCCAGCAGCGAAGGCTGGAAACGCTATATTTTTGGAGAGTCCACCAAGGGGGATGCTGCAATCCGTAAAGCCAATCCGGATATGAGCGCGGACCAACTCGCGTGGTCCCGTCAGAAACTCCGCGACATCAAAGCTCTGGGCGCACCGGGAGCACCAATCATGACAATGAATAATGAGCGCTGGCAGCGCATTTACGACATCCAGCTTTCAGCTCAACTCATTGCAGACAGTCCGAAATGGAAAGATGGGTATACCCTCGATGTCGTCCACAACAGCCTGGCGACTGTCCCCGCATGAGCAGTCCCGTTCTTTCCCTGAGCAGCGTTGAGAAAATTTTCCCCAACGGCGTGCGCGGTCTTTCTCCTGTCGATCTGAGTGTGGAGAAAGGAGATTTTGTTACGCTGATTGGGCCATCTGGATGCGGCAAAAGCACGCTCCTCAAGCTCATCGCCAATCTTCATACCCCGTCGGCTGGCACGCTGAACTGGTGGGGCGGCGGCTTCAAGGACGTAGGCCAGAAAGGGCGCCGTATGGCGTTCGTCTTTCAGGACGCAACGCTCATGCCATGGGCCACGATCGTGAGAAATGTGCGCCTTCCGCTTGATTTGGAAAAAGTGGAGCGAACAACGGCTGACAAGCGTGCCCATGCAGCTCTTGAACGCGTTGGCCTAGGTCATGTGGCCGATCAATATCCGGCACAACTTTCCGGCGGCATGAAAATGCGCGTTTCCATTGCCCGTGCACTCGTTACTGAACCAGATCTTCTTTTGATGGATGAGCCATTCGGCGCGCTGGATGAATTTACCAGAAACCGACTGGATGAAGAGATGGCCCGTCTTTGCTATGAGGACGGCCTGACCACCCTCTTCGTCACACATGCCCTTCATGAGGCTGCATTTCTGTCCAGCCGCGTGATGGTCATGGCGGCTCATCCTGGGCGTATTCATGCTCAATACGAAATAGACCGTGGCATTGTTCGCGACGAAATTTTCCGCCTTTCCGATCAGTTTGCCGGCATCAGCAAAGAATTGGCGATCCTCCTCGAAGATGCCAGTCGGGACAGCATGATTGGTCAGGAGGCGCGGCAATGATGACATCCCGCTCTCTCTCGCTCCTTGCTCCCATCACGCTCGGAATCATCATTCTGGCAGCTTGGGAAGCGATCTGTCGCTTCTGGCATATCCCGCCTTACCTGATGCCCTCTCCGTCTGCCATCTGGCATGCTTTGATGCTGGACGGTGTGTCATTACTCCATGCGTTGCTTATCACACTGGAAATCACATTTGCGGCGCTCGTTGTAGCCGTCCTCGGGGGTGTTCTGATAGCGTTCCTGTTGGTGCAAAGCCCGCTGATCGAGCGGTGCCTGATGCCTTATGTGGTGATCATGCAAGTGACCCCGATTGTAGCAATTGCGCCGCTGATCATTATTTTGATCCACAATACTCCCCTCGCCCTCACTGCCTGCGCAGCATTGGTAGCGATCTTCCCTGTGATCTCGAACACTCTGCAAGGCCTGCGCAGCGTAGATCCAGATCTGGCGGCTTACTTTCAGATGCACAAAGCCACCCGCCTTCAAATGCTGCTGCGACTGCGAATTCCCAGTGCTCTTCCCATGTTCATGGCAGGCTTGCGCATCGCAACAGGCCTCTCACTTGTCGGCGCCATTGTAGCTGAGTTTGTTGCCGGAACGGGCGGCAATTCGGCTGGCTTGGCGTACCAAATTCTTCAATCCGGCTTTCAGATGGATATTCCCCGGATGTTCGCGGCATTGTTCCTGATTACAGTCGCAGGCCTTGTTCTGTATGCCGCAGCAGCCAGCCTCCAGCGCTTTGCTCTGAGACATCGCTCATGACTTTTGCAGCTTCTTCCAGCACCGCCCCAGGGGCCCTCCTGAATGCGACTATTCCGGCAGGCCTGCGGCCTTCGTCATTCACTGATGAGTCCATGCGCTACGATATCGCGCTCTCAGATGGGAAGATCTCAGATATTCTACCGGCAGGACATCTTTCTTCCGTCGATGACTCAGTTGATCTGAAAGGTCAGATGGTCTGGCCATGCTTTGCAGATATTCATACCCATCTGGACAAGGCCTTCATCTGGGAGCGTACACCCAATCCTGATGGAACCTTCATGGGGGCCTTGCAAGCCACAACTCAGGATCGAGAGGCTTACTGGACGGACGCAGACGTTGAACGCCGCATGGAGTTCAGTCTGAACTGCGCCTATGCGCACGGCACAAGCGCCATAAGAACGCACCTGGATACCTTCGGCACGCACGGGAACCGCGTTTGGCCGCTTTTGCGCCGCCTTCAAAAGAAATGGTCCGGGAAAGTTGCTCTGCAAGGCGTGTCCCTGACCATGCCTGAGCGCTACATGGGTGAAGACCGGGACGGCATCGTTAGAAATGTCGCCGAGACAGAGGGAGGCGTTCTGGGTGCCGTCCTGATGAAGCACAACACGACGCCCGAAGCCCTCGAAGTTCTCTTTGGACTGGCCACAGAATATGGGCTCGAACTGGATCTTCATGTCGATGAGAATGGAGAAACAGACGGAACGGCTCTGGAATTGATTGCCCAGACAGCTCTGAAGCTTCGGTTTCGTCAAAAGATTTTATGCGGCCATTGCTGTAGCCTTAGCGTCCAAAGCGAGACGCAACAGACGCACATTATTTCCCTGCTCGGCGAAGCCGGGATTGGCATTGTGAGTCTCCCACTTTGCAACATGTACCTTCAGGACCGTACCGCAGGGCGCACACCAAGATGGAGAGGTGTAACCTTACTGCAGGAACTCGATGCCGCGGGTATTCCAGTCATGCTTGCCAGCGACAATGTCCGAGACCCCTTCTACGCTTACGGGGACTTTGACATGCACGAAATTCTTCAGGGCGGTACGAGGATCGGCCAGTTGGATCATACTCACCGTCCTTGGGCGCAATCGGTCACAAGCCGTCCGGGATCCTGGATGGAAAGGACCCATCGCCTCGAAAAAGGTGCACCAGCCGATCTGATTATCTTTCCAGCTCGTTCCACGAATGAATGGATGAGCCGCTCTCAGGCCGGACGGACAGTTCTCCGAAACGGTCGCATTCTCGAAGAAACTCCCCCTTCATACGAAACTCTGGGAGGTGAAATCTGATGTTAGCGCTGAAATCTCGCCGGACGGAGACAATGCAAACGCGGGATGGCGTTTCACTGGTTGCTGATATCTGGGAACCAGAAGGAAACGGCCCCTTCCCCGTTCTTCTGATGCGACAGGCTTACGGCCGCAAAATTGGTACGTCGCTCTGCTACGCACCACCAGAATGGTATGCCAGTCACGGCTATATCGTCATCATGCAGGACGTGCGGGGACGCGGAGATTCTGGCGGTGAGTTTGTCCTGTTCGAGCATGAAGCGACTGATGGCGCAGATACGATCGCCTGGGCTGCATGCTTACCGCGCAGCAATGGTCGCGTGGGGATGTTTGGCTTCTCCTTTCAGGGAAGCAACCAACTTCTGGCAGCCGGAGAAAAACCAGAAGCGCTCAAAGCGGTTGCGCCTGCCATGATCGGCTGGCAGCTGGATCAGGACTGGGCGTATGAAAATGGGGCGTTCCCGATGCGTGCCAATCTTGGTTGGGCGACGCAACTGGCAGCAGAAACCGCCAGGCTTCAGGGAGACTACGAAGCCCAGCAGGCGCTCTTTGCGGCTAGTCGGGGCATGTCGTTCAATGGGCGGCAGCCAACAGTGCCTGCGCACGAAGCGCTTCTGGCGAAATATAGCCATTATACCCGTTGGAGAGAGACACCTCCGGGAGATGCCTACTGGGACAAAATCTCTCCCGCATCGCGGTTGAACGAAATCTCGGAGTTGGCACCCGCAGTTCTACTGATTGGGGGATGGTACGACAGCCACCTTCCCGGCACGCTGGAAGCATATCGTGCTCTGTCTCCCCACATGCCAACACGCTTGATTGTTGGCCCCTGGTCTCACTTTCCTTGGGACCGACATATCGGGGATGTGGACGTCGGTGAGGCTGCCATTACAGACATTGATCAGCAGCAAATCGCATTCTTCGATCAATATCTAAAGTCAGCCGCCATACCCGAGACGGAGCCAGTACGCCTTTTCGATATGGGCGCCTGTTGCTGGCGGGATTTCCCGACACTCTCGATGGGGACAGTTCCAAGCTATCCAGTCGGGACGGGCCGCTCCGCGATTGACACACGCGACGGTATTCTGAGCGCGTTGCCAGTTCCTACGCCCCCCCCGGAGAGTCTTACCCTCGATCCGTGGCGCCCTTCCGGTCCGTGTGGTGGAAGCTTCGGGTTTCCGGGAGGCCCAGTAGATCGTACCCGCACCGATGCGCGATCGGACGTCCTGACATTCACGACACTCCCGCTCGAATTCGATCATCTGCTCGCAGGAACGATCACAGGGTGCTTTGAAATCGAGAGTGAATACGCCGGTTTTGACCTTCATGCCTGCGTCTCGCGTATCGATCAGAACGGCAAAGTACACCCTCTCGCAGAAGGATATGCGCTGGCCGCCCCTGGTCAGACGTCTCTACCGATACGGGGAACATGCGTCACATTGAAAGCCGGAGAAAGATTAAGACTGTCCCTGTCTCTCTCCTGCTTTCCCGTGTTTCCAATCAATCCCGGCACAGGGGCCAGCCCTATTACCGCCACTCTGGACCAACAACAGGTGACGACAGTTCACTTCAAATGCGGCTCCGGAACCTACCTTCTTCTTCCTTGGATCAAACAGGAAAGATAATTCTCATGCCTTTCGCAAAATGCAGCCCAGATAGCGTCGAAGCCTTCCGGATTGCCCCGGATTCGACCAATTACTTTGCCATTTTGTTTGACAAGACGGCTGGCGATTACGCGTCCATTGCCGTTGTCGAAATCTTCGAGCCCGGTGGCGCAACACCACCCAACACACACACGGATGCCGACGAAATGTTTTTCGTGCTGTCCGGTACAGGCCGCGCCTGGTGTGATGGTCAGAGCTGCGAACTTAAGGCTGGCGACGCACTTTTAGTCAAGCCGGGATCAGAGCATGTTCTGGAAAATACAGGCACCAACAAGCTCTACACTTTGACAGTAATGACCCCGGACGAAGACTTCGGAAAACTGATCCGTAGCGGAGTTCCAGTCAAGCTCGATGCCGAAGATCTGGCCGTGCTGTGCGGAGGGAGTCAATGAGACGTCTGGGCAGTACACACGTTAACAGTTGGGGGGCAACGGCGTCCTCCATAAGTTTGTTACGGCCAGAGCGCCCTTCCCGGCCAGTTAGTGTTCCATCCCAGCCTCAGGCACTGACGTTCGATCTTGCTCGTACTGCGATTATTGTGATCGATATGCAGAACGACTTCTGCCATCCAGACGGCTGGCTCGCGTCCATTGGTGTCGACATCACGGCTGCCCGCCGCCCCATCGATCCGCTAAAGACGCTCCTTCCTGCGCTTCGAAAGCATGATGTCCCTGTTATCTGGCTAAATTGGGGAAACCGTCCAGACAGGCTTAACCTCCCCCCTTCTGTCCTGCATGTTTATGACCCTGCGGGTGAAGATAAAGGCATCGGCGCGGCTATAGGCTCTACAGACCGCAAAGTTCTGGAAGATGGCAGCTGGAATGCTGCGATTGTTGACGAACTCGAAGTCGATCCGGAAGATATTCACATCTCCAAGTATCGAATGAGCGGCTTTTGGGACACGCCACTCGAAGGAATACTAAAAAACCTTCGCGTGGACACCCTGCTTTTCTCAGGCGTCAATAGCGATCAGTGCGTTCTCAGTACACTGACAGACGCAGGATGCCTCGGTTACGACTGCATCCTCCTCGATGACTGCTCCGCGACGACTTCTCCAGATTTTTGCCAAGACGCAACCGTTTACAATGTTCGCCAGTGCTACGGATTTGTAGCATCCGGCTCAGATCTGGCGAAAAATCTTATTCGCTAGAATAGTGGACACAGCGGCTTTCAAAAGCACCCATAGTGCTATTGGAAGCCGCACAGACAAAGGCCTTCCGGCGGTACAGTTCTGATTTTTTCTCCGCAAGGAGAAAAAATATGAGCGCTCTAATTTAATAACTGGCGAAAAATAGATTATTTCTAGCTTCGTTTTTTTGATACGCGACGAAACTTTAAAGTAAATAATTTCCAAAATTAAAAAATTGTCTTGCAAATTATATCGCTACAGCCCGACGTGGTCATAATATTAATTTGAACAAAACAAAAAAATTGGAAATTATTTATATTTTTACCTTATCACGGCAGATATAACCTGCTCCAACAAAATTCCAACCCATTAGAACCATCGTAACCAGAGAGAAGCGAACAAAAATCTTATACCCTCTGGGCCCCAAAAGACACTGTAAGGTGTGAGATCCGAGGAGCAGTAGCCTTGCTTAGTTGTCTTTCAGCGGCACACAATTGATGCACGGCGACAATAGTCATGACGCTGACTAAGGCCTCAAACATAATTCACAGATAGCAAAGATTAAGCCCTCAACTCGGAACCGAAAATCTCGTGAATAATTTTTCCGATACGACGAGTAGATACGATCATAACGAATGCTATTCAGAGCAGCCACCGAATAACAAAAGACCGTCACGTGAGGCACATATCAGACCATCCACGTTGCTCCACACAACCATCACGCTGCGGTTTTTAACGGGAAGATACGGCAACCACGAACCCGCGAAACTCAACAACAAAAAAAACCCCCGGAACGTAATGTTCCGAGGGCCCATTAACAGTTCGAAAATCAGAAGCCTGTAGAAATCGTCCCTGTCATGCTGAATCGCGGCTCAACATAGAACTGGGCACTGGATCCATTGCCTGAAAGATTACCATTCATCAGACGAACAGCCGATGCATTTGTACCCACACCTACGACACCCGTCCGGACAATTGAACCTGTCAGGTTCGTAAAATTCAGACGGATTGTCGGAGACTTTGCATACCACACTGGCTTGAAGTGATAGCCGAGTGACAGTGTGTTCGTTACATACCCAGGAATACGCTGATCACCTGCGATGGTGACGGACTGCGGCCCAGTGTAGTGAACGGTTGCATTCGCAAAGAACCCTTGATGCACGTATGTTAAACCGAAATTCGCCATCACGTGCGGAGATAGAGGTGCCTGCGTACCCTTTGTCCTAAAGGCTGTCAGATTACCACTCGCATCAGATGCCGCAATATTCGTGTCCATCCGTGCATTCAGATATTCAAACGAAACATACGGACTGAAACCATAGATCGGCTGTGTAGAGAACATAGCATCGAAGCCGCGAGCGGTCTGATTACCAGCATTAACGACACCAGATTGGTTGTTGCCAAGATATGTTGTCAGCAAGCGATTGGTAATATTGTAGTTAAAGAGATCAAGGTCTACGATAACGTACTTGTCGTTATACCGATATCCAAGCTCTTCTTTGATGGAATACTGGTTTTTAGGTAGCGTCCCAGTGTAGGTCGTATTGGCCAATGCTGATGCAGATGGTTGACGGAAGTCACCCTCAGCATTGATGTAAACCTGATGGTGCTCATTGAAATGATAGCTGACGGACAGGTGCGGCAGAGGTGCCGTCAGGTTCTGGCCCATCTGCTTGTGCCCAGGATATGTTGTGTACCAGACATTGGACATCACATATTTGAAGCCCGCATTGACCAACAGGTGGTCATGGAAATACTTCGCTGTGTCCTGCAGAAATAGCGAGTGAATTTCGTAACCAGTCGTGTTGCCTGGGTAGGAACGGGTAGTCCCGGAATACACCTGATATGTTGAATCGTTCGGGCTCGGATTGGAGCCGTCGGCTTTCGTCACGCTGGTTGGGAAATGCTGGGTATAGTCCTGATTTTCATACCAGTAACCAAGCTCAAAATGGTTATGCTTGTCAATGTCATAGCCCAGCTTGGCTGTCGCCCCAACATCAAGTGCAGCGTTTTCCAGGAAGTAACTTGTGATCGGCGTACCTTGAGCAATGGGTGCGCCTGACTTGTAGTTCGTAGCACCGCTGGCAGCCGTTCCGGCAGATCCATCCCAGCCTTTACCCATGTTGTAATAGGGACGAAGATCAAACTGCAGCTTGTCTGTAAGAACGATATGGATTGGAGCACTCAGAAAAATCTGGTTCCAGTGATCGATATTGTTCTTCCAATAATCATTCCCAACTGCGTCAAAACCTGCCTTACGCCCGTAGCCTTCGCCCGTCGCCTTGTATTTGTAGAACTGAGCTGCGGTAGGATACCGGTCGATGGTAAAGTCTTCATTATTCCAGGACATGAAGAGCTTCGCAAAAGACCCATTTTCCCAGTCCTTACGAATACCGAAATCAAGATGGCGGCGCTCGTTGATACCAGCACCCATCCATGAACGGGCATGAGTATTCGAGAATGACAGGAAGGTGCGAACGCCGGTCTTTGCGATGTCACCACTCTCAACGCGCAAGAACTCGCGGGAAAGATTATTCGTACCGTATGAAAAATCCATCAACCCGCCGAACTCATGCGACGGATCATGGGACACTTCGTTCATGACGCCCGCGGCGGCAGATGTGGCCGGCAGATCAACTGCGGATGAACCCGGTGTAAGGCTGACGCTATCCAGATTTTCTGAATCAATGTCTTCGGCCATGTAAGCCGCACTGGCTGCTGGCGCACCATCGACCATAAGAGCCATATCAGCATCGGTCAGGCTTCGGCTCTGAATACGTCCGCCCTGCATACCGGATGTGTCCGGGGTGGAAACGTTTACACTTGGCAGGTTCTTGATGAGATCAAGCGCTGTACTTGTCGGGCTTTTGGCCTCAATGAATGCCTTCGTGATCGTCTGGATTGCGTAAGGAGCAGTCTCGACACGCATCATGCCGCCGCCGCGGCTTCTGGCCAGGCGTGACGTCGATACAGTAACGTGTTCATCACCTGTCGAATTGATCGAGGCAGGCCGACGCATTTTCGGATGTGCAGGAACAGCTACAACATCGCTTTTTTGACCCGCAGCAGCTTGGGCGCGGGCTGCATGACGTGCGTGAGCCTTATGATGGACTGGAGTATCGCTCGAAGCTGCCTGCGCGGATGCAGCAAGAAACGACGAACCAAAGCCAGCCAGACACGTTACAAGAAGAAGCGCCTTCCTGGACGAGTACTTTTCAAATCGGTACGGACACATAACCTTTTGGCTTCTCCTGCTGCAAAACGATTTTCGTTCCTGACAGGACCTGATCTCTGTCAGAAGAGACCCTTTCCCATAACGAAAACGTAACATAATCGAGCGCTACCTCAGAAGGCGAATAATTGCCTCGCACTGACATCAAAAATAGGACACAAGGCAGATCCCGAACACCTGATGTGTCTTTTTCACACGCCTTCACATGTTTTGCAATATTCCAGCGATAGATCATGCCCAGCTCTTTGATATCAGAAATATATGTTTTATTTCAATGCTATATAAGAGTTTTCAGCTGGGAAATATACATCTTTCCGATGGCTACATCTCTAATGCTCGAACTATTAATTCCCGCCCAAGGACAGTGGAAACTCCAGTGTGCTTTTAAGGCAACACACCTTGCCCTAATTACGAAAACCGGGCTTACCAAAGGATCTTGCAGGCAGTTTCTTCTCTTTTCTTGAAAGATCTTCGGAACGTTCTTAGTCTGCATCTTTTCGGTGCGAAAACTACGATGCTTCACAGTCGCCTTCTCATCTATCTGGATACGGTCGCCCGCTGCGGATCCATTCGAAAGGCAGGCGAGCATCTGAATGTGGCCTCGACGGCTATCAACCGACAGATCCTGACACTGGAAGATAACCTGGGTACCCCAATCTTTCAGCGTCTTCCACGCAAGCTGGTCCTGACAGCCGCAGGAGAGATCCTGCTAGCGCACGTCCGTGACACACTCAAAAACATGAACCTCACGCGGCAGGTCCTTGAGGATCTGAAAGGCCTCAAGCGCGGTGAATTCTCCATCGCCACAATGGTGGGTCCGATTTCGACCTTTTTGCCACTCGCTCTGGCTGATTTTCATAATACACATCAGAATGTTCGTATTCATGTCAGCACCTACGGCACACATGATCTGGTCGAGACAGTCAAGAATGGGCAAGCCGATATCGGTATTGGGTTCGATATCCCTGTGGACAACAGCCTCGTTGTTCAAACTGCGCGTACCGTTCCTCTGGGCGTAGTGATGAGTGTGCATCATCCCCTCGCCCATCAGGAATCCATTACTCTTGAAGAATGTAACGCATGGCCGCTGACGGTAGCAGACGATAGCATGGCCATCCGACCCCACCTCGAAGATCTCTATGCCGCCCGCGACCTGAGCCTGACGCCAGCCATCGAGACCAACTCCATTGAACTTATGCGTCAGATGGCTCTATCCCCTGGGAATATTACCTTCCTGACACCATTAGACATCATTCAGGAAAGGGCAGAAGGCAAGCTCAAGTTCCTGTCGCTCAACGAGCAAGGTACTCAACCCCAGACCCTCTCGATCGTGGCGAGATCTAAGATTTCCAATCCATTTACTGCGCTCTTCATTGAGAGAGTAGAGTATTTTCTCCAGGATTATACGAGTACCTATCCGGTTTAATTCAACTGATAAACGCTATCAGGAGAGAGCTTCAGTCTGGAAGAGAAACACCTTCAACCCGCCATGGGGAATGGGCGCGCCTGTCGGCAGGAATGGAAGACCTGTTGCATGGGCCAATGAGACTTCCGTCGTCAGAATACCCACACGCCATCCCTTGAACTGCTCCAATAGCCTGTTTCCCAGGGCACGGTAGAGTGCAGATAACTTCGTCTTGTCGCCGATGCGTGTGCCGTAGGGCGGGTTCAGAATAACCAGTCCGGGAGAACTCCCTTCTGGCGGCATGATTTCGCTGATCGTGGCCTGACGAAACTCTGTGCATGCCGTGACACCCGCTCGCAACGCGTTGGCTTCGCTCATAGTAATGGCGCCCGCGTCTCGATCACTTCCGTAAAAGCGGAACTCAGGCGTACGCTCACTTTTAACAGAGCGCATTGTATGCCAAGCGTCTTCATCGTAGGTGGCCAACTGCTCAAAGGCGAAATGCCGTGATCGTCCCGGATTGAGGCGGGAAGCGATCTCTGCTGCTTCAATTACGAAAGTCCCGGAACCACACATAGGGTCCAGCACAGTTTCCTGACCATTATACCCGCACTTTCTTAGAAACAGCGAAGCCATGGTTTCTCTCATAGGAGCACGATTAACGGCTTCCTTGTGCCCTCGCCTGTGCAAGAGATCGCCAGACGTATCGACACTGATGGTGCAGAAATTTTGGTCAATCCGAACGCGCAGGACGACATCTGCATTATCTTCCGCAGATGCGCCTAACAGTTCCGTGACAATCTTGGAGATCCGTTCAGCCGCCGCGCCGCTATGATAGATCCGCGAGGACGAACACGACACCTCCACTTTGAACGGTACGTCAGGGCGAAGAAACTCTGCCCACTTCACTTCTCGGGCGCGTTTTTCAAGCTGGGACAGGTATTCTGCCTTGAACTGCGCCACGCGCGCCAGAACCCGACTTGCCCCCCGGATCCAGAGGTTGGCACGCCAGACTTCAGGCCACCCACCCCGCAGTGTCACACCACCAGGTACGACTTTTGGCTGGCGAAAGCCCTTCATCCGGACTTCGGAGCAAAGGGTCTCTTCCAGTCCCGGAGGAGCAGCAAGAAAGATCTCAAAGTGCCTGTTATTCGTCATGCGCTCTGAATGGCAGGAAGAGAAGGAAACAGCAATCGTCGGTTCTGAGTTTCCGCTGAGCTAAAATTGGGCCGGGGGATCACAACCGCCGACAATAAAATTTTTGTGCTCACGCAAACAAGCGCCTCCTTGTGACGTAAGCTGGAGATACGCGGAAGCCCCCTGATGATCCTTTAACCAGCGGCCTTTCCTCTCACAAACTCTGTGCAACGCGATCATCCCATCAGGAGGACCGATCATGAATCCTTCAGAACGTCGTAAGTTCGGGCGGAAAGACTTTAGCGTTACAGCCTTCGCTTTCGGAACGGCCCCACTTGGAAATTTTCTACAGGAAGTCGGCGAGCAGGAGGCAGATGACATGATCCAGCAGGCCTGGAACGCTGGTATTCGCCTGTATGACACGTCCCCCATGTATGGTCATGGATTGGCAGAGCTTCGGCTGGGACATTCCCTCCGCTGGAAAAACAGAGATGACTTCGTCATCACAACAAAAGTCGGGCGAACGCTACATTCCGCCCGCAGAGCTGAGATTGACTTTGCCCCGTGGGTCAATGCGGCCCCTAACAAAATGACCTTTGACTACAGCTACGATGGAACGATGCGAGCTTTTGAGGACTCTCTTCAAAGGCTCGCTCTTGAGCACATCGACGTCGCTTTCATTCATGATATCGACCGATTTACCCATGGCCCCAACCAACCTGAAGTTTTTCGCCAGGCGATGGACGGAAGTTGGCGCGCGCTGGAAAAGCTTCGATCAGAAGGCGTCGTCAAAGCCATTGGCGTCGGCGTGAACGAATGGGAAGTCTGCCATACCGCGCTTCAGCAACGAGATTTTGACTGCTTTCTTCTGGCAGGCCGATACACGTTGCTGGAACAGGAGGCCCTGAACGAATTCTTACCCCTCTGCGAACAGCGAGGCGCTACGCTTATTGTGGGGGGCGGATTCAATTCAGGCATTTTGGCGACAGGGGCAGTTCCTGGCGCGAAGTATAATTACTCCCCTGCTCCCGCGAGTATCCTCGAACGCGTCAAGAAAATTGAAGCTGTCTGCGGAGACTATAATGTGCCCCTCCCGGCAGCCGCATTACAGTTTGTAGTGGCGCACCCTACGATTTCTTCATTTTGCGCGGGGACGCGAAATGTGAGCCAACTCCAACAAAATCTGAAATGGTTTGCGCATCCTATCCCTGAAGACTTCTGGGCGAAACTCAAGGCAACCGGCCTGCTTGCAGAACGCGCTCCCGTGCCAGCCATGGCTTGACTTTGCCATCCGTAAGCTCGGGATTTTTCTGAGGGCTATTCCTGCTTTGAGACATAATCCCGAGCCTAAAACATCATCTTTTTGCGAGGCGAACCCTTATTCGTCGAAAATGATGCCCCACACTCTGGACACCACAAATGATATATGTAACATTAATAACGTTATATGTTGTTGTGTGAACGTTATTCCTGCAGCAAGAAGCACATGTCAGTTCCGTCGAATGTAACATTCCAGAATGTTCGGTCTCTGATCTGATGGTGCGTCTTTCAGGATGACCCAGCCCAACGGCCTGTTCTCTGCGCGTGTGTCAACTTTAGGTGTGCTGTATGGATCTGGTTCTTGGAATTGATGTTGGGACTGGCAGTGCACGCGCTGGCATTTTCACCCTGACGGGGCAGAAAATGGCCTCTGCTGTTCAGCCAACCAAAACGTGGTCACCAGCACCAGATTTTGCTCAGCAGTCCTCAGAAAACATCTGGACAGCCATCTGCACAGCCACACGCACTGCACTCGCCACCCTGACTGAGCCTTTCCGCATCATTGGGATTGGCTTTGATGCAACCTGTTCTCTTGTCGTGCTCGATACAGAGGGCAAACCGCTATCGGTGGATCCGCAAGGCGCGGCAGAGCAGAACATTATTCTCTGGGCCGATCACCGGGCATTGAGAGAAACTGCCGAAATTAACAACGGAGGATATGAAGTCCTGCGTTATGTTGGCGGAAAAATTTCACCAGAAATGGAAACGCCCAAGCTTCTTTGGTTGAAGCGTAATCTGCCCGAGATTTTTGCCCGGGCTGGCCATTTCTTTGACCTCCCCGATTTCCTGACTTGGAGGGCAACCGGTTCCCTATCGCGTTCAGCCTGCTCCACAGCCTGCAAATGGACCTATCTGGCCCATGAAGACAGATGGGACGATACTTATTTCAAAACTATCGGTCTGGAAGAACTAACGGATGACAACTACGCCCGTATTGGCAATGACATTCGTCCGCTCGGCGGGATCGTTGGAAATGGCTTGAGCCTCGAGGCCGCCACGGAGCTAGGTCTGGAGGCTGGCATACCCGTGGGTGTTTCAGCCATCGACGCTCATGCTGGCGGCCTTGGCATTCTGGGGATTGAAGCTCACGGCGAACTCTCTGACAATGTTCTTGAGCGCTCAATATCTTTAATCTGTGGCACATCCAGCTGCCATATGGCGGTGTCACAGGAGGCCCGTTTCGTGCCAGGCGTGTGGGGCCCCTATTGGAGCGCCATGGTCCCTGATATGTGGCTGAATGAAGCCGGTCAGTCAGCAACCGGTGCGCTGATTGATTTCGTCATTTCTCATCATGCCGCTGGGCGTGAGCTCAAGCAGCAGGCTGAGCAATCCGGCAGTAATATCTACGCCCTCCTCAATGCCCGAATTGAAGAGCTGGAAGCTGGTAAACTGCCAGGAGGCAGCACAGCCAATCTTCACCTGCTGCCAGATTTTCATGGAAATCGTTCTCCCCACGCAGACCCGGATCTGAAGGGCGTTATCAGTGGCCTCGCCCTGTCAGCGACGCAGGATGATCTCGCCAGGCTTTATCTGGCTACCCTTCAAGGCTTGGCGTACGGCACAAAGGACATCATCGATGCCCTCAATGCCCAAGGCTACCGGATCGACACCATTCTCGCCACGGGAGGAAGCACCAAGAACCCCATCTTCCTGCGTGAACATGCAAACGCCACTGGCTGTCGTATCCTCCTACCCAAGGAGCCTGATTCCGTCCTTCTCGGGGCAGCAATTCTGGGAGCTGTCGCCAGCGGGCAATATGCCACTTTGCGCGCAGCCATGGCTCAGATGAGCCACGCCGGCAGCGAAATTCTGCCAGATGCAAAGACCCATACCTATCACACAGCCAAGCGCTCGATCTGCCACGATATGCTCGCCAGCCAGCTCGCATGGCGTCAGCAAATGCAGGACGCTTTGGAAAAAACGTCCGCTCACTGATCTGCCTCCCGAAAACCCAAGCTGTCGTCCGTAATCCCGTTCACAGCTCTTTTTTCAAAGGTCTGAGTTCCATGTCCCGTCTGAAAACAGCCTGCACCCTTGCAGTTCTCTTGAGCGGTTCAGTTCTTTCTACTGCGCAAGCCGCAGGCACCCTGACAATTGCAACCGTGAACAACGGGGACATGATCGTCATGCGTCAGCTGTCGCAGGAGTTTGAAAAAGCGCATCCCGATATTCATCTTAACTGGGTGACTCTCGAAGAGAACGTTCTGCGCCAGCGCGTCACAACCGACATTGCCATGAAAACCGGTCAGTTCGACGTTGTGACGATCGGGAATTACGAAGTTCCCATCTGGGCAAAACAGGGATGGCTTACAGAAATCAAGCCGGACGCCGCATACGACATCAGCGATGTGCTGCCATCGGTTCGGGAGGCCCTGACATCAGATGGCAAGCTCTACGCTCTCCCCTTCTATGCCGAGAGCGTCATGACCTACTACCGCAAGGATCTGTTTCAGAAAGCCGGTCTGACGATGCCAGACTCCCCCACCTACGATCAGATCCGGCAATTCGCCGACAAGATCACAGACAAGTCAGGACAGGTCTATGGCATCTGTCTTCGTGGCAAGCCTGGCTGGGGTGAGAACATGGCCTATGTCTCGTCGCTGGCGAACACATACGGTGCCCAGTGGTTCGACATGTCCTGGAAGCCAATGCTGACGTCAGACGCATGGAAAAAAGCTCTGACATGGTATGTCTCTGCGTTAAAGGAAGACGGCCCACCGGGCGTCACATCCAACGGCTTCAATGAAAATCTGGCACTCTTCGCGAGCGGACATTGCGGCATCTGGATTGACTCCACCGTTGCCGGCGGCCTCCTGTTTGATCCGAAGCAGTCTCAGGTAGCCGACAAGGTCGGCTTCGCGTCGGCTCCCAAAGGCCCCTATGGCAAGGGACCAACATGGCTGTGGAGCTGGAGCCTTGCCGTTCCCGTCAGTTCTCATCAGGGCGCGGACGCCCAGACCTTCATCACATGGGCAACATCCAAGGAATACGTGAAGCTGGTTGCGGACCGAAAGGGATGGGTTGCCGTTCCCGCTGGAACCCGTGCCTCAACATATGCTGCCCCCGAGTACCAGAAAGCTGCCCCATTTGCGTCGTTCGTTCTGAACGCGATCAAGACTGCCGACCCGAGTGGACAAACAGCAGAGCCACGCCCCTATACCGGAGCGCAGTTTGTCGGAATTCCTGAATTCCAGGCGGTTGGCACTCAGGTCGGACAGACGGTCGCCGCGACCCTTTCCGGCCAGATGACCGTGGATCAGGCACTGACTGCAGCACAATCTTCTGTCACCCGTTCGCTGCGCCAGTCCGGCCGCGCCAAGTAAGGCAGAGTGCCATGCAGGCAGTTCTAGAACACAGCCCCCCAAAAGGGGCATCAGAACGCAAGGGCAAGCGCACGGGGCTTCTGCTCCTTTCGCCTGCCGTTCTGATCCTTCTCGTCTGGTCTCTCGTCCCATTGGCAATGACGCTGTGGTACTCGCTGATCAACTACAATCTGATTGACCCGACGCTTCACGGCTTCGCTGGCTTCAGCAACTACTGGTACCTTCTGACTGATCCGGATTTTCTGTATTCCCTGTTGCATACAGTCATTCTGGTCGTTGGCGTCCTGATTATCAGCGTAGGTGGTGGTACGCTTCTGGCCATCCTTTATGATCAGGAGTTCTTCGGGCGCGGCATTGCACGTGTTCTGGTCATTTCTCCGTTCTTCGTCATGCCGACAGTGTCTGCCCTGCTTTGGAAGAACCTGATGCTGCACCCGATCTATGGCGTTTATTCCGCCATGATGCGGGCTGTCGGTTTGACGCCAATTGATTGGCTTGCCCGGTTTCCACTCCTGACAGTCATGATGATCGTCAGCTGGGAATGGTTGCCATTTGCCGTCCTCATTCTCCTCACAGCCGTCCAGTCACTGGATAGCGAGCAGAAAGAGGCCGCACGGATGGATGGTGCCGGTCCGATCGCTCAGTTCCGTCATATCATTCTCCCTCACCTGAGCCGCGCTATCAGCGTCGTCGTGATGATCGAGACGATTTATCTACTGACAATCTTTGCGGAGATCTCCGTCACGACGGCAGGCGGCCCTGGAGTGGCATCCACCAACCTGGCGTATCTCATCTACTCCCGCGCATTGCTTCAGTTTGATGTCGGCGGCGCCTCAGCAGGCGGCGTCCTGGCCATCATTATTGCGAATGTCGCTGCGATGTTCCTCGTGCGCTCCGTCGCACGCAACCTGGAGGTGTGAGATGGCGATCAAGACAAAACGCAGCACAAAAATCGCCGTCACCTGTCTGGGCTGGGGTATTGCGCTATGGCTCTTCTTTCCCATTTTCTGGATGATTTTGACGGGCTTCAAGAGCGAAGTTCAGGCGGTCTCAACACCGCCAAAACTGATCTTCGCGCCGACCCTCAGCAGCTATGCGGAAGTGTTCGAGCGCGCGAGTTACTGGCACTTCACCTTCAACACCGTCATCATCTCGGTTGGCGCTACTGTGGGCGCGCTCCTGCTTGCCATTCCGGCGGCATACTCGATGGCCTTCATGCCCTCAAAGCGCACACGCGGGACGTTGCTGTGGATGCTGTCGACACGCATGCTGCCTCCTGTTGGCGTGCTCGTACCAATCTATCTTCTGGCTCGAAGCACTCACCTTCTGGACACCTGCACAGGACTGGCCATCGTCAATATGCTGACGAACCTGCCCATCATCGTCTGGATGCTGTTCACATTCTTCCGGGAAGTTCCTGCCCCAATTCTTGAGGCCGGTCGCATGGACGGGGCAACACGCTGGCAGGAAATGACAATGGTCCTGCTTCCCCTTGCCCTGCCAGGGATCGCCTCCACAGCTCTGTTGTCGCTGATCCTGTGTTGGAATGAGGCTTTCTGGTCTCTCAATCTTACCTCCTCCAATGCTGCTCCGCTCACAGCATTCATTGCTTCCTTCTCCTCACCGGAAGGACTGTTTTTCGGCAAGCTATCCGCCGCATCCACACTCGCAGTCGCTCCGATCCTTGTGCTGGGCTGGATCAGCCAGAAACAACTCGTACGTGGCCTCACCTTTGGAGCCGTCAAATGATGGCTATCCTCGCATTTTCCGTCCCCCAAACGCTCAGGAACGGGACCTGATTCATGGCAACTCTTGAACTCAAAAACCTCCGCAAAACCTATCTTACGGAAGAAATTATCAAAGGCATTTCGCTGTCGATCGAAGACCGTGAATTCGTGGTTTTTGTCGGCCCGTCCGGCTGCGGAAAATCCACGCTGCTTCGTATGATTGCAGGCCTTGAAGACATCACTTCCGGAGACCTTCTGATTGACGGTCAGCGCGTCAACGACGTGGAACCGGGAAAACGCGGCCTTGCCATGGTGTTCCAGTCCTACGCGCTTTACCCGCACATGGACGTCTACAAGAACATGGAATTTGGCCTCAAACTCGCAGGGGTACCGGAGAAAGAACGGAGCGAGAAGATCAAGCATGTTGCCGCCACGCTTCAGCTTGAACCCTACCTGCATCATAAGCCGGGTCAGCTCTCAGGCGGTCAGCGGCAGCGCGTTGCTATCGGCCGCGCCATCGTGCGTAACCCGAAGGTTTTCCTGTTTGACGAGCCTCTCTCAAACCTGGATGCAGCCCTGCGAGGCCAGATGCGAGTGGAGCTTTCAGCCCTTCATCGCAAGCTGAACGCGACCACCATCTATGTGACTCATGACCAGGTGGAAGCTATGACAATGGCCGACAAGATTGTGGTTCTCCAGAAAGGCGTTGTGGAACAGATTGGCTCACCGCTGGACCTTTATCACCACCCGCGCAACCTGTTTGTCGCCAAGTTCATCGGCTCCCCTCCCATGAACTTCTTCTCCGCTATTTTCCAGAATGGTGGGCAGGACGGATCGAGTGTTCAGCTCCGGGACGGTACTCTTCTTCATGTCCCGGTCTCTCCAGCGGATATTTTGCCCGGAACCAAGATTACGGTCGGCATTCGCCCAGAACACGTTGAGCTGGCTCCCGCGAGTGATGATAACGGGATTGTGGAAGTTATCGAGCGCCTCGGTGCCATCACGCTGGTTCATGTCCGCTGTGCCGACGGGCAGATCATCGTTGTTCAGACAGACGGTTTCACAACCCTCGAAGTCGACACGCCGGTCAGCCTGAAACTTCCTCCGCAGCATTGCCACCTTTTCGCCCCTGATGGTCTGGCGTTCGAGGCCTGCCGCCGTCATCCCCTTGCCGCCTGATTTTTCTTCCCAGGAATATACATCATGTACATGGAAAAACTTCGTCTTGACGGTCGCGTCGCAGTGGTTACGGGCGGTGCACAGAATATTGGCCTCGCCTGCGTCACGGCTCTGGCAGAAGCAGGCGCGCGCGTCATCATCGCAGATCTGGACGAAACACTTGCTGCACAATCTGCGGAAGATCTGCGCAAGCAGGACCTGAATGTGGATAGCATCCGGATGGATGTCACCAGCACGGAGAGCGTTCAGTCCGCAATCAAAACCCTTCACGAGAAAGAGGGGCATCTGGATATTCTGGTTGCCTGTGCCGGTATCTGTATTTCAGAGGTGAAAGCCGAAGATATGACGGATGGGCAGTGGCTTAAACAGGTTGACATCAACCTGAACGGCATGTTCCGGTGCTGCCAGGCTGTTGGCCGGATCATGATCGAGCAGAAAAAGGGCGCCATCGTTGCGATTGGCTCCATGTCCGGCCAGATCGTCAATCGCCCCCAGCAGCAGGCGGCCTACAACGCGTCAAAAGCGGGCGTACACCAGTATATTCGTTCGCTGGCCGCAGAATGGGCCCCTCACGGCATCCGTGCCAACGCTGTCGCCCCGACCTACATCGAGACAACCCTGACGCGTTTCGGCATGGAAAAGCCAGAGCTCTATGACGCCTGGATCGCCGGAACACCAATGGGCCGAGTTGGCCAGCCGGATGAAGTGGCATCCGTCGTTCAGTTCCTGGCTTCAGACGCCGCCAGCCTCATGACCGGTGCCATCGTTAACGTCGATGCCGGTTTCACTGTCTGGTAAGTATCAATTCTGCAATCGGGCCTCTCGGTGAAAGGCCCGATTGTTCCTCAGGAACGCCGAGCCATAAGAGGGTCTGTTTTCCCCGGCCGCCCCGTTTCGATCCGACCGGAAAAATGGACGTGTCCTCCAGTTTTCCCGCTTCGGCTGGTCACGGTCAGATCATACCAGAAGTCACTTCCGACCAACGGATAAAAGCGTGACGTCTCCTGCCCGGAAGGCAGTATGGTCGTCCATTCTCCTGCAGGGCCGTAAGCATCTTCAACGGTCAATTCTGCCGTCGCTGACTGAACGTTTTTGAGCACAAGCCTCACTCCATCGTGCTTTTCCAAAAGCTGGACCTGCAATCCGGAAAACCCTTTGCCCGCCCGATAAAACCCGGCTGGACCATGCAGGGTGAAATCATGCTCAATCTGTAGTGGGATATTTTGCGTGTGCCCTGCCCCAACAGTGTATTGGCGTGATGCTCCCTGGCCGGAAAGCCGGAACACTGCCCCACGCGTCCCGCTGTTGGCGATTATCAGATTTTGCAATTGCCCCGTGACCTGAACATCAGCTGATAACTTATATGGCAGTACACAGGTTGTTCGCTGCCCTTCCTCCTGTCGAGGTAATGTTTGATATTGTGGAACCAACGGAAGTGGAAGCATGCAGGACTTTCGCGTCTGAGGCATATAGTCGTCTGTATTGGGCAGGCTCGCTTGCCATGATGTGTCAGTCTCGGAAAAATCGAAAGCCGATGTCAGATCGCCACACACAGACCGGCGCCAAGGCGTAATGTTCGGAGCACGAACCCCAAACCTGGCTTCGAGGAACATCAGGACGGATGTGTGATCGAACAGCTCCGAATTGACACGTCCTCCCTTACTCCACGGTGAGATCAGAATTGCCGGAACCCGAGGACCTAGCCCCACAGCAACGCCGTGATAGGTCTCTCCACTGACTGAAACGGTGCTGCTGCCTTCATCCGGATGCCAGGCCGGAACAGGCGCTGGAACATGGTCAAAAAACCCGTCATTTTCATCATAATTCAAGATAAAAACGGTTTTGGACCAGACGTCCGGGTGTCGAACGAACACGTCCATCAGCCTTGAAATCAGGTGTTCGCCATATCCGGGCGGAGCATTGGGATGTTCGGAAAGAGCGGCGGACGGCACAATCCAGGACACCTGAGGAAGCGTCCCCGAAGCAATATCTTTCTCAAACGCCTCTACAAGGAACTGCCCTTCAGATGTCGCAGCATTTCCGGCGCTTGAGCCTTCAACAATCGCCCGACCTCGCTGATACTGCCATGACGCCTCTGACAGCCCACGAAATGCGCTAAATCCAGCGAGGGCATTGTCACCGAAATTATCGTATTCTTGATATACTTTCCACGAGACGCCCGCCTTCTGCAGCTCTTCTGCATAAGTCGTCCATTGGAAGGCCTGAAACTTCGGATTGTCATGCCGCATATCAGCCGATGTGTTGCCATCATCGACATTTTCAACGGCCTGTCTGCCGTCATGCCCGACACTCAGACCATTGGTACCTGAGAACAAAAACAGGCGGTTTGGGTTGGTAGGACCGAAAATCGAACAGTGATAGGCATCGCAGATCGTAAATGCGTCCGCCAGAGCATAGTAGTAAGGGATGTCACGGCGGGTGAAATGCCCCATCGTCATGGCGGTTTTGTGAGGGACCCAGCAGTCCCACTCATTCCAAGTTTTCTGACTGCCTTTCCAGCTATGATCGAGACTGGAAATACAGGCACTAGAGGTGTGAACTGTGTTCATGCGGAAGGGCATAACCGTAGCCCCATCCGCAGTTTTCTGTACGAAAACTGACGTTCCATCCGGTTGATGCGCCGCACGCGGGTCTCCATACCCCCGGACACCCTGCAAGCAACCGAAATAGTGATCGAAAGAGCGGTTTTCCTGCATCAGGATTACCACATGCTCGACATCCTGAATAGTGCCGGTTTTTCGGTTGGCCGGAACCGCAAGGGCCTGTCGCAGATTACCTGGCAGTGCCCCTGCAGCAGCAAAAGCTGCTCCCAGTTCAAGAAATCTGCGTCGGCTGGAAAGCGGTCCGGTCATGATGTCGTCCGATCAGTCGAAATGCTTGCGAATTGTAAAGAAGACCATACGCGGAGCACCAGCCTGTAGTGTCTGGAAGGTCCCCGACGGGTCGGAATTGACGAAGCCATTGCTTCCGACTGTTGCCACATAACGCTTGTTGAACAGATTGGTGACGTTGATCTGAGCATCCATGCCACGCAGGAACCAGTTCTGGCTCTGGAAACGATAGCCAACGTTCAGGTTGAAGATCGCATTGGCCGGCACAGAGGCATCATTGGTGTAGGTGTAGTAGCGCTTGTCCTGGAACTGCATCAGAACATTGCCCCAGATCGCGCCATCATCATATCCGAGTTCCACATTGGCGAGATTGGACGGCATCCCGACTGTGTGTTTGCCCTTGATGCGCGCAGAGACCACGCCGTCTGCGTAAACATTGTTGTCATACAGGGAGTTGTTGAACGCGTAGGATGCAAAGAGCGACCAGTTGCGGGCGAACTTCCAGTTTGCAGCAACGTCCACACCGCGCGCTGTTACACCGCCAACATTGCTCAGAACCGACGCATTGCCTTGAATGCCAACACCCTGCGTCACAGCCAGAAGGCGGTTCTGGAACTCGACATAGTAGCCGGTGACAGAAGCCTGGAATGTATGGTTATGGAAGCGATATCCCAACTCTTCAGTATTGGACATTTCCGGCTTTAGCTTCTTTTGAAGCACTTCGAAGCCCGCCGTCGTTGTAGAGAACGGGCCTGATGTCTGGGCGCTATCGAAAGCTGCCATGTTGCGAGCGAAATCAGCAAAGATTTCATTATGCTGGTTAATGCGGTAGTTCGCACCAATCTGCGGCAGAAAGCCATTCGAGGCACTAAGCGAACCCGACGGATAGGTCGTGCCGGTTGGCGTACCCATTAGGTTGCCGCTGAGTGCGCGAGCAGAGTTGTCCACGATCAGGGACTTGAACCCGTAAGTCAGCTTCAGCGAGGGCATGATCTGCCAAGTATCGCCCAGATGGACCTGATAGGTCTTAGTATTAAATGTGCTCTGCCACTGTGTGTAGAAGGAATTACCCTGATACCAGTGAATGGACGACGGAGATCCGCTATCCTGAAGAGGATAGAAGCGCCGTGCCTGCTCGAAATTGTTGTTTTCGAACCAGAAGCCCCAGTCGATCGTGTGGTTGGCAATCTTGTAGGTCAGGCCACCAATAAAGCCTGCCCGATGAATATCGTATTCGGTTGTACGGGTCGTGAGCGGTGATCCACCAAGAGCAGCAGGGGTGGCGAGATAAGGCGTGACCCATGCGCCCTCACCCGTATTGGTGTGGCCATATCCCGTCACGAAGCCTTTAAGGCGGCTCGTAATGTCAAAATCCAGACGGCCATATCCCATGGCATCTTCGCGCAGACCTGCTGCGTTGTAGTAGACCGTGTCCTGATCCTGAACGCTTGAGGGGAAAGCTGTGCCCGTCTGGTAAGCCGTAGCAATTTGCTTGGCGAGGGCATAATTCCCCGTAATATTGTCGAGATTATATCCATACTTGCTAATCTGAGCGAGCGAGAGATCCTGGTAATCGTTTTCCTTACGCTTGGACCAGTCTCCATAAACCGTAAGCTTTACATGTTCTCCAAACGGCTGAATGTACTTGGCATTCGCTTGGTCCTGCACCTGAACGCCATCGCCCTTCCACTTGTTGGCATCCTGATGGTTATAGGACACGTAGAAGCGGCCGCCGCCCTTCAGTTCTCCGCTGTTAATGCGGGCAAATGTGCGCCAGGTCGAAGCAGAGCCAATCGTTCCCGCAACATCGACGCCGAATTTCTTTGTGGGATCGACAGACGTGAACTGAAGAGCCCCCCCCAGATCGTTGGAGGCTGCCACACCAAGAGCACCAGCGCCCTGTGTCAGGGTTGATGGCCCGTTATTTTCAGTTTCAAGGGCCCGCCCGATCGAAAGGCCGTTATCATTACCGTAAGCAAGATTACCGAGCGGAATGCCGTCCATTGTGAAGCCAAGACGGCTCTGGTCAAAACCTCGGATGACAATCTGCTGGGACCATTCGTAAGATCCCAAGGGATCAGACGACGTGAACATGACACCGGGAAGTTTGGAGAGTGTCTTGAACGGGCTGGTTCCCGGCGTCATCTCCTGAATGGCACGGCGCGACACGGTCTGTGTTTCGCGAGCGGCACCTGCCCCGAGGACGACAACGGATTCCGCAGTTGTTGCTTCAACAGGCTGCGCAACCGTCTTTTTTGCTGATACTTTCTTAACCTGCACACCCGACGGAGCGGCCTTGCGGGCAGATTGTGACGGGCTCAGATCATCTGCAAAGGCAGACTGTACACCGGAGAAGACGAAAACGCCGCTCAGGCAAGTCGTCAGTGCAAGCATCAGCTTCATCAATGTATTCCTGCAAAGGGCACGGCACTGCCCGTGAATTCGCGGGAACGTTATGCAGACGGTTCATTTGTGTCTTGTGATCGTTTCAAGACATTGCCACAGCACTTTAACAATTTGCAGTTCACCTATAAAAAAAGGACCTGCCTCACGGCAGATCCTTCCTGAATACTGTCTTATTATGAAATTGACGATCAGGCGAGAATATAGAAAAGGATCGCCGAGACAGTGATCGTTACAGGCAGTGTAAACAGCCAAGCCAGAGCAATCTTGGTCAACATGTGCATGTTGATCCCGGAGCCTGAGGCAACCATGGTTCCAGCCACGCCAGATGTAATGATGTGCGTAGTGGAGACCGGAAGGCCCGTGTAGCCAGCCGTCATGATCAGACCTGCGCCAACAACTTCGGAAGCAGCACCCTGTGCAGGCGTAAGATGTGCCTTGCCAATGCCCTCACCCAGTGTCTGAACAATCCGGCGATAACCGATCATTGTTCCCACGCCCAGGCAAAGTGCACTCAGCAGTCGAACCCAGAAAGGCGCATATTCCACTGTCGGGCGTAGCTTCTTGGCGAGAGAACCGGCTTCTTTCTTCTGCGCGTCGGATGCAGCAGGATTGGACGCCACGGAACGCAGGCCAGACAGAACCTGATAGATGTCACCGCGTGTTTCAGCCGGGCTAGCGTGGATCTCTGCGCCCTTTTCCAATCGATCAATGGACGCAAGGGCATCAGATTTGAACGAATAACGATCAAACTCAGCAACCAGCGGGCGAGCAGCCTGCACGTCCTGACGAATAATATCGTACTGCACCGGCACCTGAGGGTTCAGGGCAAACGTCGCTGGCATCAGACCGATGATCGTCAACATGATCAGGCCAATGCTCTTCTGCCCATCGTTGTTACCGTGCGAAAAGCTGACCAGCGTGCAGGTGGTGACCAGCAGAGCACGAACAACCGGGTTCGGCTTATGATGCGGCTCCGGGCGCTGATAAAGGGCCGGGAGATGCACGAATTTCCGGATAATCAGGAACAGAATACCTGCGCCAATAAAGCCGAGCGGCGGAGACACGGCCAGCATCGTCAGGACCTTCCAGATCTGGTTCCAGTCCACGCTGTGCCCCAGGTCGCGGGCATGCAGGAAGGAATCACCAATGGCGATGCCGACCAGAGAGCCAATCACACAGTGAGAGGAAGAGTTCGGAATACCGAACCACCATGTGAGAAGGTTCCAGGCGAGAGCTGTGCCAAACAGGGCGACCAGCATTGGAACTGCCGGATTTCCATTCGGCGGAGACAAAACATCCGGCGGCAGCAACTCTACGAGCGTGTAAGCAACGGCGATACCGCCGAGCAACACACCCAGAAGGTTCATCAGGCCGGACCAGACAACCGCAACCTTCGGTTTGAGGGAATTCGTGTAAATGACTGTCGCAACAGCATTTGCGGTATCATGGAAGCCATTGGCAAATTCAAATACGCAGACCAGCAGGAAGCAGATCCCAAGCGCAATGATTGACCATGTTGACTCTGGGGCGAAGTGCAGCATTCCGGATGCCATCTCCAAATAAAGGTATGTCTAATCTGGTAGCTGTTTCGGTAATTTTACTAAAGATCCCGGGAACTTCTTTCATGAAAGTTTCATCACACCCTGAAACTGGTTTTTATTTAACCGAACCATAATATTTCCCCGTCCATTCATCCGTTATGGTGCCATTGGCTCTGTCGCCTGCTTCACCCAGAAGGCTTTCCAATGAACCAGCCCACGAAAAAGCAGCCTCACGAACTCTGGCGGGAAACACTCATGACCGCCTGGAACGATCGGATCGGACAGGACAAAAGTTCTGGCCTCCACCTCCTGTTTGCCAGTACAGAACAGGCTGACAAACGCCGTACTTCCCAGTCTCACCAGAGAAGCTAGATTTCTGCCTGCATGACTTTACGTTCAGCTCTCCTCCTCACGACGTTCATTCCGTTCCTGCTTGCTCCGGCTCAAGCCGCGGAGACGCCGGCTCCGGAGCCTGCAACGCCAATTCACCATCTTGTTGTGATCTATCAGGAAAACGTCTCCTTTGATCATTACTTCGGAACATATCCGTCCGCAGCGAACCCTGCCGGAGAGCCCACTTTTCATGCGGCGGCAGAAACCCCAAAGGCCAATACGCTCATCGCGGCTGACCTTTTGTTGAAAAACCCCAATACGCGCGCTGAAAACGGCCGGGATGCAGCTCTGCCCTTCCGTCTGGACAGAACACAAGCCAGCACCGCCGATCAGAACCACGCCTATACTGCGGAGCAACAGGCTTATCACCATGGCCTGGCAGACCTGTTCCCTCTTCACACCGGTCGCGGCGCACCGGGTGGCGTCGGAGCATTTTCAACACGCGGCCAGGTGATGGGCTATTTTGACGGTAACACCGTTACAGCCCTATGGAATTACGCTCAGAATTTCGCCATGAGCGACGCCGCCTATACGGACACATACGGGCCTTCCACTCCGGGTGCTCTGGAAGTGGTTTCTGGACAAACCAACGGCATGAAGATCGTCAAAAGCTCTCAAGGACGGTCTACTCTGACAGTCCAGTCTCCGTTCATTCCGGACGGACAAGGGGGCTGGACGATGGTCAACGATATTGACCCTGCTGGGGATGTCTGTTCCGTCCCGACCGAACAGGTCATGATGACGAGCAAAAACATCGGTGACCTGTTGAACGACAAGCACCTGACCTGGGGCGGCTTCATGGGCGGCTTCGATCTGACTACTCGTAATCCTGACGGCACGACAGGCTGCAACCGCCAGACCTACTCCTCTGTCGTGGCCCAAAATGTGGTTGACTATATCCCTCACCACAACTGGTTTCAGTATTACGCCAGCACATCAAATCCAACGCATGCGAGACCATCCTCTCTCGCCGTTATTGGCCGTACTTTTCAGCAGGACGGTATCCACCGGGACCCGGCCAACCATCAGTATGACCTGAAAGACTTCTACAAAACTGTCGCTGCAGGAAACCTGCCTGCTGTTTCATTCCTGAAAATGCCAGCCTTTCAGGATGGCCATGCTGGTTACTCGGACCCACTGGACGAGCAGCATGGCGTGGTAGAGGCCATCAATCTTATTCAGCACAGCCCGCAATGGCACGATACAGCCATCATCATTGCCTATGATGATTCCGATGGCTGGTACGATCATGCCTATGTCACGCCGTCGCATGGCTCCTACGATAATCCGGCAGATCAGCTCAACGGTCCTGGCCGCTGCGGTACAGCCCCTGCGCCGAACGGAGTTTTGGGTCAGCCCGTAAACGGCCGTTGTGGCCCAGGAACGAGAACACCGCTGATCGTTCTATCTCCATGGGCCAAGCCTAACTACATCAGCCATGTCCAGATTACCCAGAGTTCCATCACGCGCTTTATCGAAGATAACTGGCTTCAAAGTCAGCGCCTTGGACAGGGATCATTTGACGCAGATGCTACTGATCTGTCTGATCTGTTTGACTTCAAGCAAACCCCGCATCTCACGCCTGTTTTCCTGAATCCTGAGACAGGCGAACCTGTTAAGCAGGCTCCTGCTACACCGCTTTGACCGTCTCGCTCCGTTCTTTCACAGTTGTATTGGCTGGTGGCGTGATGTCCGCCATGCTGCTCAGTCAAGCCGTCGCTTCGGATCAGTGTTTGCCAACCCGAGACGGAAGCAATCCATGTCCGGTCGAATTACATCGGCCGGCTCATGCATCTCTTTCCGAGATGGCGAAGATCGGGCGTGAAATCTTTCACGACCCCCTCTTCTCGGGCTCAGGACGTCTGTCCTGTGCATCCTGTCACAGCCCAAAACATCATTACGGGCCTTCCGGTGCTGCTTCCGTGTTTCTGGGAGGCCCAACACTGGCAAGCCATGGCCGCAGAGCCATTCCGTCCCTGACATATCTGGAGCACGTGCCAAATTTCAGCATTGGTCCGGATAATCCAGAAAGTGAGACGGCACCCGTTCTGGCTTCGGCAGCACCCGATGCTACCCGCTCACCGAAGAATGCAGCCGCGTCCCCAACGATCAGTATGGTGCCTCAAGGAGGAATGTTCTGGGACGGTCGGGCCGATACGCTCCAGCAGCAGGCTTCCGGTCCCCTTTATGATCCGGCTGAAATGGCCTCTACCCCGGAGATTGCGCTTCATCGGCTTGAAAATGCCAAGTACATCCAACGGCTGAAGGCTCTAGGCGGTCCTGCGACTGACGCATCCCCTGACCTGCTGCTGTCTGAAGCCTTGTTTGCTCTAGCGCGCTACCAGATCGAAGATCCGTCTTTTCATGCCTATGACAGCAAGTTCGATGCCTGGCTTGAAGGGAAAGCTCGTTTCACACCGGAAGAGAGTGCCGGATATCGGCTCTTCAACGATCCGACAAAAGGCAACTGCGCAGCCTGTCACCTGGATCGTCCGCTTCCCGGTAACCTCCCACCACTTCTCACGGATCGCCAATACGAAGCACTGGGCGCCCCGCGCAATCAGGCTTTGATGGGGCCTTACGACACGGAGCATTTCGATCTGGGATTGTGTGAAGTCATGCCGGGGGGCGTCGAGACGTCATCGGCCTATTGCGGTATGTTCGCCACGCCAACTCTCCGCAATGTGGCAGAACGCAAGGTCTTTTTCCACAATGGCGTGTTTCATGACCTTCATCAGGTTCTGGATTTCTACGTCCTGCGAGACATCCACCCAGAACGCTTCTACAGTCGTGACACACACGGTCATCTTCAGGTTCCGGATGATATTCCGCCCCAGTATCGCTCTAACCTGGATCGCACGGACGCACCGATGGATCGAAAATTAAATGACCTACCTGCCCTGACGCCTCAGGAGCGCAGTCAAATCATCCAGTTTCTAAAGACGCTTACGGACGGATGGTCTCCCACCCGTCCGTAACATCTTACTTCTGGCTATCAGCCGTCAGGCCACGGTGCGCCAGCATCGGCTCAATGTCCGGGTCTTTTCCGTAAAATGCACTGAACATCGGGCCATAATCCATCGTGTGCCCCTTGGACAGGATCATGTCGCGGAAACGCTGACCATTCTCACGCGTCAAGCCACCATGCTGCGTGAACCAGGCAAAGGCATCCTGATCCAGCATTTCGGTCCACAGATACGCATAGTATCCGGCCGAATAGCCATTGGACCAGATATGCAGGAAGTAGCTGGAACGGTAGCGCGGTGGCACGTTGGCCACGTCCAGCCCCATGCTGTTCAGGGCGTCAGCTTCAAACTTGTCCACATCCTGACGTGGTGCTGACGCCGGGAGGGCATGCCATTTCATGTCCAGCTCTGCTGCAGCGACGATCTCACCCAAGGCGTAGCCCTGATTGAAACGGGCAGCCTTCTTGATCTTGGCGACCAGTTCCTGCGGCATCGGAGCGCCAGTCTTGTAGTGCCGAGCGTAATGGGAGAGCACCTTCGGATCGAGCGCCCAGTTCTCGTTAAACTGAGACGGGAACTCAACAAAATCCCGTGCGACACTGGTCCCTGAAATCGAAGGATATGTCTGGCTGGCGAACAGTCCATGCAAGGCATGTCCAAACTCATGGAACATGGTCGTCACGTCATCAGACGTGATGAGCTGCGGCTGACCTGGTGCGGCCTTTGTAAAATTGGCTACGTTGTAGATGACCGGCTTCGTGCCCAGCAGGGTGGACTGACCAACGAAGTTGGACATCCATGCGCCGCCGGATTTGGTATCACGCTTGAAGTAATCAAAATACATCAGGCCAAGCTGTGAACCATCCTTATCAAAAACCTCAAACACCATGACATCAGGGTTATAAACCGGGATGTCAGTGCGCTGTTTGAAGGTCACTCCGTAAAGCTGGTTGGCGGCAAAGAAAACACCGTCTGTCAGAACGGTCTTCAGTTCGAAATATGGCTTCACTTCATCCTGGTTGAGCGCATACTTCTCATGACGCACCTGCTCTGCATAACGGCTCCAGTCCCAGGGCTTCAGTGTGAAGTTCTCACCATCCCGATGGATGGCATCCTGCAACACACCAGCTTCCCGCTTCTGTTCAGCTGCAACCGCAGGAACAAGCTGCTTCATGAAATTTTCGGCAGCTTCTGGCGTCTTGGCCATCTGATCATACAGCGTGTAGGCCGCAAAGCTCGGGTAACCGAACAGGGCTGCCTTCTGCGCCCGAAGCTGGGCGAGTTCTGCGATTGTGGACCGCGTATCGTTCTTGTCGCCCTTCTCCGCACGGTTCCAGCTCTGATCGAACAAGGCCTGACGCGTTTCACGCTTGCTCAGGTTTTCCAGCGCTGGCTGCTGCGTTGTGTTCTGGAGCGGCAGAACCCACTTACCGGAAAGCTTGCGGCTTTCAGCATCTTTCTGCGCGGAGGCGAGCGTCCCGTCATCCAGGCCTGCAAGCGCCTCCTTGCTTTCGACGACCAAAGCACCATTTTTCGCAGCCGCTATCAGCTTCTGCTGATAGGCAGACTCAAGATTGGCAAGCTTGGTGTTGATGGCCCTCAGCTTGACCTTGTCCGCTTTGGAAAGCTGGGCGCCCGCATGAACGAACTGCTGATAATAAACATCCAGAAGCTGCGCCTGCTCTGCATTCAGATTGAGGCTTGCGCGAGCATCGTAGATTGCCTTTACGCGCGCAAACAGGCGCTCATTCAGATAGACTTCATCTTCATGCTGAGACAGACGCGGCGCTTCACGGCTTTCAACCTTGTCCAGTTCGGCATCACTATTGGCTTGATAAACACCAAAGAACGTCTCCTGCACACGATCCAGCAGGCGACCAGACTTCTCCATAGCGACAATCGTATTCTCGAATGTCGGAGCGGCCTTGTTGTTGGCAATCGCTGTGATCTCGCGCAGATGATCTGCCATACCGCGCTCAAAAGCGGGCGCATAATCACTGTCCTTGATCAGGTCAAAGCGGGGAGCCTGATAGGGGAGCGTGCTGGCGCTGAAGAACGGATTTTCTGCGGCAGCATGTGCTTCAGTGCCAATAAGCGCGGCAAACGAGAGTGCGAAAGCCGCTCGGGTCCAGAGGTTGGAAGTCATTGAAAAGTCCTGACTGCTAAACGTTATGGCGACTGTATTGAAGAAGCCGCATAACGTCCAATCTCTCTGTCTCGTCAGTCCTTTACGGGAAACAGCTTGGCTCCCCACTCCTCCACACTGTCGCCACTACTGAAGGCTGGATCAATCAGACCATCCACCATGAAGGTTGGCGAGACATGAATGCCATTCTGGCGACCGTAACGAGCATGCCATTTGACTGCTGCCGTCAACTCGGGACGAACAAAGGCCTCAGCAAGTGGGACACCGCTATAAACCTCAATACGCTGTAGAATGTCTGCCGGTGTAGCGTCCATATTCGGTCCACGGCAGTGATCGGTAAATTCGAACTCTTCCCGATGATCTGCAACAGCCGTCATGACGGCTAACGCAGCGTCCCGGCCCTCGTCCAGCGAAGATGCAGCCAGAATGGCCCGTACAATGACGCCGGAGAACATATGCCACGGTTGGGACTGGAGCCGCACGCGAACCGTCAGGCGGTCTTGCCCCGCAAGTTGAAGGAGATCTGGTATTTTGCGTAGGGTCTTGACGGAAAATGGGCAGGTCGGTTCCAGAAAGACTTCAAGAACCTTGGGTCCTGCGCCCCATTCCAGGGCAGAAAGCTGGAACGTCATGTATCTGTTCTCCCTCTCAATCATCAAGCCGGATGCGACGATTGCGTTTGATCCCGGCCCTGTGGGCTTTTCCATCCAGTCGGCGCTGCCGGGCTCCTTTTCCGGGGCGTGTCGGCACCCGGTAGGCCTGTCGATGCGCAGCTTCACGGATCATTTCTGCCAAACGCTCGATAACATCTTCCCGATTGCGTAACTGCGTTCGAAAACGCCGCCCGGTCAGAACGATTTCCCCATCCCGGGTCGCACGACTTCCCGCAATTTCCAAAAGGCGGGTTCGTACCCGCTCTGAAAGAACAGCAGAGCCGGAGACATCGAAACGCAGTTGCGCAGCTGTCGCAACCTTATTGACGTTCTGACCACCTGGGCCAGACGCCAGAATATAGGTAACTCTCAGGTCCTCTTCCCGCAGGAACAGGCCGGGCATGACTTCAACACTCATTCCTCTTCCATACCACACGGACGGATGAACGTGCGACCATCAGTTAGCTCGTTGAGACGCTGTTCTGCTGTCTCCAGACCCGCGGAGAGACCCCGAACCATCGTCTGAACGCGCGGCTGAAAGCACTGGTTTCAGTATATCCAAGGAGAGACGCAATCTCGCTGACATCTTTGTTCGGTTCTGCCAGATACCGCAACGCATCGATCTGGCGTGTCTCATCCAGGAGACCGGAATAAGAAAGGCCAAGTTGGGCTAGTCTGCGTTGAAGGGTCCAGGGCGAAAGGGACAGTTTTTCCGCCACGTCAGAGAATTCAGAGCCGCCCTGCCGCATCGACTTTCGGACCTGAACCATAACCTGCTCTTTGAGACTTTGCCCTGAATCAGGCACCGTGTGCCCCGCCCCTCGCGCCAACGCCACAAGTGAAGATTTCATCACCTGCAGCAGGGCAGCATCAGCGTCTGGCATGGGCTTTTTCAGCCCCTCTTTCCGGAACACCAAAGCATTCATCCCGGCAGAAAAGCGTATATCGGCCTGAAACGCTTCTCGATGTTCAGAAGCCTGTTCCGGTTGCTCGTGAGCAAAAAGAACGTCCTGCGGGCACCAGTCCGCACCAAGACCAGCCCTTAAGATATTGGCAAACATGCCCATCGTCAGCTCGGCATCATGACGTTTGTCCTGAATGGCCGTGTCCGCGATCATATATTCAAGCCGGACATGATCATCCGCTTCAACAAACCGTGTGATGGTCTGGGCCTGATGGTACCCGAAATAAGTCGCCAGATTCTGCGCCGCCTGCTCCACTGTTTCTGAACAAAGCGCGATGTAACCAATCAGCCCGAGTTGCCTCGGTCTGAACTGTTGCCCGAAATGCAGACCGATGTTTCCGTCATGCGTATCTGTTTCGGCTTCGGAAAACAGACGGCAGTACGCGCCCAGATTCAATGCATCTGTTGGCATGGCGAATTGATGCGTTGAAAGACCCGACCGCCCAGCGATCCGGTCCATGTCTCCGCCTTGCTCCGTAAGGAATTTTTCCACACCAGCAGCGGCGGCCGCCAGGACATAGACGTCTGATCCGGAAGACTTGGGAAAGGATGACATGGTGTCTTCCTGTTGCTGCTCACTTGACACGAGTGTTGGGCGTATTGTCGTCAAATGTCAAAACGTTGTTGTTTCGGGTCAAGTCAAACTCGGTCCGAAAGAGATATAATTGCGATAACGGACAAAACCTTGATTCTCCCAAATGCGACTTTCGGGATGAGCAAAGGCAGAGGACTCTGGCCATGGCTTACAGATGCACCCTGCGAGGGGAACAGTACACCTTTGATGATCTGAAGACGCTGCTGGCCAAAGCGTCTCCTGCCCGCTCTGGTGATGAACTCGCGGGCTTATCTGCCTCTTCCGACGCTCAACGCGTTGCTGCCCGTTACGCTCTCGCAGACCTCCCCCTGGACACATTTCTGAAATCAGAACTCATCCCTTACGAAACGGATGACGTGACGCGCCTGATTCTGGATACGCACGACCAGAACGCCTTCTCGGGGCTCTCATCGTTGACTGTTGCTGGCTTTCGGGACTGGCTGCTATCCGAAGACGCCACGACAGAAGCACTGGCAGCCGCAGCTCCAGGCATCACACCAGAAATGGCCGCTGCCGTCAGTAAGATCATGAGAAATCAGGATCTTATGACAGTGTCGCGCAAGATCCGCGTCCTCACAAAATTTCGCAATACCATCGGCCTCGAAGGTTGTCTGTCCACACGGCTGCAACCTAACCACCCTACAGATGATCTGAGGGGTATTGCTGCTTCTACGCTTGATGGTCTTTTGCGTGGCATGGGCGATGCCGTCATTGGCATCAACCCGGCAACAGACAGCGTCTCCAATGGTCTTGCCCTGCTGGAGATGCTGGACCATGCCCGCCAGCGCTATGACATTCCCACACAGACATGCGTTCTGACACACGTCACCAACACGCTTGAGATCATGAACCGTGGCGGCGCGGTTGATCTGGTGTTTCAGTCCATCGCAGGCACCCAAAAAGCCAATGACGGTTTCGGGGTTAGCCTCTCAATTCTGAAGGAAGCCCATGAGGCCGCCCGAGCGCTGAATCGGGGCACCATTGGCAACAATGTCATGTATTTCGAGACGGGTCAGGGCGCTGCACTGTCCGCCGATGCCCATCACGGCGTTGATCAGCAGACTGTAGAAGCCCGAGCCTATGCTGTGGCTCGCGCCTACGACCCCCTTCTCGTCAATACCGTCGTTGGGTTCATTGGGCCGGAATATCTGTATGATGGAAAGCAGATCATCCGTGCGGCGCTTGAGGATCATTTCTGTGCGAAATTGCTAGGCGTCCCGATGGGGTGTGACGCCTGCTACACCAATCATGCTGAAGCGGATCAGGATGACATGGACAACCTGATGGTGCTGCTGGGAGCCGCTGGCATCACGTTCCTGATCGGGGTGCCGGGAGCTGATGACATCATGCTCAATTACCAGAGCCTGTCGTTCCATGACCTTCTGAGCCTTCGGAAGCTTCTGGGTCTTAAGCCTGCTCCGGAATTTGCAGGCTGGCTGGAAAAAATGGGCCTCTATGACCAGCATACGGAGCGCATGCTGGATATTCCACCCGGCCAGACCCTTCTTGGTGAAATGGCGCGCTGACCATGACGGATGATCGCAACGCGCCCTCCGTTCCACTGCACACAGCAGACCTCTGGCAGGATTTGCGGCGTCTGACCCGTGCCCGGATCGGCCTGGGTCGCGCAGGAAACGCGTTGAAAACCGAGGATGTGCTCGATTTCCAGGCCTCTCACGCCCAAGCCCGGGACGCGGTTCACACACCTTTGGACGTTTCAGCCCTGACTGCAACTTTGGGGTCTGAGCCCTATCTGATCGTTCATAGCCGCGCATCAGACCGTTCCACTTATCTGCGTCGCCCCGATCTTGGCCGCCGGCTGGCCCCAGAAACGCTCGGCACTCTTACACAAGGTGAGTGGGACGTAGTATTCGTCGCGGGCGATGGTCTCTCTTCTTTTGCCACCCAGCAAAATGCCATCCCGCTCTTTCAGGCCATGAAGAGCCGCCTTCCGGATTGGAACATCGCCCCACTGGTTATTGCGACACAGGCACGCGTCGCTCTGGGGGACGACATTGCCGTCACTCTCGGAGCGAGAATGGTTGTGATGATGATTGGCGAGCGACCCGGTCTCAGCGTCGCGGATAGTCTGGGCGTGTACCTGACATATGCGCCTTTTGTGGGCTGCCCGGACTCAGCACGGAACTGCCTCTCCAACATTCATGCTCATGGCATGACCATCCCAGCCGCTGCGACAAAGCTGGCCTGGCTCATGCGTGAAGCCCGCCATCTGAAACTCACAGGCGTCGGCCTCAAAGACGCGGCTCCAGATGCCCCTCTGATTGAAAACACCACTCCCACCCTGGAAAAGGACAATGACCAATGAGCACTGCTCCAACGCATCTCAACAAGTCCCTTAGTGCGTTTCATCTCTGGGGAATTGCAGTTGGTCTCGTCATTTCGGGTGAATATTTTGGATGGAGCTACGGCTGGGCAACAGCGGGGACGTTAGGCTTTCTGATTGCCACAGTCTTTGTCGCGCTCGTTTACACCAGTTTCATTTTCAGCTTCACGGAACTGACATGTGCCATCCCGCAGGCAGGCGGCCCGTTTGCTTACAGCCAGCGTGCCCTCGGGCGCTGGGGTGGCTTGATTGCGGGTCTGGCCACACTGGTTGAATTCATTTTCGCACCACCAGCCATCGCGCTTGCCATCGGAGCCTATCTGAACGTTCAGTTTCCTCATCTGAACCCAAAGGTGGCAGCACTGGGCGCCTATATCGTCTTCATGGCACTCAATATCGTGGGGGTCCATATTGCCGCCACGTTCGAACTGTTCATAACAATCGCCGCAATCATTGAGCTGCTGGTATTCATGGGCGTCGTTGCTCCCGCATTTTCATGGGACAATTTCCTGCACGACGGATGGGGCGTTGCACCTCATTTCGGACTGGAGGCTATGGGTGGCATCTTCGCGGCCATTCCTTTTGCCATCTGGTTCTTCCTGGCTATCGAAGGCGTGGCCATGGCGGCGGAAGAAGCCAGCAATCCTCGCCGATCCATCCCCATTGCTTACGTTGCGGGTGTTCTAACGCTGGTCGCACTGGCTTTCGGCGTCATGGTGTTTGCTGGTGGTGCGGGAGATTGGCACGCTTTGGCCAACCTGAATGATCCCCTGCCTCAGGCGATGAAGCATGTTGTCGGCGCACATAGCGGCTGGCTGCATATGCTGGTCTGGCTGGGTCTGTTTGGACTTGTCGCGTCTCTGCACGGGATCATCATGGGGTATGCGCGCCAGATTTTCGCAATGGCGCGGGCAGGCTTTTTACCTTCTGTTCTCGGCAAGGTGCACCCACGCTTCCACACTCCCTACACCGCGACCATTGCCGGTGGCGTTATTGGCATTGCTGCCATTTTCTCTGATGACGTCATTTCGATCCACGGCCAGTCTTTGACGGCAACGCTTGTCACCATGGCCGTCTTTGGGTCGCTGACGATGTATATTCTCAGCATGGTAAGCCTGTTTCGCCTACGCCAGACGGAACCAGATCTTGCGCGCAGTTATCGTGCACCGCTCTACCCGGCTCTTCCGGGCGTTGCCTTGGCAGGCGCTGTGATCCTTCTGGTTGCCGTCACGTATTACAACCCAGAAGTCTGCCTGATTTACGTGGCCTTCATGACGATACTGAGCCTCTTCTTCATGCGGAAATACCAGAACGGGCAGAAGCAGGCAGCGTCAGAAATCTGATCCGTTTTTCTTCACGACCCTTCCGAAACCTTCAGGAACGGAATTTCGCGTGTCAAAAAAACACGTCATGGCAGTCTTTTGTCTGCTGGCCGGAACCGCCCTGCCGTCTTTCGCCTATGCGCAGGCGGCGGCCTCTTCAAACACGACTATCACGCCAAACGGCACGCCTAATCCCAATCACCCTACACCACCGCCAACAGCATCTCATACGAACGATGCCGGAGATCCTGATCTTCCAGCGTTGAAAGCCGGAAATCTTTTCTCCCCCAAAGCAGGACGTCCCCTTACCTATTGGGATGGCCTGGTCGGACATCTCACGGTCGAAGCTGGTATCAGCGGGAACCCGTGGACGAGATCTGGACGCAATTTCGGGCAGTTTTATCTGGATCGCGCGAATACCGTGACCCTTAACCAGATCATGGGCTCTCTCTCCCATCCCGTCACCTCCATCGGAAGCGGTTACGGGATCGGGTTTGTCGTAGAGATGATGTACGGATCTGACTCACGTTTCGACCCAACGATCGGAATGGGCGACGGTACGATTAGCGGCTTGTACCAGTGGGCACCGACACAGGCCCATATCGACATCCATACGCCATGGATTTTCCACCACGGTATCGATTTCCAGGCTGGTCAAATGTACGGTCTGATGGGTGCTGAAGGCACACCAGCCCTCGCCCGCCCGTTCTATTCTTTCAATTATGCCGCCGACTATATCGTTCCCTTCGAGACGGTCGGCGTCGTGGCCACGATGCATTTGAGCCATCACATGGACTGGATCCTTGGCATCGATGCAGGCAATTCTACAACCTTCGGAGGCGCTGGAAACAATAGTCGCCCCAAAGGCTACTTTGGCTTTGCCTGGAATAATCTGATGGGCGGCAAGCTGAATGTTCATGCCATTGGACATTTCGGCCCGCAGGCAAATAATGGCCGCACGATCGTCTCACCCGCCGGATGGAGCAGTGCAGGCATCGGGCGGTCCGCCAACGATCTCATGCAGTATAATGCGGACCTTCTCGCCACCTATCACGTGACAGATGCATTGTCCGTGATGGCAGAAGCTCTCTATCTGCATGACGATGCGTCGCGCGACGATGCATATGGTGTTTCTTCATATCTGTCGTGGGACATCCGGCCATCCCTCACACTCAACGTCCGAGGTGAAATCTTCCGAGACAACACTGGCGGCATCATCAACCAGTATTCCAGCGATATGTCCTACACAAACTCGCTGAGAAACCGCCCGTTCGAGTATTATAACGCCCTGCCGACCACATACGGAGACCTGACAGTCGGGGTGGCGTACCGGCCCAGCTTCATCAACCGACATCTGGGTCCAGCCAGCCTGACCGTCCGACCTGAAATCCGTCTGGACAAATCCCTGAATGGAACACACCCCTTCAATCAATCCGGCACAGTCTCCTCCAGAACGGTGAATAACGGGACGAACAACATGCTGTGGTTCAATCTGGATGCTGTCCTGAGTTTCTGATCTGCCACACTTGCCCTTTCAAAACAGAAGGACATGCAAAACTTCTTGACAGGTTATGCGCGTTTATGACGGTTTGCGCGTGTTTTAACCCGTTTCGGAGAAAGTCCCATTCTCAAGGACGAACGTCTCAGCCACATTCGCGCCCGTCTGCGAAGCCACGGCCGTGTTGTCGCGGCTGATCTGGCCACGGAATGGACCGTCCCGGTCGATATGATTCGGCGCGATTTGCGTGAGCTCTCTGAAGCAGGAGAATGTCGCCGCGTTTATGGCGGCGCACTACGGCTACAGCCCAATGCGTCTCATATCCGGGCGAGAATGGGCGAAAAAGTTCCGCTGAAGAACGCCCTCGCACGTCAGGCCGCAACGCTTTTCAAGCCACGGCAGGTTGTCTTCATCGACACAGGCTCAACCAATATTGCGCTGGCCGGATCGCTTCCCCGCGATACACCTTTGACTGTGGTCACATCCAGTCCCGCCGTTGCTGTTGCCCTGAGCGACGCAGACCAGATTGAAACCATTATGATTGGTGGACGTCTGGAAGGAACAACGGGTGGCGTAACAGGCTCAGTCGCTGTCCAGTCTCTTCAGCATTACCGTTTTGATCTCTGCTCTTTGGGAGTCTGGGCCATCTCCGCCGAAGGACCAAGTGTCTGGGACCATGAAGAAGCCGCCTTCAAACGTGAGGTTCTGAGCCGGAGCGAAAGCGTGGTGATCATGGCCGAAGCAAGCAAGATCGGGTCCGGAGGGCGCTTCCCCGTTGCCCCTCTTGAAACTGTCCAGACCCTGATCGTTACCGATGATGCCCCAACAGACGAACTCACCCGCATGACTGCCTCTGGCGTCACCATTATCAAGGTTCCAGTCCATGACTGATCCCACTACCGAGACATCACGTCCCGCCCAACGGGATCTTATCCTCATCCTCGGACTGCTGACCTGTCTCGGTCCGCTTAACATCGACATGTACCTGCCGGGTTTCCCCAGTATCGGGCATGATTTTCACGCTGGAGAGACCGCAGTTCAGTTCAGCCTGACCAGCACTCTGGTCGGGCTGGCTCTGGGACAGCTCATGGTGGGCCCGTTCAGCGATTCACGCGGCCGGAAAGGGCCGTTGCTGGCAGCGATGGCGCTTTTTGCGCTGTCATCCCTGTTCTGCGCCATTTCATCCAGCATCACAGCGTTCATCGTTGCCCGCTTTCTTCAGGGCCTCACAGCATCAGCCGGACTGGTTCTGTCGCGGGCAGTGGTGCGAGACGTGTTTAATGGGCCGGACCTCGCACGGTTCTTTTCTCGCTTGATGATCATCAATGCTGTCGCCCCTATGGTGGCACCAATGATGGGTGGAGCCATTCTGGCCCTGCCATCAGCAACATGGCGCACCATGTTCTGGTTCCTGACAGGCTTTGGCGTCGTGGCGCTAGGCCTGGTCGGGGGGCGCCTGAATGAAACGCTTGAATTACACCGCCGCCTCCCCAATTCAGCACGCTCGACGCTAGAGACATTCCATAGTCTCCTGACGGACCGGGAATTCCTTGGGCATGCGTTGACTGTGGGACTGATCCATGGCGGCAGCTTTGCCTATGTGGCCGGCACGCCCTTCGTCTATCAGGACATCTACGGCGTCTCGCCCCAGACATTCAGTCTTCTGTTCGGAATTAATGGTCTGGCACTCGTCGGGGGCAGTTGGTTGATTGGCCGTGCAGGCAGCATGGCGCGCACCAATACAATGCTTCGGGCATCCGTGATCTGCATTACAACCGCAGCCGCACTGATCACGCTTATCGCGACACTGAAAGGACCGCTCTTCCTGTTGGTGGCAGCCATCTTCCTTTACATGACGTGCATCGGCATGATTTTGACGGCTACATTTGTTCTCGCCATTGCCAAGCAGGGCCACCGTGCAGGAAGTGCGAGTGCCATTCTCGGCTCTCTCAACCTTCTGGTCGGCGGCGTTGCTGCTCCTCTTGTCGGGCTGAGCAAAACCAGTGCCTTACCGATGGGACTGGTTCTGTTCTTTACGTCTCTCGCAGGCTTGCTGACCTGCTTTCGCATGACCTCAAGCCATCAGGACGAAACGCCCTGATGGTCGGAATATCGACTCAGGCCTTTTGAAGGCCTGGGTTGCCACGCTCAACTGCAAAACTGGCGTAGGTTGAGAGCTGTCCATCGTGGTTGCTCACCTGATCCAGAGTTTTAAGATCTGCTCGCCAGACATCCCGGCCAACATCACACAACACATAGCCACGCTTGTCTGTCGTTGCCTTAAGATGCGGGTTTTCACGCCGAACCGACTGGCTATGGGCGTCATTATCTCCAACGCCATCACCGCCTGACGAAATGGACGTCGCCAGAAATTCCACCGACACTGGCTTCTGCTTGGCGGGATCAATCACGAGATTGCCCGCATAATGCCGATGTGCATCCCCCGTCACGTTGACCACGTTTCCAGGGCAGTGCTCTCCGATGAACTGAAGCAGTCGGTTACGGCTATGCATATAACCGGACCACTGATCCATGCTGTAAAGCAGCTCCGAATGGGCTGACTTCCGGTGAGCAAGATCCATAACCATCACCTGATGCGCCAGCAGGTTCCACCGCGTGTCAGACTGTCCCAGCCCGTTGAAAAGCCAAGCCTCCTGCTGCTGTCCCATCATGGTACGTTCGGGTGACCAGACATCTGGTCCCTGCGGAACGTCTTTATCACCATAAGCCTGATCGCTCCGGTACTGACGGGTATCCAGCACGAACGTATTCATCAGATCACCAAAGCGGAAGCTTCGGTACATCTGCATGTGACTGGCGTCCGGAAGAGAGCTGATACGAAGGGGCATATGTTCGTAATAGGCCTGCATGGCGGATGCCCGACGCAGACGGAAAATATCCGCCGGAGTACCGTCCTGATCGGTATCCCCTGCCCAGTTATTATCAACTTCATGATCATCAAAGCTTACCAGCCAGGGCGCAGCGGCATGAGCAGCCTGTAGATCCGGGTCAATTTTGTACTGCGCGTAACGGCGGCGATACTCGTCGAGGGAATAGATTTCTGGCCCGATGTGCCGACGGACCGCCGTAAATGGCTTTCCATAAACGGTGTGTACACCTGCGCCGATATCGGCTCCTTCGTAAATATAGTCCCCGTAGTGGAAAACAAAATCGACGTTCTCGTTCGCGATAGCCCGCCAGGCACTGTAATATCCGAATTCGTAGTGCTGACACCCTGCGGCGGCAAACCTTACACGCTGCACGCTTGCACCGGGCAACGGCAAAGTACAGGCACGACCTATCGAGCTCTCATGTCCCGCAATATGGAAACGATACCAGTAAGGCCGATCTGGTTGAAGTCCATCAACTTCAACATGAACGGAATGAGCGAGCTCTGGGTGAGCAATGGTCTGCCCTGACCGCAGGCGCGTTGAAAAACGCTCATCCTCGCTGATTTCCCAGTCCACCAGAACAGGCTTCAGGCGCTTCATTCCTCCCGCCTCTTCCAGCGGGTGCGGCGCAAGGCGTGTCCATATTACGAAACCGTCTGGTGCCGGATCTCCGGATGCTACACCCAACTGAAAGGGCGATGCATCAAACTCAGGAGTCTTGTCCAGATTATGCGGGACGGCAGCAGACAACTGCTTCAGGCGATAGGAAAACAGGAGCCCTGCTCCCAGACCTGTCAGTACCCGTCGGCGGTTTAAAAGCATGATGGAAAATCTTTCGCTGGAATCGAGCGGTCGCACTCTTTCCAAGACAGCGAATGAGGGCGTTTGCCCATGCCCTTCAGCCTCTTTTCATGAAACTGTCACAGACCCACCCCGCCAAAATCCGTAATGGAGCGCTTCAGGCAGTCCATCTTTAAAACAGGATGATAAAACCTTTGGCGGAAAACTGGTTTCCCTGTCAGCAGGAATGGCTGCGCCTTTGCCGTCGCATCAAAAGCCTGACACATCGCGACGATGCGGAAGATCATCTGCAGACGGCGCTGGCGAATTATTATGAACGCGCCAAAGACGACGTGACGCATCCGGAGGCATACATCACCAGAAGTGCGCTCAACCTGCATCTCAATGATTTGAAAAAAGCCTCATCGCGCATGCAATCTTTCAGCGATGACCGGGATATTACATTAGAAATAGAAGATCCCGGGCCATCCCAGGAAGACGTTTATGCGTCAGGCCAAAGAATGGATCGCTTCCACGAGGGTTGCAGACAGCTTCCCGAAAAGACAAGGCAGGCCTTTCTTCTCAATCGTGTTGAAAAAATGAAGTATCGGGAGATTGCTTTAACGCTGGGAATGAGCGAAAGCAGCGTGGAAAAGCATATTGCAAAAGCACTTGTCTTCCTTGCTTCCTGGATGGACCATTAATGCCTTCCGAAAAGCAGTTCGCAGTTCGGGAACAGGCCGCCCTCTGGATTGCGCGCCTGCACGCTGACGATTGTAACGACACGGACCGTGCCCGCTTTGTACAGTGGATGCGTGAGGACACCTGTAACGCCAACACTTTTGAACTCCTGACGGATTACTGGGAGCTTGGCGGCGGGGTTTCAACACAAAGCATTCCTGCAACGCCCGCAAAACGCTCAGACACGCATGGTTTTCCGTTAGGGCGTAGAAGTGCATTGGCCCTTGCCTCAGCTGCGCTCATCGCACTTGTACCGATGAACAAGACTGCCCGGGCATCACGTGTTCTGCAGGCATCGACTGGGCATACTCTTCGCATTGCATTGCCTGATTACGGCACATGCCTCCTGGATTCAGGAAGCCGGATGACGCTGTCTGAAGATGGGCACCGCGCGAGACTGGAGCACGGACAAGTGCTGCTTTCCCCTGAAAGCCCATCAGATTTCCACCTCTCAGTTCGAAACCTCACAGTTCGGCTCTCACGACAGACCTCAGCTAATGTCCGCATGGAACAGAACTGCACAGACATCACGGCGCTTAGAGGCAGGATTTTACTCCGAAGCGGAACAACTGCCGCGCGTGATATCTGGATCCGCACGGGGCAGCGCTTTCGCATTGCCCAGAATGGTGCGGTGAGCATCGATTATCCCAACATCGAAGCGCTTCTTTCCTGGCAAACCGGACGTCTGATTTTCCGCAATACGCCTCTGCAGGATGCTGTTTCAGAAATCCGACGGTATAGCGAACGTCAGATCATTCTGGCGTCGCCGACTGTTTCAAATATGCGGTTAAGCGGGGTTTATTTTGTGTCACAGGGCGAGATGTTTTTGCGGATGCTTCCGCGCCTTCTTCCCTTGACCCTCCAGGAACAGGGAAACGTTTTCATCTTTCGTGCTTTATGACGGTTTCATGAAAACCGTTGAACAATGCTGAGGTTTTTCAGTTTTCGTTTGTCTTCCTGTTGAGACCGCCTTCTGCGATCACCAACAGGATAGAGAATACATGGCCGTCAACGTCCGGTGCCCCCTTCGCGCAGTTCTGCTTCTGACTGTAGGGACGACCATTCTGACCCATTCTGCTCTGGCTACACCGTCAGCCGCAGCGAATATTCACATTAACCGGCAGCCAATGGCACAGGCACTGGAAGCCCTGAGCCAACAGACCGGACAGAGCGTCATTTTCTCTCCTGAACTGGTGGACCACCTTCAGGCTCCGCCCGTTAATGGCCCCCTGTCAGCTGACGCAGCCGTGACGCGGCTTCTTAGTGGGAGCGGTCTGGTTGCCGAGGTTGCTCCAGGCGGCGGAATGGTCATTCGACGTGGTGTCGCTACAAAACGCCTCCCAAAACACATACGCGCATCGCGGACCCGGGATGAGCGCGACATTGAGCAGATTGTTGCAACAGGCCATCGAACACGGTCTGTGCTGAGCATCAGCGGCGACCAGATGCAGGAAATGATGCCGGGTCAGAACCCGATGCAGGCTCTGGATCTCTTGCCGGGCGTGACGTTCACCAATGTTGATCCGTGGGGCAACAACGAGCAGAACTCAAGCATTTACGTTCACGGTTTCTCCAACAGCCAGCTCGGCTACACCCTTGATGGTGTGCCGCTCGGTGCGGGCGCTTACGGCAATTATAATGGCCTTTCCCCTCAACGAGCCGCCATCAGCGAAAATATTGGCCAAACGTCCCTATCCTCTGGAGCGGGCGCACTCGGAACAGCGTCCACCAGTAACCTGGGCGGAACGATTGAGTTCAATACGCGGGACCCGAAAGCAAAAGCCGGCGCAACAATCCGGCAGACTTTCGGCAGCTATTCCACGTTTCGCACCTATGCCCGTCTAGATACAGGTAATTTTGGAAACGGAAACGCGGCCTATGTCTCTTTCTCACGGCAGGATGCCAGACCCTGGAATCTCGGTGAAGGAAATAGACAGGGTGGCTATCAGGTAAATGGCAAATTTGTTCACAAAGGTGAAAACACTACCATCACGGCGTACTTTGACTGGCAAGACAAGGCAGAACCTAACACACAGGGCCTGACAGCGCCTACAGACCTTTATGCTCGTGGTGCGTTTTTCCCTGATTTGAACGCTGCCATGGCCAATTACCCTGCCATGAGCTCCAAATCAGCGGCACCGGGAGCGCCTAATAATAAATACTATTACTCAGCAGCGCAGCGAACCGATTACCTCACTTATCTGAAAATCTCGCACAAATTTTCTCCAAACCTGACGTGGGATAACCAGCTTTACTTTCACTATGACGATGGCGCGGGTGTGGTTGCAACGTCTATTCGTACCAACGCTATCCTGACGATCCTCGGGAGCTACCTGGACCCCACTGGATCCAAATACATCAAGAATGGTCAGTTTACGTATAGCAATGCCGGAATTGACCCAAAGGTCTGGAATGCAACCGGAGGAACAGGTTTTGCTGTTCGTACGACGGAGTATGAAGACTATCGCGGAGGCTTGACCAGCACCCTGCACTATCATCTGGGCCACCATAATATTGAGGTTGGCGGATGGTACGAACGCAACAACAATACACAGGGGCGTCTTTGGTATCCGCTCACCGCAACGGACACGCTGACGCCGTATAAGCGCGCGACCAATCCTCTTTTTACTCAGTGGATGAATGCGTTTTACACGAACACGTTTGTCACACACCTGCAGGATAGCTGGCGCGTAACGCCCCATCTGACCCTGACAGCAGGCTTCAAGTCCGAGATGGTTTATACCAACGGCACGTTGCCCGTCGCTGCTTTGCCGCAGTCACTTGCATCATCGGTTAAAGGTGCGAAAACGATTGTTGATACCAGCACTCACACAGTGGCTGGCGGAACGATCCCGTCTTACAAGCCCTTTCTTCCTGCTTTTGGTGCCTTGTGGAGCTTCACGCCCCATGAGCAGTTATTCGCCAACATTCAGGAAAACATGAATTCGTTTGCCCAGACTGGATATGGCAGCACGTCACCTTGGGCCGTGACCAGCCAGGAAGCATTTGAAGACTTCAAGAAAACAGGAAAACCAGAAACGTCCTGGACCTATGAAACAGGCATCCGAACCAATCGACCACTCTTTCTCGGCCCCCTCACGGGGATCAGTGGTCAGCTGGAATATTACCATGTCGATTTCTTCAATCGTCTTGGCTCGATCAAGCCGCCTAATCAGGGAATTTCCGGCGTTGGTGGCACTGTCGCCAACTTGGGCAGCGTTTCGACAAATGGTATGGATCTGTCCTTCACACTAAGGTTCGGGCAGCACTTCTCGATTTATGATGCCGTATCCTATGTCAGCAGCATTTACGGCAGCGATTTCATGGACGGCACCACGCTTTACACAACAAAAGGCGAGAAAGTCCCGGCTATTCCTGTCTGGTCTGACAAGTTCGCCATCAACTATAATCAGGCAGGCTTCAACGCTCAGCTCTTCGGAACCTATATGGGCGTCCGTCCCGGTACAATCACGAATACCGTCATGGTGCCGCCAAGGTTCCAGCTTGGTTTCAGCTCGGGTTATACGTTCAAGCACATCCCGCACATGCAGAGCCTTAAGCTCCAGTTCAACGTCAGCAACCTGACGAACACGCGCTCCTGGTCCACCATCACCGCGGGAGATGGCTCAACGTATGTGGGTTATCCTACCCCTCCACGCATGTTCTTTGGCACCGTGGCGGCCTCGTTCTGAAAAACGTCAGAGGGATGGCAAAAACGCCATCCCTCGCTTTTTCAGAAGTCTGCGCGAACACGGACTTCCCAAGTTGCTGGTCGGCCAGCAACTGCAATGTTGTCTCCACCCACAAAATAGCCGCGTGTCACGTCATAGTGTTTGTCGGTGATGTTGCGACCAATACCCTCGATTTTCCAATGGCCCTTACGGGGCGCAAACGAAATATACCCCCCCCATAACGTATAGCCCGGAATGGTATTGGCGGAGTTCAGAGCCGTACTCGTGGTGCGCAGGCTGTAATCCACACCTGAAACGAGATCATATTTTCCAACGCGCCACGTATAATCGACGGAACCGTTGGCCGTAAAATGAGGCACCTCGATCCCACGTCCAGACACATCCTGCGTGACACCGACCCATACACCATTGACCTGCTTTGAGCTCGTGACAGCACTGAACTTATCGTAAGCACCTTCGACATAGGCCCCAGACTGCGCCACGTGCAGCCCCGGGATCGGGGACCACTCGATTTCGTATTCGCCACCAAACATATGGGAGCGCGGCGCATTTACGAACAGACCAATCGCGGAGCCGGTCGTCGGGCTATAGGCGATGGACTGAACCTGACGGTCAAAATAATCATAGTAAAAGAAGTCAGCATTTACCCGCAGGTTATACCTCGGCAGAATTAGCTTGTTTCCCACCTCGAAAGAATAAAGCTGCTCGGGCTTGAACGGATTGGTCATCTGCGTGACGTCAGACGAGTTGTACACCGTGAAGCCACCGGATTTCACACCCTTGCTGAAGGTAAAATACGTCATGTCATGGCTGAACGGATGATACTGGATGCTGAATTTTGCAGATGGCAACGTATAGGATTGCGACTGCTGGGCGACAGCGTTCTGCGGGTTCGTTACCACCCCGCCGACGAGGTAATGAGCATAGACGTTATCGAGTGTGCGCTTCTCGTGTTCGACGCGAATGCCACCAACCAATTGAAGCTTCGGCGTGAGGTCGTATGTCACCTGACCAAAGCCGCTGATTGTATTGACCGTCTGCGAATAACGGACGTCTCCATCCGTATTGTAAAGAGCCTCAAACCCCGACTGGTAACGGTCATTCAGCCACTGGTGACCGTAGTAAATGCCTCCAATCCAGTGAAGCCGACCAGATGTATTGGATGAGAAACGCAGCTCATCGGCCACGACATTAGCCCGCGTATTGAACTTCACGTCTGCCAGAGAGAGTGAGGAATCATCAAAATTGTCGTATTCGTCACGCTGCATGTAATCGTAGCTGGCGAGGTTCGTGATCGTGAAATCACGGAGATGCTTCTCAACCCGCAGACTGCTGCCCCCCGTATCGATATGGCTGTATGGCTTTTGATCCGGCGTCAGACCAGTTTCTTTGGCAAACTGCTCCGAAGTCCCCCAGCGGGTATTATAACGACTGGTGGACGCAGGCATTGGATTGGTGGAACTGAGGCTGGTGATAGGCTCCCACGCATAGACGCCCGTTCCGTCAGAGCGATCCCGGCTACCATGTAGGTTCCACTCCACCTTCCAGCTCTCTGATGGGGTATAATCCACCAACAGGCGAGCCGCGCCACGATTGACGTTCCCGAGATGGGCCTGAGCTTCAGGATTGTACTGCCATGCCCCGCCTTGCTGTGTTTCGCCAGACAGGCGAAACTTCAGCTTGTCGTTGATTGGGCCGGAAATATAACCGTCGATCTTGGCACTGTCGAAACGGCCATACTGGGCACTCACGCCGCCCACCAGCTTATCGGTCGGTTTGTTCGTGATATAGTTAATCGCACCGCCTGTTGTATTCCGACCATACAGCGTGCCCTGCGGACCGCGCAGAACTTCCACGCGCTGCATATCAAACATCATTCCGTTGATGCCGAACGGGACCGGGTTCGCCACCTCATCGATATAGATACCCACAGTCGGGGAGTTGTTGCTGGAGTAATTGCTAAATCCGACGCCTCGGATCGTATAAGTGAACTGACCACTGCCGTAGGACGGCTGGATCTGAAGCGATGGCGTAGCGTACTGGAGATCGAACACATTATTGATGTTCCGATTTTCCAGCATTTTTGCGGAAACGACGCTGATCGACGTACCAATATTCTGTGGGCTGTCTGCCCTGCGCTCCGACGTCACAACAACGTTTTCAACGCGGGAGGCTTCAGATGCGTGAACTTTAGGCGCAGCCAATGCATGAGCAGATTTTGCAGAAAGCGCGCTGCCCTTGCGGGACGTAGCCTGAGCAGGCTTCTTCGTCTGGGCATTCTCTTCCGCAGCCGCAGCAACATTCCAGAGCGGCAGAAATGCAACGCTGGAAATCAGTGCAATACGCCCACGAACAAGGAGGGCATTCCTGCGGTGCGGAGCAGTAAGTACGTCGTGCATCGGTTCCGCCTAATAACTAAGTTTTTTAGTTGTTAATGGAAACAACTATTTAATTGCGTTTAAGGTATAGAAAAACGATTCACAACAGGTTATGTTGTGGATGCAACAATTTTTTGTGTTTCTGACCGCGACATAAGCAAGAGATCAAGATCCATGGCTCCCCAGATGAAACTCGCCGCATTTCTTCTCCCGACCGGCCATCATGCGGCAGCCTGGCGCCACTCAGGATCCGCCCCTGACGCAGGAAGCAATTTCAAACGCCAGCTTGAACAGGCACGCCTCGCTGAACGGGGGCTGTTTGATGCCGTGTTTATCGCTGATTTTACAAGCTCCATTGACGAAGCGACAATCGATGGTTTCCGCAGAATGACATATGCGGCATCTTTCGAACCTCTGACGCTCCTCTCCGCACTGGCTGCCACAACAGATAAGATTGGCCTGATTGGTACGGTCAGCACGACCTATTCGGTGCCTTATCACCTTGCCCGGCAGTTTCTCTCGCTAGACCAGATCAGCGGCGGACGCGCTGGATGGAACCTTGTCACAACGGCCAACGTCAAGGAGTCCATTCATTACGGGCGTCCAAGTCATGTCCCGCATGCAGACCGTTACCGTCAGGCCCGCGAATTTGCACAGATTGTAGAGAATTTCTGGGATAGCTGGACCGACGATGCATTCCTGAGAGATACAAAAAGCGGAGCATTCTTCGCGCCTGACGGCCGGCGTCCATTTGATTTCAAAGGCGAGTTTCTCTCTGCCGCGGGTCAGATCGATATTCCCCGCTCGCCGCAGGGAAGACCCGTTCTCGTGCAGGCGGGCTCTTCCGAACCGGGGCGCCAACTGGCTGCGGAAACTGCCGAAATGGTCTTCACCGCCCAGCAAGACCTTGAGGAAGCAAAAGCTTTCCGCCTCGATCTCCACCGCCGCATGAAAGAAATCGGTCGGGACCCTGCATCTCTGAAAGTTATGCCAGGCGTATATCCGCTTGTTGGTCGCACACAGATGGAAGCGGAAGATCTGAAGGCTGAACTTGATGAACTTACCCACCCTGACGTCGGGTTGTTTCTGCTAGGAGGCATGACGGGCACAGATCTGCGTGGCCTCCCCCTTGATGCGCCCCTTCCAGAAGCTCCAGCAGACTTCAACGGAAACCGCAGCCGCCAGACACTGCTCGTAGAAATGGCCAAGAAGCGCAACATGACCCTGCGAGACCTGTATCTCGAAGTCAGCGGCGCTCGCGGGCACTGGTCCATCTATGGCGGTCCCAAGGAGATTGCAGATCAGCTTGAAGAATGGTTTGTGGAAGGTGCGGCAGACGGGTTTAACGTTATGCCTCCCATTCTGCCGCAGAGCCTTGAAACGTTTGTGGATTATGTGGTGCCAGAACTTCAGAGACGCGGTCTGTTTCGCACAGCCTATGAAGGCTCCACCCTGCGCGAGCATCTTGGTCTCAAGCGCCCTGCTCCCGGCGAGACCCCATGAAGTCATCTTTTGCTCTTTTAACCATGGCTGGTCTGAGTTTGGGCACGTCCGCACTGGCTCAAACGCGCGATACAATGAGCATTGGTATCTCAATTGAGCCGCCTGGCCTGGACCCGACCCGCAGCCCAAGCGAGGCCATCGGCACAATCACATACAACAACGTCTTTGAAGGCCTGACCCGGCTGGACCGTGACGGGCACGTCCAACCCCTGCTTGCACGGGATTGGACTGTCTCAGATGAAGGCCGCGTTTATCATTTTGCTTTGCAAGAGAACGTCCATTTCCATGATGGGACACTCCTAACCTGTGAAAATGTGCGGTTTTCGCTGCTGCGTGCTGGGGCGACGTCCAGCACAAACCCCGACCGGACATTCTTTACAAACATCGCGGATGTGAGCTGCCCTGACACTACCCACACAGATATCACACTCAAAAAAGCCCATGGCAGCTTCACCTATGAGCTTGCATGGAATGATGCCTCCATCCTGTCACCCTCATCAGCAGACAAGAACGCCAGCCATCCCATAGGGACAGGTCCGTTTCTCTTCCAAGCCTGGCAAAGAGGCGATCACGTCACGCTGTCCCGTAATCCCGATTATTGGGGAAAAGCGCCAGAACTGAAGGCTGTCACATTCCGGTTCATGCCTGATCCGCTTGCTGCCAGCAATGCGCTTCTGGCGGGAGAGCTGGACGCTTATCCCTCGTTCCCTGCCCCTGAAATTCTCGGCCGTTTTGCAGGAAATCCTAATCTCAAAGTCGTACGTGGAACCTTTCCGTTCAAAGCCATTCTGGCACTGAACAATGCGCGCAGGCCATTCAATGACCTGCGCGTACGTCAGGCTCTTGCCTACGCCATCGATCGAAAGGCCCTCATTCAGGCTGGGGCCGATGGAGACGGGACAGTCCTGCAATCTCACATGGCTCCCAATGACCCAGACTATGCTGCACTCCCCGATCGGTACCCATACAATCCGGAACGTGCACGAGAGCTTCTCAAAGAGGCTGGCATCAAACCGGGGACGCAGCTGACGCTCTCTTACCCGCCCATCACCTATGCTCGCGATACGAGCGAAATTGTTGCCGCCTATCTGGAGCAGGTTGGCCTGATCGTCACGTTGCAGCCCTTGGAATGGCCATCATGGCTGGGCCGGGTTTTTGGGCAGGGCTCTTTTGACATGACAGTCATTGCCCATACAGAGCCGCATGACATCGGGATCTACGATCGGGATAACATCTACTTTCATTACAAGAACCCGCAGTTTCATGAGCTATTCGAACAGTATGAAGCCAGCGACAACGCGGAGGATCGGCATCGGCTCTCCATCGCCCTGCAAGATCGTCTCGCGCAGGACGAGCCCAACGTCTTCCTGTATTCCCGCCCTCGGGACACCGTTCTGAACCGGCATATCTCCGGCTTATGGATCGACCAGCAGATCGCAGCCTGCCCTATGGCAGATGTGACGTGGCAGCCATGATGACCAATCTTGCCTCTGCCATTTCAGGAAGACTGGTGGTTCTCGCAGTCGCCAGTGTGATCGTGTTCGCTCTGTTGAACCTCCTTCCGGGGGATCCTGCCACAGTGATGCTTGGGCTGGATGCAAGCCCGGACAGCATTGCGGCTCTCCATCACCAGCTAGGCCTCGATGCTTCCCCCGCAACACGGTATCTGCGCTGGATTTCTGGCCTGATGCACGGAGAGGCTGGAACGAGTTACGCCTATGATGTTCCCGTTCGTGGGCTGATCCTTGAGCGCTTCCAGAGCACCCTTCCTCTGATCCTCCTGGCAACGGGCCTCGCTCTTCTCATTGGGCTACCCACGGGAGCCATCGCAGCCACTCATCGTGGAAAAGGTCTTGATCTTGCCGTCATGGCAACATTGCAGTTCCTCAAATCCATTCCGGATTTCTGGCTGGCCATGATGATGACGCTGCTGTTTTCCCTGACGCTGCACTGGTTTCCGGCCGGAGGATTTACGGGCTGGAACGCAGGATTTTTCACCGGCCTGCGCGCTCTTTTCCTGCCCACAGTCGCCCTGACCATCCCGCAGGCAGCCATCACAGCACGCTTCATGCGCTCCTCTCTCATCGATATTCTGAACCAGGACTTTATCCGAACAGCACGTGCTCAAGGCTACAGCCACAAGGGCGTTCTCTGGAAAATCGCCATTCCAAACGCATTGATTCCAGTTCTGACACTGATCGGCATTCAGCTTCCCGTTCTGGTGACTGGCGCAATCATTGTCGAAAGCGTGTTCAATATTCCCGGCTGCGGAAAACTGCTTCTGGAAGCCGTGAACCAGCGTGACATACCGGTCGTACAAAACCTTGTCATGCTGATTGTCGCGGGTGTTCTGCTGCTCAATCTGGCACTTTCCATCGTTGTTCGCTGGCTGGACCCGCGCCTTGCAGGAGAAAGTGCATGACCCTGCTTCGCACGAACAGGAGCCTGATTGCTGGAAGTGCCCTTCTTCTGGCGTGCCTTGTCCCAGCAACCCTTACGTGGATCTGGCGGGGTGGCCGCTCTCCTCTGATCGATATCGCGCATCGTTACGCTCCGATTTCTTTCTCTCACCCGCTGGGGACGGACCCGTTCGGACGTGACATTGCGAGTTATGTCCTGACAGGGGCTTTCAACAGCACGGTAATCGCCGTAATTGCGGTGACACTCGCGACAGTCATTGGGACAGCCTTGGGGCTCGTCGCGGCTTACGGCGGTGTGCGCGGCAAAGCCGTGATGAGCACAGCAGATCTGGGACTGGCTTTTCCACCTATTCTGATCGCCGCCATGCTCGTCACAGCGCAAGGCGCCTCTGCCACTGGCGAAATTCTCGCTATTGCCCTTTTCGGCATCCCAGCCCAGATCCGGATTACACGCCAGGCTGCGCACTCCATTCTTGTACTCGATTACATTGCCGCCGCCCGCATGGCAGGACTGAACTCAATCGATACGATCCTTCGCCATGTTCTTCCGAACATCGCGCCTATCCTGATCGTTCATGCCTCGACGTCTTTAGCGTTGGCCATTCTCTCAGAAGCCGGCCTATCGTACTTGGGGCTTGGGGCACCGCCCCCTCAGCCGGATCTGGGACGAACGCTCGCGTCTTATCAAATCCATATTTTTGACCATCCGCTGCTTGTTGCAATTCCAGGTGTGACCGTGATGGTTCTGGTGCTCGGGTTTAATCTGCTTGGCGATGGCCTGCGTGACCTTCTGGAGCGCCCTTTCAATCGACTGAACGGACAGCCGTCATGAGCCGCCTTCTGTCCGTTCAAAATTTGTCAGTCCGCGCTGGCTCCACAGCCATTTTGCACCCTTTCTCCTTCACCATAAACGCTGGTGAAACGGTCGCTGTCACTGGAGAGTCTGGTTCGGGAAAATCCACGCTTGCCCGTACGCTTATGGGATTGCTCCCCGATGGCTTTGAAACGTCAGGTCAGGCTCTATTTGAAGACCAGAACCTCATTTCTCTTCCGGAGAGCCAGTTTCGAAGCCTGCGCGGTCAGAAGATTGCCATGGTTTTTCAGGAGCCCATGACCGCGCTTAACCCAATCCGTCGGATTGGTCAGCAAATCGGGGATACGTTCCGACTGCACACCGCCATGACAGGTCGCGAAATCAAAGAGGCCGTTCATCAGCTTCTGGATCGTGTTGGCCTTAGTCGCGCAGGGGTTTCAGCAAACGACTACCCTCACACGCTGTCAGGCGGTCAGCGACAGCGTGTGCTCCTGGCTATCGCAATCGCGTGCAAACCAGCACTGCTGATTGCTGACGAGTTCACAACCGCACTGGATAGCCAAACCCAAGCCGAAGTCATGGATCTGGTCCAGGATCTTGCTGCTGAAAATCAGATGGCCATTCTGATGATTTCCCATGATCTGAGCCTGATCCGCCATAAAGCCAGTCATGTTATGGTTCTTCAACACGGGACACTCGTGGAAAGTGCAAAGACGGAAACACTTTTTTCAGCACCTCAGCACCCATATACACGTGCTTTACTGAGCATGTCCCTGCACGGAGTAAACCATCCGCCGCTGACACGCCTACCAGTGCCAGAAAATCTGGCGTCTGGGGTGGAGCCATGAGCCATCTTCTGGAAGCCAGACATATCCAGTACGATGTTGCAGGCTGGGGAACATCGCTGCTTAGCTCGCAGAAACCGAAGATCATTCTACAAGATGTCTCGCTTCACGTAGATAAGGGCGAAACACTGGGGCTCGTTGGGTCCTCAGGCAGCGGAAAATCCACGTTGGCTCGTATCCTAACGGGTTTAGTCGGTGCGAAAAGTGGTCAAATTTTCTTTGAAGAACAGGATATTACGTCCCTCACCGGCGCTGCCCGACACCGCTTCAGACCCCACATCCAGATGATTTTCCAGGACCCACAAGGAGCTCTGGACCCTCGGCAGACGGTTGAAAAAATCGTCGCAGAACCTCTTTATCAGACCAGTTTGAGTGCTGAAGAAAGGAACCGTCGTGTTCTTGACGTTCTGGCGGACGTGGCTCTGCCGCAAGACGCCATCAGCCGCTATCCGAGGGAATTTTCCGGAGGCCAGAGACAGCGTATCGCAATTGCTCGCGCGCTTGTAACCCGACCTGATGTTATCGTGGCAGACGAGGCTGTTTCGGCGCTGGACGTCTCCACTCAGGCCGTCGTTCTGAACCTTTTGCTGGATCTGCAGGAGCGTCATGGGTTGTCATATATTTTTGTTAGCCATGACTTGGCTGTAATCCGACACATTTCACATCGTATTGCTGTTTTAGATGGTGGGAGAATTGTCGAAACGGGGCCTACAGCGGACGTTTTGACGCACCCTCAACACCCGACAACCCGCGCCCTCATCAACGCCAGCCTCTGAAATCACACCCACCATGACTTCCAGAACTCGCCATAATCTCATCACGGACATTCCGGGCATTCGCGTCGGAAATGTGCGCAATGTTCAGCAAAGAACTGGCGTGACAGCGCTTGTGTTCGACCGGCCCGTTGTCGCTTCCGGCAGCTTTCTTGGCGGAGCCCCTGCACTTCGGGAAAATGCGCTTCTGGAGCCAGAAATGCTGGTGGATGGCATTCACGCCATCGTGCTGTCCGGTGGATCGACGTATGGTCTGGATGCAACCGCCGGCGTGCAGGCCTGGCTGAGAGAAGAGTTTGACGCTCTTCCTACACCGGACGGCCAGGTCCGCGTGCCTATTGTGGTGCAGGCCAGTCTTTTTGACCTCGTGAACGGAGGAAATAAGGACTGGGGACGATACTCGCCTTATGCGGAACTAGGCTATCAGGCCGCACAAGCAGCATGTCACGGGGCCTTCAAACTTGGGACCGAAGGCGCCGGAACGGGCGCAACCACCGCGACCGTGAGAGGGGGACTTGGATCAGCCAGCGCCATAACCTCCAGCGGGCACACGGTCGCAGCGCTTATGGTTGTCAATGCTGTCGGGACGGCCACGATTGGAGACGGACCGCACTTCTGGAGCGCGCCTTTCGAACAGAATGATGAGTTCGGGGGCCTTGGTTTTCCGCTACGGCTGACAGCAGATGACCTCAAACTCCGCATCAAGCCGAATTACGTCGCTGGAACCACAATCGGCGTTATTGCCACTGATACCACCCTGACGAAAGCGCAAGCCAAACGCTTGGCCATTCTGGCGCAGGATGGCGTCGCCCGTGGCGTTTTCCCCGCGCATCTTCCGCAGGACGGAGACGCAGTGTTCGGCATCGCTACAGGCGATGCACCCGCGCCCGCTTCCATTGAGGAGTGGACCGAAATTCTGCATACGGCCACGCAGGTCACGGCCCGAGCGATCGCGCGCGGCGTTTATGAGGCATCGCCCTTGCTAGGCGAGCCCACTCGCCCCACGTGGCAAGAACGTTTTGGGAGGAATACCAGCCATGACTGAGACACTTCCACCAGCAGAAACATTCTTCCGCGTTCCAGGCCGCAGGCTTGCCACCTCTTCAAAACAGACTGGAAGCGACACAACGCTCTTTTTCGTGCACGGATTGGGCGGAAACCGCCAGCAGTGGCGGCTGCAGTGGAACCGGTTTTCCAAAAAGCCCGTCAATCTCGTCGCATGGGATGCGCTTGGACATGGCGAAAGTGCGCGCTCCAAGCACGAACAGGTTTTTGCCAGTCGGTTTTCAGTACAAGATCTGGCCGCTGTTCTAGCAGCTTTCTCCTCGCGCAAACGTATCATCGTCGCTCATTCCTTTGGGTGCCGCATCACGCTGGAATGGATTTCCGGATTGCTTGCTGCTGGAGAGGACATACCCGTTGATGGCCTCATTCTGTTGGGCCCGGCATCTCTTGCCCCGTCACTGAAGGGGCCGATGTTTGGAAACTGGATGGACCGTCTGCCCTTCTGGCTCGCCTCGTTTGCGAGATCGGCTTTACAGGCACGCTTCGAAAAGCTGGCATGGGGTCCAGACGTAGATCCAGAGATACTCAACACCGAACGTCAGGCGACGAAACGCAACAGCCTGTTCATGATCAATGCTGTCCGTTCAGGTGCGGCCCCGGTCAATACGGAAATCCTGCGCCGTTTTGACAAACCCGTGCATATTCTTGCGGGTCAGAACGATGGCATCGTCCCTCTGACTGAAGTCAGAAAAGTGCATGATTTTCTCCCCACCAGCACCTTGGATATCCTGCCAGCCTGTGGTCATCAAATCATGCTGGAACAGCCTGTTATCGTAAACCAGTACATTGAAAAAGAACTTCAGCGACTTTCCTCCTCTCCCGGAGAGGCGCCATGACTCAGGACGTTCTGAACAACGATATTTCTGCTGACCAAGCGTCCACGATCGCTGGCATCAATGATTTTATCCTTGGTTACCTTGGATACGACCTGCGTCTGGTCAAAATTCTCGAAATTGCAGATCAGTCAGAAGACTGCCTGGCGAACACCTATGCCGGGCTGCTCTGGATGCTTTCTGAAACAGGTGATGTTCCATCAGAAGCGCGCCGATATCATGAACGTGCAGCTCAATCCGTTACAAGTGCCCTTCCTCGTGAAAAGCTTCTGTTTTCAGTTCTGGAAGCCTCTATTGCTGAAGACCCAGAAGCTATTATTCGCCTGACAGATCGTATACTTGCCCAATGGCCACGCGATCTGGTGACTTTGAAACTTCGGCAGTACCACGATTTCATCCGAGGTCGCTTTGAGGACATGCTGGCCGTTGCGCTACGCAGCGAAGATGCCGCCGGAGACGTTGCCGCCCTGCACGGTATGCTGGCTTTTGCCTATGAGCAGTGCCACGATTTACCTGCTGCTGAGCGTTCTGCCCGCACAGCCCTTGCCATGGATGCATCGGAGCCGTGGGCACAACATGCCCTTGCTCATGTTTTTCTGACGCAGGGACGCATTGATGAGGGTACCGCGTTTCTTGAAGAGCGGTCTGCTGGCTGGAAAACGCTGACCTCCTTCATGGACACGCACCTATGGTGGCATCTGGCTCTCTTTTACCTTGCACGCAATCGGGTAAGCGACGCTGTTTCAGTTTATGACCAGCATTGCTGGACCAGAGAACGCAGCTTCTCACAGGATCAGGTTGGCGCAGTATCCCTTCTGGTCCGTCTGGAGCTGGCGGGAGCTGATGTCGAGGACCGATGGACGGACTTGGCGAACTGGCTCGCTTCACGACAGGACGATGTCAGTCAGCCCTTCCTGACTCTGCAATATCTTTACGGGCTACTCCGCGCCCATCGTCCGGAAGGGCAGCATCTGCTGCGACGTATCGAGGGCCTCTCTGGGCAAAGCCTGCCAGATCAGCGAGCGTGGGATCTGGTAGGCATTCCTTTAGCCCGTGGGCTGAACGCTTATCTTCACAATGAAAACACTTCAGCCCTGCTCTCTTTCAACGCTGCGCTTCCTCACTTGCAGGACATTGGTGGCAGCCACGCCCAGAGAGACCTGTTCATTCAAATCCATCAGGACCTGAAGCGACGCATGTCACAGGCTTGATCAAGCCCCCACGTCTGCCTTGATCCTGGCTGTAATTTCAAGCGAGCGCTTGCGGCTGTCCTGATCATGAATCGGGACTGCCACCATCAACTCGTCAGGCTTGTGACGTTCCAGGAAGTGTCTCAGCTGTCCCGTCACACTCTCTCTAGACCCGGCAAACGTATAAGCCAGCGTCTGCTCAAGGAGCGCCTGCTCCTCTACCGACCACAACGACAGGATATTATTGACTGGCGGCGGGAACGCGATAGGCCGCCCGCGGCGCAAAGCCATAAAATACTGGTATAGTGACGTCGCCAGGCACTTGCCATCTGCTTCCTCATCCGCTGCAATGACATTGACTGTCAGCATCACGTGAGGCCGCGCACATCTCTCAGACGGCTCAAACCGCGACCGATAGAGAGCAACGGCTTCTTCCATCTGTGCTGGCGCGAAGTGAGATGCAAAGGCGTACGGTAGCCCCAACTGGGCGGCCAGAACGGCCGAAAACAGAGACGACCCCAAAATCCAGACCGGAACGCGCAGACCCATTCCGGGAATGGCACGTATCAAATGCGTATCTTCCGCCGCCATCGGCTCGAAGTAATGCAGAAGCTCAACAACATCTTCCGGAAACCTGTCAGGCGCTGATGGATCACGTCGCAAAGCGCGGGCTGTTCTCTGGTCGGCACCTGGTGCCCGGCCCAGACCCAGATCTATGCGGCCAGGAAAGAGCGTCTCCAATGTTCCAAATTGCTCTGCGACAACAAGCGGCGAGTGATTTGGCAGCATGATTCCGCCAGAGCCCACCCGAATACGGGTCGTTGCCCCAGCCACCTGACCGATCAGAATAGCCGTTGCCGCAGACGCAATTCCCGGCATGGAATGGTGCTCAGCCAGCCAGTATCGATGAAACCCCAGATTTTCCGCTAGTTTGGCAAAATCGATTGTATTCCTGAACGCCTCACGAGGGCCTGCGCCCCGTGTGATGATTGAAAGATCAAGAACGGAAAACGGGATCATTGTGTGGTCCTTGAGGTCAATGCGTTCAGACTTGCGGCATCGTAGCACGAACCGACAAAGCCGTAGCCATTGTCACCGTACAGACTCCTGACGCGGCACTTCACTGATGCGTTGCGTTCAAGTTCCCGTCATTCAGGCGCTTCATTACTGTCGGGTCAGGACCGAAAAATGCAGGAATAATTTAAAAATTCACAGCTTCCATATTCTTCAACGCATGCATTTGAGCAATGGTGGAAGCCTTCTGCCGAGATCATGACGCAGACTTTACATCCGTTCTTTGAGGCAATCGGCGTATGGGTCTGAGAAAGTTTCAGTTCTCTGCAGGAGCCTCTCACGTAACGGTTTTTTCTGGTTTCCGCTTCTGAACTGTTTCCTCGTTCTGACAGGGCTGCGTTCCATATGACAACAACCTTTGCCATTCTGCTGGCAACAGCCGCAATCATTGCAGTCGTCGTACTCATTGCGCGTTTTCGTTTAAACCCTTTCATCGTTCTCTTCAGCGTCTCTATTCTGCTGGCTCTTTGCGCGGGTATGCCTGCGGACAAGGTTGTCGCATCTTTCGAAGCTGGTGCCGGACACGTCCTCGGGCACGTTGGCACGATCATTGCTCTCGGGACCATGCTGGGCAAAATGCTGGCTGAGTCCGGCGGTGCTGACCGGATTGCCCTGACAATTTCAGAGCGCGCGGGTCGTCAACGGATTGACTGGGCGATGATGGTGATTGGCCTGCTTGTGGGACTGCCAGTCTTCTTCGAAGTTGGCGTTGTCCTGCTCTTCCCGCTCGCTTTCGTTCTTGCAGCCCGAACGGAAACATCGTTGCTGCGAGTAGCCCTTCCCATGGGTGCGGCGCTGTCCGTTACGCACGCGATGATCCCGCCTCACCCCGCAACGCTCCTCGCCCTCTCGGCCTATCACGCCAACACGGGAACAACGATCTTCTGGGGCGTTCTGCTGGGAACACCAATTGCGGCCATCTCGGGCCCGCTATTCGCACGCTTCATCAGCCCCCGTGTTCTCATCACAGAAAAGAATGCATTGGCAGAACAGTTTGTACGGCGTGAAATCCCGACAAACCTCCCAGGCTTTACGGTTACGGTTCTGACCATCACATGCCCTGTCATCCTGATGCTGATCGGCTCTTCCGCGGACATGTTTACGACTCCGAGAAGCGCACCAAACATGTTCCTGCACTTCATCGGCAACACGGACATTGCGCTGCTTCTGGCAACAGTCATGTCGTTTTACGTGCTGGGACTGGCTCGTGGATTTTCGCGGGAAACCATTCTTCGCTTCACCAATGAGTGTCTTGGCCCAACAGCCCTGATCATGCTTCTGGTTGGTGCAGGCGGGGGCTTTGGTCGTGAACTCATTGATAGTGGCGTTTCAAAAGCCATCACGGACGCGGCCGTCAGCGCGCATGTTCCACTTCTCGTTCTGGCGTGGCTTCTGGCCGCGATCGTCCGCGTCGCTTGCGGATCTTCTACTGTTGCCATGAGCACGGCCTCCGGCATTGCGGGGCCGATCCTCGCGCACTCGCAGGGCGTATCGCCAGAACTTATGGTGATTGCCACCGGCGCAGGGTCCGTGGCTTTCGGCCCCATGAACGACGCTGGCTTCTGGCAGATGAAAGAATATCTTGGCCTGACCGTGCCGCAGACAATCAAGACCTGGTCAGTTCTGGAGACGATCATTGCCGTTCTGGGACTGGTCTTCTGCGTTGGTATTTCAATGTTCATCTGATCCGCGTTTGCAGAGCGCTGACACAGCAAAGGAAGAAGGATTTTCCATGAGTGTATCTCTTTTTGACCTGACGGGACGTCGCGCTCTGATTACGGGATCGTCTCAAGGTATCGGCTTCAGTTTGGCCAAAGGCCTTCAAGCCGCCGGGGCTGAAGTCGTTCTGAATGGGCGGGATGCTTCAAAACTCTCGGCCGCATCCGAGGAACTGGGAGGTGTCGAGACACTTGTTTTTGACGTGACCGACCACGCAGCTGTTCGAACGGCAGTCGATCGCTTCGAAGAAAATACCGGGCCCATTGATATTCTGGTCAACAATGCAGGAATGCAGCACCGCGCGCCGTTGGAAGACTTTCCACCAGAAATGTTTCAGAAGGTTCTTCAAACAAACCTGACCTCCATTTTCAATGTTGGACAGGCTGCTGCGAGACATATGCTAGGCCGTGGACAGGGTAAGATCATCAATATTGCCAGCGTCCAGACGGCCCTCGCCCGCCCGAATATCTCCCCGTATACGGCCACCAAGGGTGCCGTGGGGAATTTGACCAAAGGGATGGCGACCGAGTGGGCAAGACACGGCCTTCAGTGCAATGCCATTGCACCGGGTTACTTCGACACGCCTCTCAACGCTGCGCTCGTAAATGATGCAGAATTTTCAACGTGGCTGGAGAAGCGTACACCGGCGGGTCGATGGGGACAGCTTGATGAGCTGACGGGGGCATGTATTTTCCTTGCTTCCGGCGCATCTTCGTTTGTGAATGGCCATGTTTTGTATGTGGACGGCGGTATCACGGTGTCTCTCTGAAGCAAACGCGCCAAATACACATCAACGCCGTGTCAGAAGACCCATCAGGAAACAGGCGCCTATCGCAGAAATGACTATCCCAACCGGCAGCTCCTGAGACGGCAAAAGACAGCGGCTGAGAAGATCTGAAAGGATTGTGAGCATCCCCCCCGCGACCATAGCGGGGATAAGGATATTTCGAACAGACCGTCCCCAGATGGGCCTTATGAGATGCGGCACAATCAGTCCGACGAAACCGATCGGCCCACACAATGCCACTGTCGTTGCACAGCTAAACGCGCAAAGGGCAAGAACACAAAGCCGTAGCTTTCTTGTTTGCACCCCGAGGGACGCTGCGGTTTCCTCCCCGGCCATCAAGGCATCCAGATCAGCGCCAAAAGCCCATTTACCGAAGATCACGGGCAAAAGCCCCAACACGACAAGTGGCAGGGCCGACCAGCGAGCGGCGGAAAAACTGCCCATCGTCCAGAACAGAACGGATTGCGCCGTATTACGGTCACCCCAGAAAATCAGCAGGTTTGTCAGAGTAGAGAAGACAAAGGAAATCGCCAGGCCGGACAGTAGCATCCGTTCCGTTGAGACCCTTGCGCCAGACCGGGATCTGAATGAGACCAGCAGTAAAAGCGCAGAAGTTGCCAGAAATGCCCCACCGACTGCACCAAAAGCGATCGTCCAGACGCCAAAAACGTCCCCCAACAATACGATGACAGCAACAGCCCCTGTTGCTGAGCCCGAGGACAGCCCGAAGAGAAACGGATCTGCCAAGGGGTTGCGGGTTACGGCCTGAAGAAGTGCTCCTGCACCGGCAAGAATTGCTCCGGTCAAGAAAGCCAGAACCAGCCTTGGCATTCGCAGGGACCAGATAATCCGGGCGGCAATATCATGACTGGCTGGACCGGCCAAAAGTCCCGCTTGCAACGAATGCCAGGGAAGAGAAGCACTTCCGAGCGTAACTTCCAAAAATGCCAGCACACTCAGAGCCGGCAAAGCACTGATGCCAAGAAGGCGTTTCATCAAGGTACTGCGTCCGGATGGAGAAAGGCTGCAATTTTTTCGATCACATCGATGTTCGCAGGAGACGGCGTCATTTCATCATAGCGCACAACCAGAACACGGTTTGTCTTCAGGGCCGTACTCTCCGTCAGCAATGGCTGGCTTCGCAGAAATTTCAGGTTATCTGAAACACCTGCCCCGTAATCCATCACCAAAATAGCTTCAGGATCACGCAAACCCGCGTTTTCCCACGAAGCGGCACCCCAGTTTGTTGGTAAATAACGAAAAATATTTTCGCCCCCGCCGATCCGGATCAACTCTGTCGCGAGGGCATATTGGCCAGCTGTAAATGGCCGATCGCGTCCACTGTCATAAAGGAAAACACGTAACGGGTGATGGCCCTTGAGACGATCCTGAATGTGCTGAACGCGCCTCTGCCAGCCTTCAACCAATTGCCGAGCCTGCTGCTCCCGGCCAAAAATCTGTCCGAGTTTTTCTTCGTCGCCATACAGAAGGTCTAATGTCGGAAGAGCTGTAGACTGCCCGGCCCGGAAGCAGCTTTCAGACAGAACAAGCGTCGGGATACCCTGAATTGCCAAGGTCTCGGGTGTCACATCTCCACCGATATGCATCCCATAATTCCAGCCAGCAAAGAAAAAATCTGTTCCAGCATCAAGCAGTTGTTCGAGACTGGGATAGTGAGTTGCAATTTCCGGGATATCGCCTTGCTGAGCTTTGAAAGCCGGTGTGTATTTGTTCCAGCCTGATATCCCCGTCAAACCGCGAATATAGGGCTGCAAATGCAGAGCAAAGGCCATTTCCGCCATATTAACGTCGTGGATGACAGCGTGCTCTGGCTGATGCGTGATCGTTACGGATCTCCCGCAGCTCTGCACGGTAACCGGGTAGGCGAAAGCCGTTTGCACGGCAAAGCCACAGAACCCCAAAAACAGCATAAAGGCAGGCGCTTTCATGCGCCTCGTGGCCTAAAAACGAACGTCGTGCTGTTATCATCCAGTCGAACGGGATGAACATTCAAGCCGAACGCATGCCCTAGTTCTGAAGAGAGCAAAACCTCAGAAGACGCCCCATCCAGAATGATTTTTCCGTCCCTCATCAAGAGAGTTCTCGGCGCAAAATCAGGCACGAAAGACAGGTCATGCAGGACGGCCACGATTGTCAGAGGGAGGTCACGAAGCAGATTTAGAAGCTCTGCTCTGGCCGCAAGATCCAGATGATTGGTGGGCTCATCCAGCAACAGTATTTTGGGAGTCTGGGCCAGACATCGCGCCAACATCACACGCTGACGCTCGCCACCAGAAAGATTGCCAATCGGCCGTTTTAAAAAAGGTTCGACACGGAAATACTTGATCGCCGTTTGCAGAGCCGCGGTGTCCTGCTGCGCCTGAGGAGTGCCTCGAAACGGAAGACGACCAAGTGCGATATAATCCTCAACTATGAATTCAGGAGTTACATCATCGGTCTGGGAAAGCCATGCAATCTTGCACGCTACCGCTGGTCTGGAAAGGGTGCTGAGCAGCGTTCCTTCCAGAACTATCTTCCCTTCCGTGGGTGAAATTAATCCAGCGAGAAGCCTCAGAAGCGTGCTTTTCCCTGCACCATTCGGGCCAATGACTGCAACATGCTCACCCTCCCTGACGGAGAGATCCGTCAAAGAGAGTATGCGGTCATACCCGGCACCATGCGTCTGAAGCACAACCTCAGGCACGATCAGAAACCGGCCTGAACACTGATTGAGAAGGACCGCGGCGCCCCCAGCATCACTTCACTCGGATAACTGGTATCAGCCCACTGAATGAAGTGCTTGTTTCCCACATTGTCTACCCGGCCATAAACCGTCACGCCACGATAGGCGTGCCATGCCGCGAAAAGATTGACGAGCGCATAGTCTTTCAGACTCAGCGTGTTGGCGTAATCGCCCTTGCGGGCAGATACGTAACGCATACCAGCCCCCAGATCGACCGGTAGATCTGCAACCCGGGACCAGACACCCCACAGGTTAGCCGTTACAGCCGGAACGTTCGGAACCTCGTTCCCGGAGGCATTCACTGACGCTGAAGGATGGAATGATCCATAACGAGACCACGTATAGGCAACATTTCCGGACAGGCTCCAGTGTTTCCCCAGCGTGAGGTCCCCCTGCCATTCCACACCCCGTGACTTCTGAACGCCCGCCGTTGCCACGCTGTCCACACCGGTAGCAACGAGAACTCGGGCACGGCGGATATCGTACAGAGACAGCGTAGAAGACAGACGCCCTTTCCAGAAAGAACCCTTAGCGCCGATTTCTCCTTGTCTGGACTGACTCAGGCGTGAAAACTGGCCCTTATTAACCAGGAAGATATTGGAGCCCGGCGGATCTTCAGCCGTTGTGTACACGCCGTAGAGGCTGATGTTGTCTGTCAGATCGTAAACAGGGCCAATCCTGAAGTTGGCAGGATTGTAGTTCCCCTGGAAGCTGGTCGCAGGATTGAACGCACCGGACTGGCTATAATTCTGACGGTCCAGTTTCAGCCAGTCATAGCGAAATCCACCCACTACACGCAGGTCGTCCCGCACGGTCAGGACGTCTTCCATGAAGATACCTGCGTCTACCATGGTTGTGGGAGATTTTGTATATGGATACTCTCCAGCAAAACTCCCGACGGCCGTACTCTCAGGACTACTCAGCGAAACACTGTCCGCATATGTCGCGTCCGGAAAACCACGGTTCCGGATGAGCCGCACATAATACGCGTCTCCACCGACGACCAGACGGTTTTTCATTCCGAAAACATGAAAATCAAACTGACCATCCAGCGTGTCACCCACCTGATGCTGGTTCATATAAACATAGAACCGATCCCGACCGACCCGACCGGGTGCAATGGCATTTCCCGCTGCGTCCGTCTGCCCGGCTGAACCGATATAGCTGTAGGATTCAGCGTTATTCCAGTTGCGCTTGGCGTAAAGGACATAGGTTTTATTGTGGAACGTCATGTTCTCCGTTGGCTGCCACGTCAGATGAAGCGTCGGGGTCACATTAACCGAGCCAGCTTTTGCATCCTTGGCATTGTAATAACGCCAGAGCGATGACCGGCTTACGCCTAATCCCTTGGAAGACGACAGCAGGCCGCCTACGCCATCATGGACCTGCGCCAGCGGGACCAAAGGGGTTCCATAATACGTCGACAAGCGATCTGTCAGATAGTCGACGCCAAAGCGGGCTGTAAATTTCTTCGAAGGGTGCCAGAGCAACGTTGTCGTGAAATCGTTGCTGTGTGGGTCTGCGCCAGCAACGTATCCATCAGACGAGGTACGACTGAAATCACTTCGAATGGCCAAAGTGTCAGTAATGGGAACCGAACCGCCAACACCAGCATTCCACGTATTGAAACTGCCATAAGATACCAGAGCATTAGCATGCGGCCCATCAAACGCAGGGTCACGCGTTCGCATGTCCACCGTGCCGCCAACAGCGCCCTGCCCGTACAGAACAGACGACGGCCCCTTGAGAACCTGAACGCTCTCAAGATTAAAGCTGTTGAGCGGACGGTTCACCATCGTAGTCGGGCCGTAATAAATGCCATCTCGCAGGATCAGAACCTGATTCCCGCTGAAGCCGCGCATCATCATCTGCGCCGGACTTCCTGGAGATCCACCGGAAGAAACACCCGGTGCACTGTCTGCGGCGTCTTCAGCGTGCACATAGCCGCGCTGTTCCATCACGCTGCGCTGAATCACATTGATCGTCGCAGGATTATGTTGAACCGTCAGCCCAAGTCTGCCCCCGATAACAGCACTATCCTTCAGCGGCTGCGCCCGCCCGTGCGCGGTAATGTGTTCTTCTTTCGCTTTGGCAACCGTCTTCCTGACGTCTTCTGTCTGGGCGAACGCAGGCTGAAAAACGGTCAATGCCGCAACGGGCAACACACCGACAAAACTGATTTTCCTCATGGATAACGCAAACTTCACTCAACAATGCGTCACTACGATGAGCAGGATAAATATCCTGCTGCGTCCGGTGCACCCCGCCCTTTCGCTTCGTCCATGACCATTTTCGATGGCAGGTCTCCTGGCTTGCGGATCATCGGCAGATCGCGAGCCTTCCCAAGGCTGACGCCCCAGTGGCCGGGTCCCCGGAACCCATCGTGATCAGCCTCACCGCTCACAGTTGCGGGGGCAGCCGCAGCATTTCACTGCGTTCCCTTTTCATCCCCTTCCGGGGAACCATCATTGAGCAGGGGCATAACCGAAACTCCCATATAGTCAAACACGTATGTTATAACATATCAATAACCGAAGTTATTAATTTGGGCAATGGATGCGCCTCGCGTTTGGGGCAGCGGCCACGAACAGGCCCCTCAATCCCTTGGAAGAGGAACCGAAACATGCCTAATCTCATGCTTCCCCACTCTGGACAGAAAGTGTCGCAGGATGAAGCTCTGTCGTTTTGGTCCGTTGAATCAGGAAACGCCTGGACTCATTGATGACGCTGGCATTCTGAGAAGTCTTGCGGGGATTCTGCCTGATATTACAGCCGCCCATCTGTCTCCAGAGCAGCTGGCCGCCTTACGGGCGATTAATCCGGATACTCTCCCTGTCATTTTGGAAACACCACGCTACGGTATTCCGTTCTCAGGTGCCGGAAAGTACATCTGCATTGGCCTGAACTATCGGGATCATGCCGAGGAAGCAGGCCTTCCCCTCCCCTCAGAGCCAATCGTCTTCATGAAAGCCATCTCTGCCCTGACGGGTCCGAGCGATGGTATTCTAATCCCCCAACATGCCACCAAAGTGGACTGGGAAGTCGAACTCGCAGTCATTATTGGCACAAAAGCGTCTTACGTCTCCCCAGAGAAGGCTTTGGAGCATGTGGCGGGATATTGTATCGCCAATGATGTCTCTGAACGCTCATTTCAGATGCAGACAAGCCAGTGGGACAAGGGCAAAGGCTGCGACACATTCGGGCCGCTGGGGCCATGGCTTGTGACGACCGATGAAATCGCCGATCCGCAAGCACTCTCCATGCGGTTAGATGTCAACGGTCGCCGTCGGCAGACGGGACATACCTCCAACATGATCTTTGACGTCCGCAGCATCATTTCACATGTCAGCCATTACATGACCCTGATGCCGGGCGATATCATTGCCACAGGCACACCTGCCGGCGTCGGAATGGGCATCAAGCCTCAGCCAGTTTATCTTGAACCAGAGGATGTCGTAGAGCTGGAAATCGAAGGCCTTGGCATTCAAAGGCAGATCATGAAGGCCAATTCTTAGCTGAATCGACAGGAAAACGTCTCTCACGAAGCGATTCTTGAAAAACAGTCGTTTTCATAATTATTTTTTTGTACGAACCACTTGCCCGCTCAACGTCGCAGGAATGCTGCCTACAATGTAACAACTGCGAAGGTGCGTGAATTAAAGATTGAAGTTTATGAGAATGAATATCATTTGTAACTTTAGAAATGCGGGAAAGTAAGCTGAAATTCTCGTGAAAATTCATTTCCTCGGAGGCAGTTAGCCCTTTCCATGAGACTTCCAGCGTCGAACGTTCCTCAACGTACACATCTAGGCCCAATGCTTTTTACAGCACTTTTGCTGTCAGGCACGTGGAATGGCGCCTTTGCAGCGACCACCGATGACGTAGCCCCAGAAGCTCGTAAAAAACCAGCTTCAACGGCCGACCTTAAAGAGGAACGTTCCGCTTCATCGAGCGCACAGAGCACCCAGCAGAAACACGCCTCACAAGAAGACGAGACCCCGGGTAGCATTGAGCAGCTTCTGGTGCAGGGTCATCGCCGTAATGCCTCTACGGATGGTACCGGAACTTACACGGTTTCTGCGGTCTCTACGACGAAAATGCTCCTCAAACCGTTAGACGTTCCGCAATCCATCTCCGTTCTCAGCAGCCAGCAGATGAAGGACCAGAACCTCAATACGGTTGATGCTGCGCTCAAACAGGTCGCGGGCGTGAACGTCAATATGTATGGCGACGGAACGGGCGGTTATACTGCCCGCGGCTTCACGTTACAGGCCCAGTATGACGGTGTCCCGTCTATGAGTGGGCTGACTTTAAGCCAACAGTATGATCTGGCGATTTATGATCGTATTGAAGTCCTGCGTGGACCAGACGGTATGCTTCAGGGCTCCAGCACACCCGGCGGAAGTGTCAATTTCGTCCACAAGCGCCCGACCGATGACTTTCAGGGTAATGCGTCGTTCTCGGCTGGCTCATGGAACAATTACCATGCCACCCTTGACGTCGGCGGCCCTCTCGCGCACTCGAAAATTGTTTCCGCACGACTTGTCGTCGCAGGCACCGACCGCAACCAGTTCTACAACAATGCCTATGATCGTCGCTGGACGATTTATGGTGTCACAGATGTGCACTTAACGCGACATGATACCCTGACAGTCTCCGTCACGTCTCAAAGCAATGATACGACCCGTTATATGGGGCTTCCCCGTGCCAGTAATGGCGCGGATCTGAATCTGCCGACGAGCACGTTGGTGGGGGCCAACTGGGGCAAATCCGAAGTCCCGATGACTGAAGTTGAGGCACAACTGGAGCATCTGTTCTCTCATGGCTGGCGCGGGCGTCTCAACTACCGTCACCGAACCGCAGCCACCACACTGCAATACGCTTATCTCAACGCGTATAACGCGTCCGCAAAGACTGGCAATTTCGTCGCAGCCAATACACGGTATGACGAGACGAATGATGGCCTGGACGCCTACGTCACCGGACCACTTCACCTCTTCGGGCAGAAACATGTTCTGATGATGGGAGCGAACTACGATCGCTATCTCTATGAAGGCGGCGGTGCCAGTGCAAACTCCCGGACCTATACGGCGCTCGCCGGTATCCCAATCAATGCGAACAATGCCATTCCGTCTCTGGCTCTCCCTACCATTACCAATCGCTACTGGGAGCCATCCACGCAGTGGGGCGTGTATGGTCAGGCACAGATCAAGCCTATCTCACGCTTTTCCATCCTGATTGGCGGACGGGTGAGCGGGTATGTCAGCAAAACTCGTCGTATTTCCCCAACCGTTGGTGCCACCAGCACCGATATCGATCAGCAGGGCATCCTGACCCCTTACATCGGCGGCGTTCTGCACCTGTGGCCGAATGTCACGGCTTATGTTAGCTACGTTTCGACTTTCTCGCCTCAGTCTGCGTTTGATACCACCGGCCGCCTCGCGCCTGTTCGAGGCAATCAGCTCGAAGGTGGTATCAAGGGAGAGTTCTTCCACGGGCACCTCGGCATGACCCTGTCTGGCTACAAAATCATTCAGAAAAACGAAGCCATCTATAACGGCACCATCGGCGCCATCTGTGGGCCCGGTGGCGTGGATGACTGCTACGTCGCGACAGGCAAAACACGCAGCCAGGGTGCCGAAGCAGAGCTGATTGGCCGTCCTCTTGAGGGCTGGGATATCAATGCCAGCTATACTTATAACGACAACCGGATCGTCAATAACGGTAGCGCCACACAGTCTGGCCTGACCTATGCTGGCAACTCGCCCAAGCATCTGTGGAAGCTCTGGACACATTACAGGTTTGAGCCATATCGCGGGGCACAAAAGAATGTCTGGAGCATCGGCGGCGGCTTCAATGCTCAAACAAGTACATTCGGCACAAACCGCACCGTGACGCAGGGCGGATACATCATTGGGTCGATCCAGGCTGGATACCAATGGAACAAGTATCTTTCCCTCTCCGCAACACTGAACAATATCGCTAACAAGCGATATTATCAAAGACTGGGAAATCTGTATTACTATAACTACTACGGAGAGCCGCGGAACTTCATGTTTACGCTCCGTTCTAACTTCTGAAGCAAATCTCAGCTCGTTTCAGAAACTCTTTGATTGTGCGCGGGGCTCCATAGATATGGGTGTGCCGCGTTCAAAGCTTGGGGGGCCGTCTTCTCCGTATGCGTATCCGGGCCAATCGTGCCCGGGTCGGTCTGTCTCGCCCACAGCAGTATCATGATAAGCCCGGCGATCAGGATAATGATTGTCAGAAGAACCCAGCGTTTTTCCATGATTTTTGCTCCCTGCGGCAATCAGTCACGCTTTTTGGCTGCCCGTTTGGATCATAAATCGGAGCTGGACCCAAGGTTTCCGCTACACACAAGGAAATAACTCACTGACACCAGAACGGGACGTCCTTCGAAAAAATCTTCCATTGCTTGGGAAGTTTTTTCAGGATCTTTTTCCGCTCCCGATGCGCCATGTGAACAATCGCATTTCCTGCTTCTGCGAGGTCAGGCCTTTCTTTTGTCGCCTGCCTGACCAGAGCCTCTGCCGTTGCTGCATCGTTGAAACGACCAAACAAGTCCTGCAAATCCTTGCAATGGCCCATATAGGTTTCAACGCGGCTCCCTTTATACAGAGGAAGAATGCTCTCAATACTATAGCGCAGCCCCTTCAGAGATTTACGGACGTCATGCAACTGGCGGTCTGACAGGTGCCCGATATGATGACCCCGATGCTGGACTTTACGCGCCATTCGATCGAGCAGAACAGGTGCATGGTCTTCCAAAAGCGCGTCGGCAGTCTCGGCTCCGAAAAGAGCTGCAGGATCTTCCGTGCTTTGTCCCAAAGAAAGTAGCGTCGACGTTATGCTCGGATCAGTCAGTTTCTGTCGCATCTCCGCCAGTGCAGACACTCGCTTTTCTTTAGCTAACTGAACGAATTCAGCCGTAATGTCCACGCTCACATAGGCCGGTAGAATTTCGGTCTGAAAAACATCCCAGTCTCGAACATTGCCGAGAAACCGTCCAGTTTGCTGAAAAACTGACATCTCATTCGCTAACGCTCCTTTAGGGAATAAAGGGCGAAAAGCTTTCCGGATCGTTCGAAGTCGTCTGACAGCGACGCGCATCTCATGCACAGCATCGACGCTCCCGTGTTCAGCAGCAGGCTGCGCGGCAAGAAATACCGTCAGAAAAGCACGAACAGACTGGCTCCACCCTTTTCCAACCGTCATATCCCCTGCGAAATGTAGCGCCGATTGAACTGTGACATCCTCATCATACTGTCCAAGCGCGAGCCGCACTCCCCTCATGGGAAGCGTCTCCCCGGTCAGCCATATGGGAAGATCACTTAAAGTCTGCGCAAATGCATACAGATCTCGCGCTTCGCCGCTCAGGAGCGTCAGATCCAATGCACAAACAGCTTCCGCTTGCTCTCCAGCCTGAACTGATCCGCGCGACAGAGTCACCTTGAGGCTACTGGCACCAACCGCCGCCTTTCCCTGTAACTGCCAAAAATCTGTGCGGTATATTGGCAGAACTGTGCCTGACAAATCGAGTTTTGCAGCTTCAGTCCCTTCGAGCAGCTTGGTATCTGGACGTAATCCACTCCGGGACCAGACCCATTGTTCAGGACGCGTCATGTTGGGTAACCCCGGCCAGGAAACAGGCTCAAGCACCTGAACTGACGCACGGCCTTCTCGCGCGGTGGAGAGTGCCCAATCGTGGCGAGACACTATGCCGGATTCGGTATCGTAAAATGTCCGGATCCGATGCCTCGGTCGCACGCTTTTCAAAGCGGGTGCTATGCCTGTGTGGTGACGAACGAGAGGCCATGCTTCTGGTAGAAAGCGAAATGTCAGACGTTGCGGCAAAAGGCTTCGGATCATTATTCTTTCCCCTCCAGCATGGCGACACATGAAGCGTAAGCCTTCATGCCCTACCGTTGCCAGAGGATAAAAGGCGCTTCGAGCGGAACATTGAGGATCTCCGCAGCTGGAATGATCCGCAACGTACATTCTGCCACGGGGGCAGGAAGCTCAGTCTCGAGAGTATAGGCAATCCAGCCATCCGGAAGATGTTCTCCCTGTGTCAGGGACTTGATGCGCGGGTGCCCATCCTGAGCGTCGGCGTAGAGTTCAACACGCAGCAATGCAGGATCGAGCGTTCCGGGATGAATGAAAGCATGCCCTTTCTGCTCCCCACCGTTCTCCGGAATGATAACCTCTCCGATCCTGAGGGTATTCCAGCCGACAGAGAGAGCTTTTTGCCTGTCGAGAACCGTTCCAGCACTTACCCTATGGTCAGACAGGCGACGCCTGTAGCGCTGCGCACCCGTCAGATAAAACTGTTCCGTGTAATCGCGAACTGTACGGTTTGCAGAAAACTGAGGCGTCAGACGCGCCATGCTTTCGCGCATCTTCGCGACCCACGCCCTAGGTATTCCGCCAGCATCGCGCTCGTAAAACTCAGAAAGAACGTGCTCTTCCAAGAGCCTGTAAAGTTCCTGTGCATCAGAATGGTCGTAGGCCGGATCTCCCGCGTGCTCCAGTCCGTCCCCTAACGCCCAGCCGACTTCCGGCGCATAGGCCTCGGCCCACCATCCATCGAGTTCTGACAGGTTGAGCCCACCATTTACCAGGACCTTCATTCCACTGGTCCCGCTGGCCTCCCAGGGACGTCGCGGTGTATTCAGCCACAGATCGACCCCCTGAACCATTTTCTGGGCCAGAGCCATGTCGTAATCCGCAAGGAATACCACTTTTCCCACAATATCCTGACGCTGACAGAACTGAACCCAGCGTGTAATCATGGCCTGCCCTTCCAGATCCTGCGGATGAGCCTTGCCGGACAGAACGATCTGGACAGGCCTATGAGCGTCCCGCAACAGCCGGACAAGCCGTTCTTCGTCGTACAACAGGAGGTCTGGACGCTTGTAAGTGGCAAACCGGCGTGCAAATCCGATTGTCAGCGCCTCCGGGTTCAAGGATGGCGCAGGGAGGCACCACAACCCATCTTCGCCAACGATGCATTGTCTCGCAGAGAGCTCCTGCCCCAGCGCATGAACAAACTCGGCCCGGGAGTTGCACCTGCTGCGCCAAAGAGTGTCGTCATCAAGATGACGAACGGAATCGCCTAGCCCTTCGAGATCTCCTTCCCACCTGCTTCTTCCCCCCACCTGGGTCCAGAGTTCGTCAGCAGATGCTGAATCCCACGTCGGGGTATGGACGCCGTTCGTCACATGAGAGATCGGGACTTCATTTTGCGGCCAACGTGGGAAAAGTGGCGTGAACAAAGACCGGCTCACAGCTCCATGCAACTGGCTCACGCCGTTAACGGCTCCGCTGCACCGAACGGCGAGATAAGCCATGTTGAAAAATTCATCTTTATTTGCCGAATCAAGACGCCCTAGCGCGAGAAAGTCCTGAATTGGCATGCCCAGACGGTCTTCGGCATAGAACGTGAGATGGCTCTCAATCAGCTTAGGCGGAAAACGATCAAACCCAGCCGGGACGGCTGTATGTGTCGTGAAGACCGTTCCCGCGCGGGCAATGACCTGCGCCTGCGCGAAAGGAATACCTTCTTCTTCTGAAAGGCAGCGGGCTCGTTCCAGAGCTGCAAAAGCCGCGTGCCCCTCATTCAAATGGCAGATATCCGGCCGGTGCCCTAGAGCATGCAACAGTCTCCACCCCCCGATACCGAGAACCATTTCCTGCCTCAGCCGAAGTTCTGCATCTCCGCCGTAGAGCTGCGTCGTGATGCAGCGAACAGCGGGCGGATTGGAGGGATCGTTCGTATCCAGAAGGTACAGAGTCGTCCGACCTACGACGGCTTTCCAGGCGCGAAGCCAGATCTCTCCGGTTGCCGTTTGGACAGAGAGCCGGAACCAGTCCCCATCCGGCGTGAGGACGGGCTGTATCGGAAGCTGGTCAGGGTCATTGAATGGGTAGAGCGCCCGTTGTTCACCTGCCGGAGTAATAACTTGGCGAAAATAACCCTGCGCGTAGAGAAGCCCGACCGCAACAACAGGAGCACCCAGATCACTCGCCGCTTTCAGCTGGTCTGCAGCAACATTCCCGAGCCCGCCAGAATAGATGGGAAGTGCCTCGCTCAGCATATACTCCATGCTGAAATAGGCGACTTCAGACAACTCCGCGTCTGCATATTTCTCCGCAAACCAGGTGGAACGCTCCAACTCATATTTCCGGCGCTCCATGCTGGCCTTCAAGAGATTGCGGACATCCGGGTTCTGTAGAGCTTCCCACAGTTGGGCTTTGGGTGTTCGTGTCAGGGTTATCCAGGGATTACAGGTTCGGGACCAAAGATCCGGATTGATCGTCTGCCACAGGAGATCCGCCTCGTGGTTCCATGTCCAATGCAGATCAAGTGCCAGCATGCGCAGCGCGGCTTCTGCTGCGCGCGGCTTACGGGGGGAAGTGTCAACCATAGACCTGGAAACTCCCATGACTGTTCACGCTCGCTCTCTAACATGGTGCACATGTTCAGAGAGACGGACAGAATGCGTTCATTAAGGCAGCAACTGGACCTCTAACGCGTCAGAACCGAGGAAGTATCAGGGCCTTGGAGCTCCAGACATCCTTCGTGACATCACATTTTCAAATGGAGGAATAGCCGAACACCTGAAAACCTCTGAGCCATTCGTCCGTTGCGGTTACCAGCGCTGTCCTTCAAGCCCTGCTCCACATTGATGAGGTGCATCGCATCATGCTCCGGCAATTTCTGCTGTTCTCAGTGATAGGCTCGTGCCTGACCCTGCCTGCATGGAGCGCTCCTTCGTTCGAAGGCCTGTCTGTCGCGCCCGGGTTTCATTTGGACGTTATATCGGCACAGGTCCGTGGAGCACGTGAAATCGCCCTTGGAGACAGAGGAACTGTTTTCCTTGGCTCCATGGGGCCCGGAAAGGTTTATGCCGTCTCTGGAGTGGGTGATGCAGGCAATCCCGTTCAGGTCAGGGCACTTGCCAGCGGCCTCGAAACCCCTTCCGGCGTCGCATATCATGATGGAGATCTCTACATCGCAGAACCCGAACGCGTTCTGGTTCTACGAGATATCGAAGACCACCTAGACAATCCGCCCGAACCAGAAGTCATTACGGATCACCTACCTTTCAAAGACGGCGACCATTTCTGGAAGTTTATCGCTTTCGGGCCGGATGGCAGGCTGTATGTGACCATTGGGGCACCTTGCAACGTTTGCGACGTAGGCCACGATCTCGGAAAAATCATCAGCATGAATACCGACGGCACGGACAGGCAGGACGTTGCTTACGGCATTCGCAATTCGGTTGGTCTCGCATGGCGGCGAACAGGAAAAGACCTGTGGTTTACGGATAATGGCCGGGACATGATGGGTGATGACGTCCCTTCAGACGAACTGAACACCCTTACCCAGCCCCGGCAATCTTTTGGCTATCCATATTGCCATCAGGGAGACGTCCCGGACCCTCATTACGGAAAAGGCCATTCTTGCGGTGAGTTTACTCTGCCTGCCCTGAAGCTTGGAGCCCATGTCGCCGCATTGGGGCTGCGATTTTACGATGGCTCAGCCGCAGCGCGATCTCTGAAGGGTGCATTGCTGATTGCCGAGCATGGATCATGGAACAGAAGCGTTCCATCAGGGTATCAGGTCGTGTCCGTCAAATTCGATAGCGCTGGCCATCCACAGCAGTCAGAGCCGCTAATCTGGGGATTTCGGCGCGATGGGCGCAACGTTGGCCGCCCAGTGGATGTTCAGCCGATGCCCGACGGCAGTATCCTTGTTAGCGACGATTTTTCCGGGTCGCTCTACAGGTTGACCTATACCCCTGCCGTACGGAAATAGGCGTCATAAAGTTGGAAGAGCCCGAGCAGGTGACGAGACACGCGGAACCGTCTGAACGGAGGCTATCCGCAGCCAGAAGCGAGTGACGACAGCCCCGAGTAGAATCATGAGAAAATAACGCATATCGTTCCCCTTTTCAGAGGTTATTGTGAAGCATAAACTTGGCGAATATGCGCATGAACTATGGCAAACGTGCTTCAGAGCGTAACAGTTTTCATCCTGAATAAGGAAAAAAGAAAATGTCTTTCGGTATTATTATTTTAGTAGCCCTTGCAGCGGTACTTTTTATTCTCGGTCCCATCCTTGTGGGCGTGGGCGCCGCAGCTTGGATTAACGATCGCTTTCTGAGCCGAAAATAATTTCAGACGTTATTCTGTTGGCTGGAACCGAAAGGGCCTGCACCCTCCACGTCCTGTAAAAAGACAGGACGTTCCAGCTCTGGGGGAGAATATCGAGCTTCCCTGCCGCTTCTGCATTCAAGCCCATCGCCAGCAGAACAAGCCCCCGCACAACATCAGCATCCACCCCCAGGATCACGGATTTTTCCGCGTCACGGATATCTGAAAGCCACTTTGCAAGACGGGCATACGCACCGGTTTGGCTTTCACCAGAAGGTGGCGAGAAATCAGGGTCTGTCATCCACTGTGAAAGACTTCCAGACGATAAAGCTTTGAGGTTCTGTCCGCACCAGTCACCGTAATCACGGCTGCGAAGCCGTTCGTCCACGGTGACGACGCACTCGGAATACGCCTCAAGCCACGCAACATCTGCCGCGCGTCCTGTCAGGATGGGTAGAGATTTTGGCCAGAACGCAAGTTCCGTACTCGCCACATCGCGCAGTTCGTCTGTCTTTGGAAAAATGCTTCGCTTCGAAGACGGGAGCGATGGAAGAGCAAAGCAGAACAGCTTCATTTTGCGATCTCTGACCAATCATGGAGCGCGCGTTCCAGGCGCTCCCAACCAGCGCTATCCCGCGGCAAACCGAACCTCAATTCCGTTGCTCGCTCAGGGAACGCGCGGGTCACGATCCCGCGTTCACAGAGAAAGGTCCACAGCGAAGCAGCCTCATCCAAACTCACCGAACAGAACAGAAGGGTGTTTCCTGTAACGACGAAACCCGATCCCTTCAGTAGGTTTACAAGACGCTTGGCATCCCGCTCCAATCGGAGTTTGGTGCTGTTCAACCACTCCTGATCCGATAGCGCCTGCCGTCCTGTGGTCAGAGCCAGAGCGCTTACCGCCCAGTCCCCCATCATGGACCGAAGTCGATCCGCTGTTCCGTCAGAGGCGATTAAAAAACCAAGGCGTACACCGGGTAACCCGTAGGTTTTCCCAAAAGAGCGCAAAACCAAGAGCCCTGCTCGGGGAAAAGACGAGGCAGTGCTTTCATGATCAAAATCTGCATACGCCTCATCGACGACTAACCAGCCACCAGATGCCGCGCAACGATCCGAGAGTTCTAAAAGTGTCTCGACAGGCAGTCGCCGTCCGTCTGGATTATTCGGATTACAGACGACACATACAGTCCCCGATTGTCCTGCGGCAGCCCTGAATGCCTGAAAGTCTGTCACGATCGATACATCTACTCCCGCATTTCTCCACGCCTGCTCATGCCCGGAGTAAGTGGGACTAAAAATGACGACTTTTCGCGCTTGCAGAACCAACGGAAGCAACCCAATCAGCAGCTGTGTGCCGGGGCCCGCGACAATCATGCCTGCATTCGGAACCCGATAGGCTGTCGCAGCAGCCGCTAGAAGCGCTTCCTCGTCCACAGCTTCTGGGAGCTTGGTCAGAACCGCGACATCCAAAGGGGCAAGAGGGTATTCGTACGGGCTGATACCCGTGGAGAGATCTATGAAAGGCTTTGGAGCATGGGGAAACCGCTCCATAACCTGCCGCACCTGGCCACCATGGATCGGCATGTTTTCCAGCACCGTCGGCATCATGCTAGATCACGGCATCTGGATGAAACACGCAGGCCCATGACTTTCTCTCCCCTGTCCCACACACTGTCTGTCGCCTGTCTGGCCTGTGCGATTGAAGCCGCTTTCGGTTACCCGAACTGGCTTTTTCGCAGAATTGGCCATCCAGTCATGTGGATTGGTGCCCTTATCGCGCGACTGGATCGTTCACTCAACCGCCCGCAGAATAGCGCTTTCCGGCAACGTCTATGCGGCATTGTAAGCCTGGCTATTCTTATTGGCCTTCCCGCCCTGATTATCTACACGATCGTTCAGGCCCTGGACCTTGTCTTTCCTCCTCTCGTTGCCTGGGGGATCGAAGGCGCTGTGGGTAGCACTCTGATTGCTCAGCGCTCCCTGTGGGAGCATGTCAGGGCAGTTCACACGGGCTTGCAGGAAAGCGGTGTGGCGGCGGGTAGGAAAGCAGTTTCCATGATTGTTGGCCGCGATCCGGAACAGCTTGATGAAGCTGGCGTCGTACGGGCCGCGATTGAAAGTCTGGCCGAGAATTTTTCCGATGGAATTGTTGCGCCGCTTTTCTGGACTGCCCTCTTTGGCTTGCCTGGCACAACCGCTTACAAGTCCATCAACACGGCAGACAGCATGATCGGCCACCTGACCCCCCGGCATAGAGCCTTCGGATGGGCCTCTGCAAAGCTGGATGATTTGGTCAATCTTCCAGCCTCCCGCCTATCCGCTCTCTGGATTTTTTTGGCGGCATTCACGATCCCCGGTGCCAACCCGACAAAGGCGTTTCGTGCCGTCCAGCGTGATGCACGCAATCACCGCTCCCCCAACGCCGGGTGGCCAGAAGCTGCTATGGCAGGAGCCTTAGGACTAAAATTAGCTGGCCCCAGAGTTTATGACGGTATTCGGGTCAATGATTCATGGATGGGCGACGGAAGGGCCACCGCGACTGCTAATGATCTTTGGCGTGCGCTTCAACTATACCGTCGAGCATGTATTTTTCAGGGCGTAGCCCTGGCCCTTCTTTCCGTTCTATTCTGGCTTTGAAGGATCAGACAGGTCGGGCCAATGCAAGTAGCGCATCCAGGTCAATGCAGGCTTCAAGATGGTCCGCCCAGGCATCCAGCGCAGCCTCAACCCGCTCCTCATGATCCTGAAAGTCAGGCCCGGCGCGCCCTACGCGTGAAAGAAGAGCTTTCCGCGCGTTTCCACCAGACAGAACCCCGTGCAGATAGGTTCCCCAAACACGTCCGTCAGACGACACGGCACCTTCAGGCTCACCGTCTATCGTTACAAATGGCCTCTGAGTAGCCGGACCAGTCGTTCGCCCGACATGAATTTCATAGCCCGTGAGCGGGACGTCCTCCGGCACCAGTAATCCCCTTACCTCCGTCAAACGCTTGTCATTCGTCAGGACTGTCTGCACGTCTAGTACGCTCAAGCCCTCAACGAGACCCGGGGGGCCTTCGATCCCCTCCTTATCCTCAATGGATTTTCCAAGCATCTGATATCCGCCGCAAATGCCAAGAACACGACCGCCGCGCCGGATATGCGCCTTCAGATCAATGTCCCATCCCTGTTTTTTGAAAAACGCCAGATCAGAAATGGTCGCCTTCGAGCCTGGTATGATCACAAGGTCACAGACTGGAAGGGGCCGACCGGGTGCCACGATCTCCAGAGTGACGCCCGGATCAGATCGCAAAGGGTCTAAATCGTCGAAATTGGCGATCGTGGGTAGATGCGGCACGACAACCCGTAAACCGTCGCCTGCTGGGGTTTCGTTCACAAGATCAGATGCGTCTTCAGCGGGAAGGTCACCAACATGCGCACAGTGTGTGACGAGACCAAGCTTTTTCCATCCCGTCTGGCGTGAAATAATGTTCATCCCCTCGCTAAAAAGCGAGGCGTCTCCACGCATTTTGTTTACGATAAACCCTTTGATCCGCCCTGCATCCAGCTCTGACAGCACCATTTTGGTTCCGACAAGGCTGGCAATTACGCCCCCCCGGTCGATATCACCAATGAGCACGACGTCCACATCGGCGGCTTCGGCAAAACCCATATTAGCAATGTCGTTTGTCCGCAGATTGACCTCTGAAGCCGAACCGGCCCCTTCAATCAAAACGATATCAGCTTCAGCCGCCAAAGTGCGAAACGCGGACAACACGTCTGGCATAAGAGTTATTTTAACGTCCTGATAAACACGGGCCCGCACGGTTCCTCGCACTTTCCCTCGAACCACAAGCTGGGATCCTGTCTCGCTCTGCGGCTTCAACAGCACAGGATTCATGTCCACGGTGGGAAGAACCCTGCAGGCGCGAGCCTGAAGAGCTTGGGCGCGCCCAATTTCGCCTCCGTCTCTGGTCACGGCGGCGTTGTTTGACATGTTCTGAGGCTTGAACGGACGCACTGTAAGGCCACGACGTGTCAGGGCTCGGGCAATCCCTGCAACGAGCACAGATTTCCCAACGCTGGAGCCCGTTCCCTGAAACATGAGGGCCCTGGGGCCCTTCCGTTGCGTCATCAGAATTCGAACCCGGCCTGAGCTTTCACACCTGAATTGAAATGATGTTTTACCAGTGTCATTTCCGTTACCAGATCCGCAGCTTCCACAAGGGCTGGTTTGGCATTGCGCCCGGTTATGACGACATGCTGCATGTCAGGACGCGCTTTCAGGTCCTCCAGAACCTGCTCCAGGGGCAGATAGTCGTATCGCAGGGCGATATTCAGTTCATCGAGAACCACAAGAGCGACATCGTCGCGTTTCAGGGCAGCTTGCGCCACCTCCCACGCCCGGGCGCAGGCAGCAATATCCTTTGAGCGATCCTGCGTTTCCCAGGTGAACCCCTCGCCCATCGTGTGCCACTCTACCAGATCGTCAAAGCGTTCCAACGCAGCGCGCTCTCCAGTCACCCAGGCGCCCTTGATAAACTGCACGACAACAACCCGCTTTCCATGACCCAGCGCACGAAGCGCGAGGCCAAAGGCTGCAGTAGACTTACCTTTCCCCGGGCCTGTGTGAACCGCCAGAACGCCTTTTTCGACAGTTTTTGACGCGACTTCCTTGTCCTGAACGTCTTTGCGTTTCTGCATTTTCTCCCGGTGCCGGGTCGCATCATCCTTGGTGTTCATGCTCACTTCCTGTCTCTACGGGCCATTACGTGAAAAAATGATCCGGACACCAGCCCACGACAACCTCCAGCCATCCCAAGATCATTGCCGTAGCCGTCTCTCAAGGTTGCGAGAGGCTCGTCCGCTCCGGCCTGGATCACGCGGGCATAATGAAATTCATGTCCCCGAAAGATACTGCCTTTTGACCCCAGAGCGCAGTCTGTTGTCAGTATCGCCTCACGATATCCCAAATTCATTTTGCGCTTTGCAAAGCTGGTCCCGTGCCCCAGAAGGCCCACCATCTTATGCGTCACACCGTTTGCATCTTCCAGAAACTCTCCCAGCGCCATGAAGCCTCCGCATTCTCCGTGGACTGGTCGTGTCTCCGAGAACTTCACCAGACGGGATTGAAAGTGACGGGATGCCGCCAGTTGTTCAGCATGTAATTCTGGGTATCCCCCCGGAAGCCAGCAGACATCACAGTCTTCATCAGGCCCTTGATCTGCCAGCGGCGAGAACGGAACAAGCTCTGCTCCTGCATTTTTCCAACTCTGCGCCATATGCCCATAAAGGAACGAAAACGCGGCATCATCGGCAACCGCGATCTTTTGCCCCGGAGGGCTTATGGCAACACAGCCATGATCTTGAACATTAAGAGGCTTTGCCGCTGTCATAACGGCATCGAGGTCAAGCGAACCTTCCGTCCTCTCCCTGAGGCTAACAAGAAGGTCTTTCAGTGTATCCTGTTCTCGTGCCTGCACAAGGCCAAGATGTCGCTCCGGAAGTTTCAGAGTGGTGTCCCGCATGTATGCACCCAAAACGGGGATACCTGCGGCCAGAATGGCCTCACGGGCCATAGCCAGATGTCGTGGAGAGGCAACTTGGTTGAGGATGACACCGGCAACATGAAGAGCAGGATCGAGCGTGGCGAAACCGTGAGCAATGGCCGCAGCAGACTGGCCCTGCCCTGATACGTCCAGCACAAGAATAACCGGAATACCAAAACGAGCCGCAATATCGGACGGTGCACCGCGCGCGTCTGCGGGTCCCAGCAAGCCGTCGAACAGCCCCATGGCAGATTCAACGACCAAAAGATCTGCACCTTCAGCCGCACGCGCCAGCATGCTCTCGAGAAGCTCAGGCGTCATCACCCAGCTGTCGAGGTTCATACTGGAACGCCCGGTTACAACCTCATGAAACGCTGGATCAATATAATCCGGGCCTGTCTTAGCGGCCTGAATTTCGATATTTCTGGCCCTCAGAGCTGACAGAATGCCAAGCGTGGCAGTCGTTTTCCCTCCACCTGAGCGAGGCGCGGCAATCATGATCGCGCGGGTCATATCAGCGATCCTTTCTGATGGCATGTCTCGCTTTCAGCATGAAATATCGTATCCTGTCTCCGATGACTGCCCAAGGCTCCCCTCTGCGATACGGCTGGACGACCGGAAGCTGCGCGACCGCGGCGGCCAAAGCTGCATGGATAGCGCTCCAGACTGGAACATTTCCTGATCCCGTGTCCATCACGCTGCCCGGAGGCAGACAGGCTGCGTTTGCACTGGCTGCTCACGGGATGAACAAAACGGGCGCCTGGGCAGCGGTCGTCAAGGATGCCGGAGACGACCCCGATGTTACGCATGGCGCCCTGATCCGGGCAGACGTGCGCCCATTGCCTGAGGGGCAAGATATTATTTTTCGCGCGGGCGATGGTGTTGGAACAATTACGCGCCCCGGTCTCCCCCTTCCGCCGGGTGAAGCGGCCATTAATCCCGTCCCCCGCCAGATGATCCGTGTCGCTCTTCAGGGTGCCTCCGCTGAGGTCACAATCAGCGTTGAAAATGGCGTTGCGCTGGCAAGAAAAACCCTGAATAGTCGGCTGGGCATTGTCGGCGGGTTGTCTATTCTGGGCACAACGGGAATTGTCGTGCCTTTTTCCTGCTCTGCTTGGATTGACAGCATTCATCGCGGGATCGACGTCGCGCGGGCTCTGAACCTGCCACATCTGGCCGCGACCACAGGAGATGTTTCCGAACGCGCTGTTCAGGCGTTCTACGGGTTGCCTGAAACAGCGCTGATCGAGATGGGTGACTTTGCAGGCGGCGTTCTGAAATATATTCGTCGACACCCGGTCCCTTGCCTTACAATCGGCGGAGGCATCGCCAAGATGACCAAGCTGGCTCAGAGCCGGATGGATCTGCATTCCAAGCGAGGGGCGGCAGATATGCAAGCTCTGGCCGCGCTGGCAATGCAGGCCGGCGCGAACGCGGAGTTGGCCGATGCTATTGCCGCTTCCCCTACGGTCGCAGAAGCATTTCTGCTTGCTTCCGTGCAGAATATTCCGCTGGGTAATCACATCGCACAGGCTGCGTACCAGTTTGCCAGCAGCGTTCTGGAAGACAGCAGTATCGCTCTGGACGTTATGGTTTTTGACCGACAAGGCAACTGCGTAGGACGCAGTCATCTGGCTGATGATCCAGACCTAAACCGGCGCTGATAATCCGGATCATAGAGCGCACTCTCTCGAAATTCATCGACCGCAAGCGCGGGACCAACCAAAACCAGAGCGGTGCGCTCCACCGGGTCAGCTGCAGCTTTTTCAAGAAGTGTTCCAAGCGTGCCGCGAATGGTCATCTGGTCCGGCCAGCTTGCACGTGCCACCACGGCCACAGGGCACTCTGACCCATAATGTGGCAGCAACTCCGTGACGATGCGGTCCAGCGCATGCACTGCCAGATGAATGGCCAGTGTCGCGCCAGTCGCAGCATAGGCTGAGAGTGTTTCGCGCGCGGGCATGGAAGACGCTCGGCCACTGACGCGGGTCAGCACGACGGTCTGCGCAACTTCCGGGACAGTAAGTTCCCGGCCCAAGACAGATGCTGCTGCCGCAAATGCAGGCACCCCCGGCGTCATTGTCCAGGGAATACCGAGCCTATCCAGGCGGCGCGTCTGTTCGGCAACCGCGCTGTAGATAGACAGATCCCCAGAATGAAGACGCGCGACGTCCTGCCCTTCAGCGTGTGCCCGGATGTATTCCTGCTCGATCTGGTCCAGCGATAACGGCGCCGTGTTCACCTTTCGGGCATCTGGCGGGCAGTGCTCCAGCATTTCCGCCGGGACGATAGACCCCGCATATAGACAGACTTTACATGAGGCCAAAAGATCCCGGCCTCGCAGCGTCAGAAGATCAGCGGCGCCCGGTCCTGCACCAATAAAATGAACCGTCATCCGTTCTCTTTCCTCATGTCTCAACTGACTGCGCAAGAGCACAGGTCACGTCTTTTCCACTCTGCCGCATAACGATCAAACGGCTTTTTGGCCCCGCACCAGCCAGCGCGCAAGCCTCCGCCACAGAGCTGAATCCTGTCTTTTCAAAAGCAATTGCGGAATGGGTTTCGCACTCTACCTGACGCTCCGTCAGGCTTTCCGTATCTATCCACACAAGCTCAACATTCAAACGCTTTGCCAGTTCTGGAATAGCTGGTTCAGTTTTTCTGAATTCCGGAGCAGCAAGCCGATCGAACCTGTGGCCAGACGTCACCTGCATGACGAGGACCAGCAGGGAGTGTTCGTCCACTTTTGGTCGGCAGCCGATACCCGCGACGATCATAACCTGTCCTCAGAAATCACTGTCGCATATTGCGTCACGCGCATGGCGGGCCGGAAAGCATGCAATCCACCCACAGCATCAAGCCGTTCAACGCCGATCCGCGTTAGCGTCCCGCCATAGCGCGTATATTGAGCGGATAGAACCGCTTCCCCTTCCAGCGTTACGGCATTGGCAACAAGACGTCCACCAACGGGAAGTGCGGCTCTGGCCTGCGTGAAAATATCCACTTGTGCCAGCCCTCCGCCTATGAACACGACGTCTGGTCTTTCAAGTCCAGACAACACATCAGGCGCAGTGCCTTCCACAACCTTTAACCCTGGCACACCCAATTTCAGGGCATTTCTTGCTATTCTCGCCGCCCGCAGTGGATTTTTCTCTATGACGATGGCCCTGTTGGCAGGATGGTGAAGCATCCACTCAATAGCTATAGACCCGGCCCCTCCCCCAATGTCCCAAAGGAGTTCTCCAGGATGCGGGGCTAATGTTGAAAGCGTAACCGCACGAATTTCACGCTTGGTAATCTGCCCGTCATGCTCAAACAGATCATCCTCTAAACCGCCGGAAAGCGGGATCATCCTTGCCCCTGGAGCCACCTCGATTTCAATTCCCATAAGGTTCAGAGGGTCGACATCTTCGAACTCGTCCGAAGCCACGATTACACGCGACCGCTCATTGAGGCCGCCTACCCGTTCCATGACATGAATGCGAGAGGGCCCAAAGCCTCGCCCAGTCAAAAACTGACTGACTTTTCTCGGCGTGCTACCGTCTTCTGACAAAACAATCAGCCGCATAGTCCGATGAAGGTGCGGAACCAATGTCTCAATTGGGCACCCACAGAGCGACACGACACGCACGTCCTGTTCAGCCCATCCAAGGCGTCCGCAGGCCCAGGATATGGAAGACGGCGCTGGCACACAGAGCATTTCTTCTGGCGGAATATGGCGTGCAAGTGTGCTTCCGACACCAAAGCAGAACGGGTCTCCGGATGCGAGGACGGTGACGGACCGTCCGCGCCGTTTAAGAACACGACGTACTCCACTCGAAAAAGGGGAGCCCCAAGGTTCAGCTTGTCCTGAGATCAGACTGGCAGCCAGTCCAAGATGCCTTTCACCGCCAATCACAAACTCGGCCTGACGAACGATCTGACGTGCGAGAGACGAAAGCCCCTCGACACCATCCTCGCCAATTCCGATAACGCTCAGCCATGGGGTCTTCATCGGCCTGCTCCGGCAAAGGAACCAAATCCATGCGCGTTCTGATCCTTGGCGGCACGACACAGGCCAACCAGCTGGCGCAACATCTCGCGGAAAGAAAGGATTTCGAGCCAGTCTTTTCTCTCGCTGGCGTGACGAAAAATCCAGTTCTTCCCGGAATCCCTGTGCGCATTGGCGGATTTGGCGGCATTTCGGGGCTGGAAACGTTCTTGGCCACAGAGCACATTGGTGCGGTTGTGGACGCGACCCATCCGTTCGCCGCACAAATAAGCCGACACGCCGCGACAGCATGTGAGCGAATGGGCCGTCTTCTGCTGCGGATAGACCGCCCTAACTGGGAAGCCCAACCTGACGATCAATGGACGTTCGTTTCCAGTATTGATGCAGCGGTGGAAGCACTGGGGGCCGCCGCACGGACAGTCTTTCTGACGACGGGCCGCAAGGACCTGCTGCCGTTCCAGAAGGCTCCGCATCATCATTACGTGCTGCGCAGTATCGACCAGCCTGATCCCTTGTCCCTGCCGTCTAACGTCACGCTTCTGCTCGCCCGCCCTCCGTTCACGGTGGACAGCGAAATCGCGCTCATGAGAGATCATGCTGTGCAGGTTCTCGTCACCAAGAATGCTGGAGCTGACGCGACGGCTGCCAAGCTGATTGCCGCCAGAGCGTTGAGATTGCCCGTTATCATGATTGACCGCCCGACGCTGCCGCCAGCTGAGAGTGTCACGACGGTCGAAGACGCGCTGGACTGGTTGGAGCGCCATTATCACGCGGGCACAGACCGGGACGTATAAAGCCATGCCTGCCCATCTGGCCGCTCGATGCGATGTGTCAGAGTGGTCCCGATCAGGACAAGTGTACTCATATCCACCAGTTCGGGATCAGCATGGCTCAGAGTCGTTAGATGCAGCCTTTCATCAGCTCTTCCAATAGCCCTTGCGAAGGCAACAGGCACAGTTCCAGACAACTCCTGACGCAGCACTTCGAAAGCCTCGCCCAACTGCCAGGGACGTGCCTTTGACCGGGGGTTGTAGAGCGCAATAACGAAGCCCGCCTGCGCGGCCAAAGTCAGACGCCGGCAGACCGTCTCCCAAGACTTGAGATTATCTGACAGAGACATGACGCAGAAATCTCCCCCTAGGGGAGCGCCAATCCGGGCCGCGGCAGCCAGAACGGCGGAAACTCCGGGAATGACCGTGACATTCACGCCATTCCATCGATCCGGTTCGTGATCGATGGCTTCAAACAGGGCGCTTGCCATGCCAAACACGCCCGCATCCCCGCCTGACACGATCGCCACACAACGCCCCTGCTCCGCAAGTTCGAGGGCATGGCGAGCGCGATCCAGTTCGACACGATTATCGGATGGATGGCGAGTGATATGCGCTGGCAGATCCACACGATCCACGTATGGACCATATCCTATAACGTCTGTTGCCTGGGCAAGTGCCTCTTCAGCCTCAGGCGTTCTCTGGCTGGGCTTTCCTGGCCCTAGACCGATGACGAAGATCCGGCTCACCGGACACCACGACGGCCTGGCAATAACGCCAAGGAAAAATAAGGAGCTGCACCATCCATGTCATTCAACGGCAGAACACGGGCCTCTTCCTGCGTCCCCCGCTCCACATAGACGGCATCCTGCAATCGCCCCGCACGTTCCAGTGCTGTACGCAGCTTTGGAAGATTGCGTCCCAGTTTCATCACCACGGCTGCATCAGCCTGCTTCAGCCACCGAGCAAGATCATCTTCCGGCATAGTGGCAGGCAAGACGCATAGGACATCATCACCATGCGTCATGGGAAGTGCCGCCTGCGTCCAGCATCCACTCATTCCTGTGATCCCGGGAATGACTTCGCAAGGTCCGACAAGCTCAAGCCGATCAAACACATACATGGCGGACCCATACAGAAACGGGTCCCCCTCACAAAGAAGAGCAACGCTTCGACCAGCCTCTATTTCGACCGCAATCTGCTTCGCACACTCATCGTAAAACGACGACATATCAGGATGATAGGACGGGTCATTAACAAGGCGCTCCGTCGTGAAGGGGTACGCAAAACGCAGTTCTTTCGTGCCCGGCGTAATGTGTGTGTCAGCGATCTTCCGCGCATGACCCATTTTGTCATGACGGCAGAAATAGGCGATGACGGGAGCTGTTGAAATGACCCGAGCTGCCTTGAGCGTCATAAGTTCCGGATCACCCGGCCCTACGCCGACGACGTAAACTGTTGCAGCTGTCATTCTGCCTCGCTGGCAAGGGCGTTCAGGGCAGCGGCAGCCATGGCGCTTCCGCCCAGCCGTCCTCGTACGATGACATACGCAAGGTCAGAGCGAGCCGCCAGTGCGTCCTTGGATTCTGCCGCCCCCACAAAGCCAACGGGCATACCGATAATTGCCGCGGGGCGCGGGCCACCTGCATCAATGAGCTCAAGAAGATGAAAAAGCGCTGTCGGGGCATTCCCGATCGCTACAACAGCCCCTTCAATCTGATCGCCCCAAAGATCAAGAGCTGCGGCAGAGCGCGTATTATCAATTTGTCTGGCCAGGTCTGGCGTCCGTTCATCGCGCAATGTGCAGATAACGGCATTATTAGCTGGCAACCGGGCGCGCGTAACACCATGGGCGACCATCTCGGAATCACACAGGATTGGCTTACCCGCCTGCAACGCTGCACGCGCTTTGCTAACAAGATCAGACGTCATGGTGACTGATCCTGCGACCTCCACCATTCCGCATGCATGGATAATGCGCACTGCAATTTTGGACTGCTCGGGCGTAAAGCCCGACAGATCGGCCTCTGCACGGATCGTTGCGAAGGACCGGGCATAAATGGCCGCGCCATCCCGAATATAGTCGTAGGAAGAGGGTCCGGCGCTCAAACCTGTGTCTCCTTCAATTCATGACGCAACAGGGCCCGTATCTGCGGAATATCCCTGTCGTGCCATGATGGCGTGTCTGTTGTGCGCCCGTTGCGCACAACCTCATAATGCCCGTCATCAGCAACAAGCGTCATATCTGCCGCACGGGGATGCGCACACCCCTTTATGCAGCCTGAAACATGCAACACACAGCCGGGCGGCACATCAGATGCCAGAGCCAAGGCTGTCTCGACAACATCTGCGGTGGCTTTCGCACATCCGGAACGGCCAATACAGGCTTCCACTCTCAACAATGGATCTACCGAACTGGTGATGAAACCGGGCCATGTTCCGTCCTGCTGTGGCAGAAGAACACTACGCCAAGGTGTAACCCGCAGCCGTGATGCCCCGGTAAGCTCTGCAAGAACTTCAAAGTCTTTGGCATGGCATCGGCCGAATGGCACACCAACGCCCATGACCTTCCCCGGCAATGGCCCTATGAGAGACACCGGACGAGTACCCTGCGGTTTGCAAGGGATTCCCTCTAGCCCGCCCTTCGCGAGGACGAATGCTGCTGTATCGGCGTCTCGCGATGGTCGGCCAAGGTCAGAATTTTCTTCACAAATCCGGGACATCACCACGGCTGCTCTGACAGCCCGAGCGTTATCCAGCACTCCGGTTTCCATAGCACCACAGACAACTGACCATCCATCCGGGCGGGACTGAAGGGCAATATCCGCTGATAACGTGCCTTCTGGAACATACCCGCCACCATCAACAGCCCAACCGAACTTGCCGCTCAGCGCCGACAATGCGTTTTCTTCAAGAAGCGCCGTCTGAAGCGACTGGGCGACGTCCAATGTTTCCGGATTGCATGCAGGATCCAAGCCCGCAAGGGGTGAAACCAGAATGGCCCTTCGGCGCTCTTTCGCTGGATCAGGATCTACAAGCCCCTCCGCCAGTGCGCTTTCTAACGCGAGTTTTGCACTCGTCGTAGAAAATCCCCGCAACTGCACGTTGCCACGATTGGTCAACTCAACAGTGCCGTTTCCGAAACGTCGTGCCAGTTCTGCAATAGCCAGCACTTGTGGCCCCTCAAAACCACCGAGCGGGGAACGGATACGGACCAGATATCCGTCTCGTGCTTCCATCGGCGCGAACATATCCGGACACCAGCCGCGAACAAGGGGGGGGATTGTCATTCGCTCCCACTCTCCAACACCGCAGAAACGCTATTCAGGCGCGGGTGCCAGAGGCCTCGACGGATCATATCCTGAAACCGCGTGCGCATTGCCTGACGTGCCTGGGGGTTAGCGCTTTTCAGGAAAGCATCACAGGTATCATCGCCAAGCGTTGCGGCAAATACCAGGTCAAACTGTTGGTCAAACCGAACAGAAAGGGTCGAGGCAAAAGCGCAGAGGGCGTCCAGTCCCCGGGCAATTTCGGCGCCTCCCCGATAGTCATGCCGCTGCATCCCTGTCAGCCAACGGGGGTTGGCCAGACGCCCTCGAACGATGCGCTTCACTTCGTCTTCTACTCTCCGAAGACGGGGCGCATCCACATGGGACGTGTCGCCATGCCAAAGGACGGGATCGGCCCCTAGCAAAGCAGCCGCCGCTGCAAGCCCACCTTCATGAGCAGCAAAATCCGGGCTTTCGAGAATATCCGTTTCTGCGTGGTCCTGCACATGCAAGATGGCATCTGCCCGTGCCAGATTTTGGGCCAATGCTGCGCTGCTACGTGTCCCGTCACGACCGCCACCATACATCCAGTCGTTGCCGTCCAGATAAGACTGACCGAGCTCAGATTGGTCTTCCCAGTTACTCCGCGTGAGAGCATCTTCAATGCCTGTCCCGTACGTACCGGGCGCTGCACCGAAAATCCGGGCTCCAGCAATTTTTCGAGCCTCACCTTCCAAATTTCTCACGCGAGCAGACAACGGGTTCCATTCCTCGCTTTCCTCCAAACAGGAAATAGCTTCAACCACCTGATCGAAAAGAGAAATCTGTGCCGGAAAAGCGTCCCGGAACAATCCTGAAATTCGAAGTGTCACATCGACACGCGGACGATCGAGAACAGCCAGTGGTGTAATTTCAAATCCTGATACCCGACCGCTCGACGCATCCCACGTGGGGTCAACTCCCATCAGGATCAGAGCCAGTGCCAGATCCTCTCCCCCCGTACGCAGGGTAGAGGAACCCCACAGATCTATAACGATGCTTTGAAGCGGCTCGCCCTCGTTCTGCAAATGACACAGCAGGATCTGCTTTGCCTGCGTTCGGGCAAGCTCTACCGCAGAAGACGTCGGAACAGCTCTCGGATCAAGCGTGAAAAGATTGCGGCCGGTCGGCAGAACATCCACTCGCCCACGTGTCGGCGCACCAGACGGACCGGGTTGAATGAATCGTCCTTCCAGCCCGGCCAGAAGTGCCTTCATTTCCGCATCTGCGCTGGCTTCGATCAGAGTAGCAACCGTTTGCTGGGGCACCTGTGCAACAGAAGACACCATTTCGGCCAATTTCTCGGCATGCGGTGCTACTTGACCGAAAACATGCAGACCATCACGGATCTGAAGGTCCTTCACATCACAGAGATAAGCATCCAGCCGCGCCAGAGCCTCTGCTTCGTCGCCTTCCCCCGCTTTGACACCACTTTCGCTTAGAAGTCCCATGCGCGTGGCTCGGTCCAGAATATCACGCTTCAGAATGGCGCCACGACGCCTGTCCAGACCATCCGCCTCTGCAAACTCATCGATCAGTTGTTCCAGCTCTGCCATGTCCGGATCAAGTCCGGCCTTCATAACAGGCGGTGTCATATGTCCGATGGTGACTGCGCCGAGACGACGTTTCGCCGAAGCTGCTTCTCCCGGGTTGTTGACGATAAAGGGATACAGAACCGGCAAAGCGCCACGAAGAACGGCGGGAGCACACTGGTTGGAAAGCGCTACAGCTTTTCCGGGAAGCCATTCGAGTGTGCCATGCGTTCCAAGATGAACCATGGCATCTGTCTGGCAGACATGACGTAGCCAGAGGTGGAACGCAATATAGGCATAGCGTGGGGGTGTATCAGGGTCGTGATACTGGGCTTTACGATCCTGCGCGCTGCCACGATCAGGCTGGACAGCGACTACAACATTACCAAGCACCATGAATTTAAGACAAAATGAACCGTCCTGAACAGCGGGATCTTCCGCAGAGGTGCCCCAACTCTGGGTCACAGCGTCCCGGAAGGGAGCGGGCAAGCGCGCAAAGAGTTCGTTATAATCGTTCAGAGACAAGCAGGGCTGCGGCAGGTCTTCACACAGAGCTCCCACCAACGCCCTACTGGTGGGAATTTTCGCAGCTCCACAGTCATACCCTGCCTGTTTCAAGGCATGAAGGATGGATTCAAGGCTGGCAAAAGTATCTAATCCGACGGCGTGCGCGGTCTGTCCGTCTGCACCTGGATAATCAGAAAGGACGATCGCAAGACGCTTCTCGCGCGAATGCGTATTTTTAAGCCTTGCCCATGCAAGAGCCTGCTGTGCAGCAGCGGCAATACCCGGTTGAAAGGGCATATGCCTTGCCGCATTCCCCGGAACTGTCTCAGATTTGAAGGAGATCGGAGACGAAGAAATCCGCCCATCAAGTTCTGGCAAAACGACCTGCATCGCGAGGTCGGACTGCGATAGGCCGCGCCCGCTTTCAGCCCAGGCCGAGGCTGTCACACCAGGCTGCAAAACCTGAAGAACCGGAACAGCAGCAACATCAAGAGGAGATGCCCCGTCTTTTCCGCGCGCAGAAAAGAAGGTCGCGTTCAGAACAATGTCTGGCTGAGTTTCAATCAGCCGGCGCTGAATCCACTCGGCAACATCCGGGTTCTTCAGCGATGCGACATATAGAACATCTGTCGCGACCCCGAACTTTTCCAGTTCATCGGCAAGACCGTCAATCGCTGCTGTATCGGCAGCCAGAAGGTGAGCGCGGTAGAAAACGATTGTGGCTCTTAAAGGAAAATCCGCAGTCGTCTGGCGATAAATTCCAGCCGGGGGAAGCGCTGCGGGTTCTCCTGAAACGTCTTCTCCATGCCCGGCAAGATGAGCCATGAGCAAAAGTGCGCGACGCGCATTCTCAGGACCACCTTCCCTCAGAAACCCCGTGAGTCTGGAATGGTTTGCTGCTTCGATGCTGGACCACTCTTCAAGCCGTGCATCCTGACGGGCATCTCCGGGCAACAGAGCCAGTGGAATGCTGTTCCTGCCGCAAAAATTCCGGAGTTCTTCCGCCCCATAGCGCCAGTAATCCACGCCACCCAGAAGCCGTGCGATAACGCAGCGGGATGACGCTATGGTCTGCTCAACGTATAAATCGACCGACATGGGGTGTCTGAGGCGAGCAAGACTGACCAGCCGTAACGAAAAACCTGCACCGGTCGGGGCCTGCTCATTCAAACGGGAGTAGGCCCGCTCAAGCGCCAGAAGATCGCTATCCGAGAAGGACAGAAACACGACATCAGCAGGCGCATGACCGAGATCCTCGGCCACGTCCTGATCGTCTATTCCGTGTCGTTCCCGGACAAGCAGATGCATCGGGTCAGTCCGCCAGCAGTGCGGCTTCGATGGCTGAGTGATCCAGGCCTGTCTGGCCAATTACGACGAGGCGCCCGTCCCGGCCTGCATCAGCGAGAGGCACATCAAATTCATGACGGAAACGGGTCCCAACCCCCTGCACGGCCAATCGCATTTTCTTGCCCTGCACGGCTGCAAAACCTTTCATGCGGAGGATATCGAATTGCCCCGCAACCTCGCTCAGGCGTTTGAGTAACGCTTCAGCACTTTTCTGCTCCGGAAGGACCACGACGAAACTCTCGAAGTCATCATGTTCGTGATCATCTGCGCCATCATGATTGGACGGACGAGCCTGGAGATCGTCTTCGGCACCGGCACCAATTCCCAGCAGAACAGCGGGGTCCAGGCGTCCCTCTACTGCGCGCAGCGTGATAACTTTTCGCGGCACAGCCTCCGTAATGCCCTTCTCAACCGCATCAATCCCGGCTTCGTCCAAAAGATCAGTCTTGTTCAGAACAATCAGATCCGCCGCATTCAATTGATCTTCATAGACTTCAGCCAACGGATTATCGTGATCCAGAGAAGGGTCAGCAGCCTGCTGTGCAGCAACAGCTTCCGGATCGTCGGCAAAGCGACCTGCGGCGACAGCGGGTGCATCCACCAGCGTAATCACACCATCAACGGTCATGCGGGTACGGATCCCGGGCCAGCTGAATGCCTTGAGAAGAGGCTTGGGCAACGCAAGGCCAGATGTCTCGATCACGATGTGCTCTGGCGGATCAGGACGATCGATCAGAGCCTCCATGGTCGGAATGAAGTCGTCTGCAACCGTGCAGCAGAGGCACCCGTTGGTAAGTTCGACGATATCCTCGTCAGCACATCCTTCGATCCCGCAAGACCGTAGAATTTCACCGTCAATCCCAAGTGAACCGAACTCGTTAACGACGATCGCAATACGGCGTCCATCAGCCTGTGCGAGAAGATTTCGCAGAAGGGTTGTTTTCCCTGCGCCCAGAAAACCCGTGATGATCGTAACCGGAATCTTGCGACCGGAGCCTGAAACAGTCTGGGACATCATGAAAGTTCCTGTGAAGCAGACAATGAAGATGGAAGACGGGCGATAACCATATCAGAAAGCGATGCGGGTCGCTTTGACGGCATCACTGTTCCAGTTTTCGATGCTCGGTAAAGCTGAAGGTAAGCCAGCAGGTCAGACAGCTTTTCCGGACCAAGTTCACCTAGAACAAAAGTCCATTTTTCCGGCATGGAAAGCGTGGCAATACAGCCTCGGCTACAGGCGGCCATACATTCAACGGGCTGGACGCTGAAATCGCCTTCAGCAGCCTGGTCAAGCAAGGCATCGTAAAGCTGCCGCCCCTGAACAGGGTCATTCCCAACCGGTAGACCGCGACGACACGTCACACAGACGTGGAAAACTGGCGAAACGGATGATTGGCTCGTTTCAGGATAAGGCAGGGTATCTGCCATGGTTTCGTCTCTCTTGCAGCCACAACGGCATAACAAAAGGCGCGATGAAAGGCCTTCGCAATCGCGAAAGTGACACGCACATGCTGGCGCGCCCTCACAGTCCGGGCACCCCGCCGGATCATGACACTTGGCTCAGATGGCAGGTCTCCTGACTCACGGCTGAGGCGCAATTAGCACCTCCTCTCCCACCGGGCCTTCCCAGATCGAAATCCAGTGGCTGCCTTTCCTGAAAGAAAGACTGGCGGGACAGAAAACCGTCCACAGTTGCGGGGGCAGTGCCGGGTTTGACCTATTTCTAAGGCCGCACCAGCTTCCCTTTTCATCCTCTTCTCAGAGGAACCATCAAACCCTCTCCTATCTCTGGGATGAAAGCGTGTCAAAGCCCGGGAAATGGGCTCATTTCATTTTCAAAGACAAACCCGCCGCCACAAACAGCACTTCTCCGGCGACTGCGGCGATCTTCTGATGAAGAAGACCCGCTTCATCGCGAAAGCAACGAGCCAGAGCATTGTCCGGGACAATTCCAAGCCCTACCTCGTTGCCTACAAGAACGGTTCGGCCTCTTCGTGCTTGCAGCGCCTCGAGAAGGTCGTTCGTCGCAGCGTGTATATTACGATCTTCCAAAATGAGATTCGTCAGCCATAGAGTCAGGCAATCAACCAGGACCGGTGCGCCTTGCTCGGCCTGTAAGACACCCGCGATATCAAATGGCTCTTCAACTGTACGCCACCCTTTGTTCCCACGGGTGGTACGATGCAAATCTATCCTGGCCTGCATTTCTTCATCAAAAGCCTGACCGGTCGCGAGGTAAACCCAAGGGGCCGGAAGGGCAGTGATGAGTGCCTCAGCGATCCCGCTTTTTCCTGACCTGGCGCCCCCAAGGACCAGTGACACATCCGATAGTCCTGTTTGCGTGATGGTCTGTGCCACAATGTCTCCTGCGCCTTCTTCTTGCATGGTCCCTGATAACAGCACAAAAGACCTGTCATGCCACCGCACATCATGCCCTCGTTCTGTCAGCCTCCTTTCGCCAGCATGGCAGAACTTCGCACTGCCTGCCTGTCACTTCCAGACCCCGACCCAAAAGTCGCCACCCTGATAGCGGAGCGAGACGCAACTCTGACCAAACCTCCCGGCAGCCTCGGGCGGTTGGAAGAGCTGTCCATTTGGCTCGGTGAATGGCAAGGCCATCAAAAACCAACGCTAGAACGCGTTCAGATAACGATTTTTGCAGGAAATCATGGTGTGGTCCGCCGGGGGGTATCTCCGTGGCCTTCGGATGTTACGGCCCAGATGGTGTCGAATTTCCAGCGTGGCGGCGCAGCAATCAATCAGCTTGCCCGGAATGCTGGTGCGGACCTTGCCGTTGTACCCGTCCAAAATCTAAAGGCCACAGCAGATTTTACCGCGACCCCAGCTATGGGCGAAGAGGAATTCCTTGACGCGGTCTCGGTCGGATACACCGCCGTATCCCCCACACTGGATCTGTTCTGCCCTGGCGAAATGGGTATTGGCAACACAACCCCTTCCGCCGCACTCTGTGCTGCCCTTCTAGGGGGCACTGGCGCAGACTGGGCAGGACGTGGAACGGGGCTCGATCAGGCGGGCGTCAATCTCAAGGCTTCTGTGATTGATGAGGCTCTGTGTCTGCACGCGGCGTCACTTAACGACCCCTTGGATGCCGCACGTTGTCTGGGTGGTTACGAACTGGCCGCCATACTGGGAAGTGTTCTGGCCGCCAGACACTATCGTATCCCGGTTCTGCTTGACGGCTTCGTCTGTACCGCAGCCGTGCTGCCATTGATCAAACTGACTGCCTCAGCACTCGACCACACAAAGCTCTCGCATTGTTCCGCTGAAGCTGGTCACCGCAGGCTGGCAGATGCCCTTAGGCTAAAACCAATACTGGACCTGGGCTTGCGCCTCGGAGAGGGATCTGGGTCTGCGGTTGCCATTCCCGCCCTCAGAGCGGCATTGGCCTGCCACAACGGTATGGCGACGTTCGCAGAGGCTGCTGTTTCCCAATCAGACGTCTCGATTCAATGAGGCTTTGGCGCACCATTCGAGAAGACATCGCCTGTGGTGCAGGCCTGCTGACCCGGCTTCCCTTGGGATGGCTGCGCGTCAGCGGACAGGGCTGGTCTCTGGCGCGGTCTGTCTGGTGCTGGCCCCTGGTTGGGGCGCTTGTCGGTATTCTCAGCGCATCAGTGTTCTTGCTGCTGAGCGCCTTGAGTGTTCCCCCTCTGGTAGCGGCCGCTTGGAGCGTTGGCCTACAAGTTCTCTTAACCGGAGGCCTGCACGAAGACGGACTGGCGGATATGGCGGACGGCTGTGGTGGTGGCCATACTCCTGAAAAGCGCCTGACCATTATGCGCGATAGTCGTATCGGCAGCTATGGGGCGGTAGCTCTGGGCATCAGCTTGATCGTCCGCGTTACGACGTTAGCAGCGCTGCCTCCTTCAATGGTCGTGCCGGCAATGGCTGCAACGGGAGCGCTATCCCGCGCGGTACTCCCACTCCTGACGTTCCTCACAAAGCCTGCTCGTGACAACGGGCTGGCAAAGCAGCTCTCCAGTCTGACACGGGATCAGTTATTGGGCGCCTTGTTTTCCGGCTTTTGCATGACGGTAATTTGCCTTCCCGCACAACTGGGCTTCCAGACTATTCTTGCCGCCCTGTGCACGATGCTTGGAGTTCGCGCCGTAGCCCGGAAAATGCTTGGCGGCTATACAGGAGACGTACTCGGGGCAACGGCCAGTCTCGCTGAGTGCGTTCTCCTGACAGTGCTGGCTTCAGCATGGAAAAGTTGACACTCCCGCACGAAAGGTTACATCCTTCCTGTTAGCGAAAGCAGGGAGAAGCCGGTGCAAATCCGGTGCGGTCGCGCCACTGTAATGCTCGTGAAATCACGCTGCGAAGCCAGACCTCCTTTATCAATTTTCCACCGCAGAACGCGCTTTTCCAGCGGAGCCTATTATGAGCCAGAGCCTTTCCCCCTCCCACCTGCCCGCCAGCATCGCCGCACCGGTTGCGCTGCCGATCCGCACGCTCCTTCCATGGGCTGCCTTTACGGTCGTACTCAGCCTTCTGCTGCTTTATTTTGTTGGTGCAGAACAAGGCGCGACGTCTCTGATTTCAGGCCATGCGGTCCATGAATTTGTTCATGATGGGCGCCATCTTCTCGGCTTCCCCTGCCACTAAACGCAGCATAGTTTCATGACAGGTCGTCTTTTGAGCCGCGGCATGATTGCCGGGATTGCTGCCGCATTGCTTGCGTTTGTGTTTGCGCGTTTTTTTGGAGAGCCGCAGGTCAATCTTGCGATTGCATTCGAGAGCGCGAAAGACCTCGCTGCTGGCGAGCCGCCTGAACCGGAAATTATCAGCCGAGGCGTTCAAGCCTCTTTCGGCCTTCTGACAGCAGCCGTTATGTATGGCGCGGCTTACGGCGGCATTTTTGCAACCGTTTTTGCGTTTGCTTACGGTCGCGTAGGCCGATTTTCGCCGCGAGCCTTATCTGCACTTCTGGCAGCCGCAGCATTCGTCGTGTTCGTGCTGGTGCCAGACCTGAAATATCCTCCCAATCCCCCTGCCGTTGGCCTCCCATCCACCATCGGCCTACGGACCGGCGCCTATTTCGGTATGATCGCTCTATCGCTTTGCGCGGCAGCTGCATCCTATATGGTCAGCCGACCACTCATCCGGCGCCTGGGCCACTGGAACGGAGTGCTAGCCTCTCTTGGTATCTTCATCATTCTGGTAGCCGCCGTACAAGCCGGTATGCCTGATATCAACGAAGTTCCATCAGATTTCCCGGCAACAGTGCTCTGGCGATTCCGGGAGGCAGCCTTGGGGATGCAGATCGTTCTATGGGCTACGATCGGACTGCTCTTCGGCCCTCTGGCATCCCGTGTCCTGACGGCAGGCGCTGACAAACCTTTTGCACGCAACGGATAAACCATGACGGCACCAGCCTTTTCAGACGATTTCAGAAAAGATCTGGAGCGCCTTTTCACATGGCGTCGGGATGCGCGACATTTCCAACGTGACCCTCTTCCCGGATCGGTGCTGGATGATCTCCTGCATGCATCGACCCTGGCGCCTTCCGTTGGTTTGAGTGAGCCCTGGCGCTTCGTGCTCGTTGAAAACCCGCAGCGAAAAGCAGCCGTTCGGAAGAGCTTTGAAACCTGTAACCGGGAGGCCCTTAAGGGATATGAGGGCGAACAAGCAGCATCCTATGCGACGCTCAAACTGGCCGGATTAGATGATGCCCCGCATCATGTCGCAGTCTTCTGCGAAACATTTCCGGACCAGGGACATGGTCTTGGACGTGCGACCATGCCGGAAACAACGACCTGGTCGGCTGTGATGGCTATCCATACTTTTTGGCTGGCTGCAACGGCGGCAGGTGTTGGGCTGGGCTGGGTCTCCATTCTTGAGCCAGAGCACGTGTCAGACCTTCTCGATGCCGAGCCGGGATGGAACCTTATCGCGTATCTTTGCATCGGATACCCCGCAGCCCATGCCAAAACGCCAGAACTGGAGCGCATGGGCTGGGAAACAAGAAACCCGGACCGACGTCAGTGGATCAAACGCTGACGTAATGGAGCCTGCTGCTGCCTTGCGGCATTGAAGGTGCTAGCAGGTTCGCCCTTTCTCCTTTGGCAAGCCCATCAAGGAGACGAAGTGGGCCGCCGTGCGAAATGACTAATGCGGCCTCTCCAGCCTGAACGAGGTCTGCCCAGAAAGACTGCACACGCTCCTGTAGCGCTCGCCCACTTTCACCTTTTGGGGGAGAAAATCCTTCAGGATCTTCGGCCCAGCTATCGAGAGCCACACGCGGCACAACATTCCAGGATAGCCCTTCCCACTGGCCAAAATTTAGCTCCAGTAACCGGTCATCCAAACGCAGCGGCCACCCGGTCTGTGCCTCAAGTCTTCGCGCGACAGACAGACACCGGGCTGATGGTGACGTGTAGATAACTGAACAGCCGGCACCCCTTGCGAGGGTCAACAGACCAGCGGCCTGGGCCTCCCACCCCGCTCTGAGTTCCATCTCCTGTCGCCCATAACAAAGGCCTTCACTCCCCTCAACGGGAGGATGGCGGGACAGGAGAACCGGAATGGTAAGAGTGGTCATTAATCGTAGATGGGGGGGCCACGCGTTTTCCGTCAACCAGCCAGTCCGATGATTTTATGCCATTTCCTGATCAGCAATCCGATGTGTAAGGTGTGCCTCATCTCGTCAGACACGCGTTATGACAAAGACTGAGGACATGATGCACAAACCTTCCCTTCGAAACCGCCTAAAATTGGCTACCGCTCTTGCCGCTTTCGCGATAGCTCCGCTCGCAATTGGCGTTTCCGGGGCCCACGCAGCGTCTGACGCAGGCGCCTCCGGCCCGATCGACCCGGCTCGGATGTCGGAGACAATGCGGGTTCTGGCTTCCGACTCATTTGAAGGACGTGCCCCTGGCACCCCGGGTGAGGCCGTCACAGTCAAGTGGCTGATTGATCAGTACCAGAAGCTTGGACTGGAACCTGGCGGCGAAAATGGCGGATGGACGCAGAATGTCCCCATGATCCGTACCCGCCCTGATCCGAAAGCAATCGCCACGATCAAGACACGGGGTCAGGCTGCTCTGCCGCTTCATCAGCTGACAGATATCGTCATGTCGACGCTCCAGCCGATCGAACGGCTTCAGCTGTCGAACGTCCCTCTGGTCTTCGTAGGCTATGGTGTGACGGCACCGGAACGTCGCTGGAATGACTTCAAGCAGGTTGATCTGCACGGCAAGATTGCGGTCTTTCTGGTGAATGATCCTGATTTCGATGCTGGACCAGAAGAGCCTGTCGCTGGCCGCTTTGGCGGCAAGACCATGACGTATTACGGCCGCTGGACGTACAAGTTTGAAGAAGCAGCCCGTCGCGGTGCAGCTGGAGCGCTGATCATTCATGATACGCCGGGCGCATCCTATCCCTGGAGCACGGTCGTCGCACCTCAGGGTGAAGAATATGACATTCTTCACGACGATAAGGACCTGAAGTCCGTACCGATGATCGGCTGGATCGAAGGCAATGCAGCCAAAACATTGTTCGCACGGGCCGGGCTGGATCTGAACCGTCTGCGTCGTCAGGCGCGTTCGCCGGATTTCCATCCGGTCAACATTCATGACACGACGCTTTCAGTGGATATGCCAGTCAAGGTCGATCACCTCCAGAGCCAGAACGTCATCGGCAAGATCACAGGCACGGATTATCCAGACGAAACCGTAATGTTCGGCGCGCACTGGGATGCGTTTGGTAAAAGCACCGACGCCGCGGGCAAGACCGTTATTCGGCGCGGAGCGATTGACGACGGCTCTGGTATTGCAGCAGTTCTGGAAATCGCACGGGCTTTCAAAAACGGGCCAAAGCCAAAACGGACGGTCAGTTTTGCATCCTGGACCGGTGAAGAGCGTGGCCTTCTGGGATCGAGCTGGTATGTCGCCCATCCGCTGGCACCGCTGGACAAGACTGCGGCTAACCTAACCATGGATGTGCTTCAGATGGCAGGCCCAGCTCATAATGCCTTCATTATCGGCGCTGGACAGGACACTCTGCAGGACGATTTCGCAGCCGCGGCTCTCAAGCAGGGCCGTACAACCCAGCCGGAAGCCATGCCGGAGCGCGGAGCCTTTTACCGTGCGGACCATCTGCCCTTCGCTCGGGCTGGCGTGCCCGTTCTCGCGGTTATGGATATGGCTGGCCCGTTCGATCTTCTTCAGGGTGGAACAGCCGCAGGCAGCAAATGGCTGACGGCGTATATGGCCTGCTATCATCAGGCCTGCGATGCCTGGAGCCCTGACTGGGACGTCCGAGGTGCGGCGCAGGACGTCGATGTTGTCCGCCAGGTCGGATATAATGCGGCCTTCTCGCATGATTGGCCGACGTGGAAAGGTGGCTCCGAGTTCCGGGCCATCCGTGAAAAGAGCAACGACGTTCGTTCGGCTCACTAAACTTCAGGTTCAGGCGGCTCGGAGAAAGAGTCGCCTGAATTTTGATTTTAAACGATATATTGTGGAAATTTCTTAATCCGTTTCGTAGCGAAGAACATTTCCAGCGGCCTTGTTCACGCAGGTAACAATCCACGCTTGGCATCATGCGCGCCTTAAAATTTGCGCGCTTTGAACAAAGTTCCTGCAACCCGTTCATAGATGAGATCGAGATGGACAATCGCGTTGGCGAAATGCAGGTTTTTCTACGGGTAGTCGAAAGCGGCAGTTTCTCGGAAGCCGCCCGGCTGCTGGTCATGACGCCGTCAACCGTCAGCAAGCTCATCGCCAGAATTGAAGCCCGTCTGGGTGTCCGCCTGATCGAACGCTCGACCCGCCGCCTTTCGGTAACGCAGGAAGGGCAGACTTATTATACGCGCGCTGTCAGCCTGATAGCGGATCTCGATGATATTGAACGTAGCCTCACAACGGGAACCCTGCAGCCCAGCGGGACGGTCCGGGTTAATGCGTCCGTTGCGTTCGGCACCCTTGGACTGGAGCCATTCCTCCCCGCGTTCTGGAATGCCTATCCGGATATTCTGATTGATCTCTCACTTTCTGACGACGTAACAGACCTTTACCTTGACCGGACAGACGTGGCTTTCCGTGTCGGCCGACTACAGGATTCAGGCCTCACAGTCCGTCACCTGGGGGCGGTGCCACGCAGGATTGTAGCCTCACCCACCTATCTTGAACGCCACGGAACGCCTCAGACCGTTGCGGATTTAGACAGCCATCAATGCCTTGGGTTTAACTTCCAGCGCACAACCCCTGTCTGGCCGTTTCAGGAAAAAGGGCGGCTGATTGACCGGCGCGTGCACGGCCCCCTTCTGGCGAATAATGGTGAAACGGTAAGGCGTATGGCCCTGCAGGGCGTCGGCTTGGCACGGCTTGGCGAATATCATGTCCGTGAAGACCTGAAGACTGGCCGCTTGGTTGAAGTTCTGAGTGATGCCACGATCCAGGACGAAGAAGACATTCATGCCCTCTTCCCTGCAGGACATCAGAGCCCACCGCGAGTGCGTGCCTTTCTTGATTTCATGGTTCCGCGAATACAGGATTATCTCAAGGTGCCTTGATCCGTGATGTGCCCTTACTGAGAGGCCGCGCCGCCCAGTATGCGGCCAGAACGGAGCCGGACACATTGTGCCAGACAGAGAAAACTGCCCCTGGAAGCGCCGCAAGGGGTGAGAAGTAAAGACGGCCCAGGGTTGCAGCGAGCGCCGAGTTCTGCATCCCGACTTCAAGCGCAAGCGTTCGGCAGACGGACTCATCGAAGCCCAGAAGCCTGCCGCCCCAGTATCCCCCCAACAAGCCAATCGCGTTATGCAGAATAACACCGAGGATCAGGAGGGGGCCAGCTTGAGCCAAGGAGGGACCGGCGCCAGCGACGACGCAACCAATGATCAGCAAAATGGACACCATGGCCACGGGCGGCAAGGCGCTCTCAATCCGCTGGATGGTCCGATGCCACAGCGTATTGACGATCACACCGGCAAGAACAGGCAGCGCAACCATGGTAATAATGCTTCGGAACAACCCCCAGCTATCAACAGAGACACCCGCAGACACATACAGCCGTGTCAGTAATGGTGTTGCAAAAATTCCCACCAAAGTAGACAGCGCACTAATACTGACGGACAGCGCGACGTCCCCTTTGGAGAGAAAAATCATCACATTGGAGGCTGTGCCGCTAGAGACACAGCCCACAAGAACCATGCCTGTCGCCAGACCGGGAGGCATACCGAGCATGTGGGCAATACCCCATGCTGCCAAAGGCATGACGAGATAATGCAATCCTACCCCCGCCAGAACAGGATAAGGGCGCCGGGCAATGCGGGAAAAATCCTGCACTGTCAGAGACACACCCATCGTAAACATGATGAACGCGAGCAGCGGTGTGATGACCGGCAACAGTTTCAGAAACGGCGCGGGAAGCACGATGGCTGCCAGCGAGACCAGAATGGCCCAGACCGGGAAAAGGCGCGTCATCATCTGGCGGAGCGTCTCCATTATTAGAACACGAGTAAGGTAACTTTCCTCATACCGTCATCCTGCTTACTTGGGAAAAAGATAGCCGTCAGATCGGCAATTCGGGATCGGATTTGACCTCTTCCATGACGGTGTAAGTGTGCGTCTGGCGTACTCCCGGGAGCCGGGTCAGGGTTTTCCCCAGAAAATTACGATATGCGGTCATGTCCTTGACCCGCGCCTTCACCAGATAGTCGAACCCGCCCGCAACCATATAACACTCGCTGACCTGAGGAATGGTTTTGAGTGCTTTGGAGAAGGCTTCAAAAATATCCGGACTGGTCCGATCCAGCGTGACCTGAATGAAAACAAGCAGCCCAAGATTGACGGTTTCAGGGTCAAGACGGGCCATATAACCGCGGATTACCCCGCTTTGCTCCAGCTTTTTAACGCGCTCCAGCGTAGCGGCAGGGCTCAGATGAATCTGCCGTGACAGATCAATGTTCGTGATGCGGCCATCCTTCTGAAGAAACCTCAGAATTCTGCGATCTATGTCATCCACTTCGCACCACCTGCTAAATATAATTTTCCATAAATTCGATAAACCGAATTTAATTCGTCGTCTCCCTTAAAATACCAGCACCTGTTTCGCAAACGTTTCAATATCTGTGAGAGACCATCAGAACAGCGGTATCCTCATGACCTCACCTTTCGCGTCCCTTGCAGCCATCGTTCCGCCGCGGTCTCCGTTACGTCAGGCCATCACCGACCATACCCGTGTAGCGGAAGCCCCCCGGGTGACGGAGCTTTCGCGTGAAGCTCGCCTTGAGGACGATCAGGCTACCCTCGCCCGTCAGACAGCGAAACGTTTGGTCGAAGCTCTTCGTCAAGGCCGCAGTAGCGGCATCGTTCAGGATCTGGTGCAGGAATACGATCTCTCCTCTCAGGAGGGTGTCGCCCTGATGTGCCTGGCGGAGGCCCTGCTTCGTATCCCTGACCTTCCCACACGTGACGCCCTCATTCGCGACAAGATCGGTAACGGGCAATGGCACGAGCATATCAGTCGCAAGTTTTCCCTGTTCGTAAACGCGGCGACCTGGGGACTGGTCGTCTCAGGCAAGGTCCTGTCGACGGAAGAGACGAAAGCGCTGCCGGGAAGCCTCAAACGCCTGATCGGACGGTGCGGTGAGCCTGTGATCCGCAAGGGCGTCGATATGGCAATGCGCATGATGGGTGAGCAGTTTGTAACCGGCCAAACCATCGCGAACGCGCTCGAAAACAGCAAGCCCCTCGTCGCAAAGGGATTCCGTTACTCCTACGACATGCTGGGAGAAGCTGCCACGACCATGGCGGACGCTGATCGGTATTACCGTGACTATGAAACGGCCATTCACGCTATTGGCCAGGCATCAGCAGGCGCTGGCGCCTATCAAGGCCCGGGTATTTCAGTCAAGCTGTCTGCCCTTCATCCGCGCTATAGCCGCCTCCAGAGGGAACGCGTTCTCGCCGAGTTGGGCCCTCGCCTGACAGCACTTGCGCGCCTTGCCTGTCACTATGACATCGGCTTCAACATTGACGCTGAAGAGACAGACCGGCTGGAGCTCTCTCTGGACCTGCTGGAAACCCTTTGTTTCGACCTACCCCTGAAAGACTGGAAGGGCATTGGCTTCGTTGTTCAGGCTTATCAGAAGCGTGCGCCGTTCGTACTCGACTGGGTGATTGATCTGGCACGTCGCACAAATCACCGCCTGATGGTCCGGCTGGTTAAGGGTGCCTATTGGGACAGTGAAATCAAGCGTGCCCAGATTGATGGGATGGACGATTTCCCGCTCTTCACGCAGAAGATCCATACCGACATTTCCTACATTGCCTGCGCCAAGAAGCTTCTGGCTGCTCCAGACGCCATTTTCCCACAGTTTGCAACGCATAACGCGCAGACGCTGGCCAGCATTCACGCCTTGGCAGGCCCGAATTTCACGACTGAGTCCTATGAGTTTCAATGCCTGCATGGCATGGGAGAAACGCTGTACAAAGAAGTTGTTGGTCCGGAAAAGCTGAATCGCCCTGTCCGCGTCTATGCTCCTGTGGGCACGCATGAAACGCTCTTGGCCTATCTCGTACGCCGCCTACTGGAAAATGGCGCGAATTCGTCCTTTGTGAACCGAATTCAGGATCCTGCAGTTTCGGTGGAAGAACTGATTACCGACCCCGTCACGCTCTCCGCCAATGCCCTCCCCAGCACCCTGCGCCTACCAAACGACCTTTTCCAGCCTGAGCGTGAAAACTCGCATGGGCTGGATCTTGCAGACGAAAATACTCTGAAAACACTTGGTGTTGCCCTGAATAAGGAGGCCTCATTTGGTGAAACAGCGGGCGAGGATGTCGTTAGTCCTGCCGACAAGTCAGATGTCATTGGATGTATCAAACCCACGGGTGTCGAAAGCGTAGGGGCTGTCATCAGCAAAGCCGTAACGGGTTATGATGTCTGGAAAAACACACCAGTCTCCGAACGCGCTACATGTTTGGAGAAGGCCGCTCAGAGCCTCGAAGACGACATGCCCAGACTGATGGGACTGATTATCCGGGAAGCAGGAAAGACCCTTGCCAATGCGGTGTCTGAAATCCGCGAGGCTGTAGACTTCCTACGCTATTATGCTGCCCAGATCCGCCGCGAGTTTACTGCTGACAATGCTGCCCCACTGGGGCCCGTCGTCTGCATCAGCCCCTGGAACTTCCCTCTCGCCATTTTTCTAGGGCAGGTTTCTGCTTCCCTGGCAGCCGGGAACAGCGTTCTCGCCAAACCTGCGGAAGAAACGCCTCTCATTGCGCAAGAAGCTATCCGCATTCTCCATGCTGCCGGAGTGCCAGCAGAAGCCCTACAACTTGTATCAGGTTGCGGCGAAATCGGAGCGGCGCTCGTCGCCGATCCCCGCATAACCGGCGTTCTTTTCACGGGCTCGACGGAAGTCGCAAAGCTGATCCAAAAACAGCTTGCCGGGCGCCTGAATGCAGATGGCACACCTATTCCTCTGATTGCGGAAACAGGCGGCCAGAATGCGCTTGTTGTGGACAGCTCGGCTCTGTCCGAACAAGTCGTCGGGGATGTGTTGTCTTCCGCTTTTGACAGTGCCGGACAGCGGTGCAGCGCACTCCGGGTACTGTGCCTGCAAAACGATAGCGCAGATCGTGTTCTGACGATGCTCAAAGGGGCTATGGCAGAACTGCGTACGGGAAATCCAGCTCTTCCGCAGACAGATGTCGGGCCAGTCATCACAGAAGAGGCTCAGAGCGGAATTCTCCGCCATATTGAAGACATGCGCGCTCGTGGATTTTCCATCCATCAGTCCGCAATTTCTGAAGAGTGCGCAAACGGGACCTTTGTGCCGCCGACACTGATCGAAATCGACAGTTTGTCAGCTCTGCGCCGAGAGGTTTTTGGGCCGGTTCTGCATGTCGTCAGATATCGTCGCGAAGAGCGCTCGCAGTTGATGGCAGCCATTAACAACACCGGATATGCCCTGACCTTCGGCGTTCACTCACGCATCGACAGTACGATTGAAGACCTTAAAGCCACCTCAGATGCGGGAAATATTTACGTCAACCGTAACCTTGTGGGTGCTGTAGTTGGGTCTCAGCCGTTTGGGGGGCATGGCCTTTCCGGAACCGGTCCGAAGGCAGGTGGCCCGCTTTACCTGCGCCGCCTTCTGTCCCGACGCCCTGAACTGGGCGCTCTGGCGCACCATGACCTGCCAGTTGTCCTGAATTTTGCCGGGCAGTGGTTAAGGGCCATAGCACCAGACTTCAGAGCCGTTGTGCCTGCCGGAACGCCTTTGGGAACAACCCTTTCTCTCCCCGGCCCTGTCGGAGAAGACAACGTTTACACTTTGACAGCACGAGGCACCGTACTATGTGCAGGGCCTACACTTGAGGATCTGTGTCAGCAAGTCACAGATGCCCTGTCCACTGGGAATGCCTGTGCGATCCCTGCGGAAATCTGGCGCCGTTTGCCCCCACCGCCTGCGGCCTTGGGAGCCTCTATCCTCCCACTATCAACAGACGTTCAGGTGGATGTGGCGCTGTGCAATGGCGATGCAACAGACCGCAAGCAGGTCTTGGCCGCACTGGAACGTAAAGACGGACCGGTAGTCTGCCTGCACACACCAGATGCAGCCGGACGTTACCCACTGGAATGGCTGGTTCAGGAGCGGGCCTGCAGCACCAATACGACGGCTGCTGGCGGAAATGCAGCTCTTATGGCGACGGTTTAGTATTCACGCCCTAACACGAGACACACTTCCATCGTGGTCCTACAGGCTGCGGTGGGAGGTCTTGGTTTAAAGAGACAGACGCATCAAACCTGCCTCCCACTTTCATGTCAGGACCGAGTGTGCGACCCTTACGCCACCATTGAAACAAAGCGTTACGCTGTTTCTTCAATATTCTGACTGATTAAGGATACGCATCGTTATGCGCCGCCTTCTGGCTTTCAGCACCCTTCTTGCCGGTCTTCCCTTTGCCATGGTGGCGCATGCCGAAGGAACGTTTTCCTTCCAGCAAACTCCTGGCCAGCTTCCCAAAACCGTTGTTCCGGCCTCCTATGCCATCGATCTCGAAACGGACCCAGAGCATCTGACCCTCAAGGGCCAGGAAACCATCGACGTCACGGTCCTGACAGATACGCAGGACATTGTTCTCAATCAGGCAGGACTAAAGCTGTCTGGTGCCGTTCTGGATGGGACGCAGCATGCGACCATCACACAGGATGACGCTGCAGAAACTGCCACGCTGCATTTTTCACAGCCGGTTCCCAAGGGCCCCCACACTCTTTCCATCAATTACACAGGCCCAATCCTCAAAACGCCAAATGGCCTCTACATCAACGATTATACGTCAGCCACCGGTCAGGCACGCCGCATGCTGGTGACGCAGTTCGAAGTTGCTGATGCCCGCCGGATGTTCCCCGGATGGGATGAACCCGCATTCAAGGCCAGCTTCCAGCTGAATGTGACGTTGCCGTTTGATGATGTTGCAGTCAGCAATATGCCCATTATCGGCACCACTCAGCAGGACACGAAGACCAAGCGCGTTTCCTTTGCCCCAACACCTCGTATGTCCAGCTACCTGCTGGCGCTTGTTGCCGGTGACATGGGAGCCATTCATGGAGAGGCTGATGGCACGCCCCTGAGTGTTTATGCCCCGGCCGGCCTTGAGGAACAGGGTCGATACGCTCTTGAATCAGCCCAGCGCATTCTGCCGTATTACAACAGCTATTTTGGGGTAAAATATCCTCTCCCGAAGATGGATATGCTGGCCATTCCAGGGAATTATCAGGCCGGTGCGATGGAGAACTGGGGCGCTCTCACATACATCGACAATGTGCTTCTGTTTGACCCGAAAAACAGCACGCCCAAAACACGCGAGCTGATTCACGAAGTCGTTGCGCATGAGATGGCGCATCAGTGGTCTGGTGATCTCGTGACGATGGGCTGGTGGAACAACATCTGGCTCAATGAAGGCTTTGCGTCCTGGATGGAAATCAAGGTCACGGACAAGCTGAACCCACAGTGGGACATCTGGCCACGCCAGCATGAGACCCGCGAAGAAACGATGGGCATTGATGCCCTTTCAACAACCCATCCGATCCAGCAGACCATTCACAACGTCAGTGAAGCAAATTCAGCGTTTGACAGCATCAGCTATGGCAAAGGCGAGCTGGTCATCCGGATGCTGGAAGGCTGGCTGGGTGAAGACAAATTCCGTGATGGCATGCGGGCCTACATGAAAGCTCACGCGTTCGGCAATGCTACCAGTCAGGATCTGTGGAATGCCCTTTCTTCCACTTCTGGCGAAGACGTGGCTAAGGTAGCGCGCAGCTTCACGGAGCAGCCGGGTATCCCGCAAGTTAACGTCACATCGTTCTGTCAGAATGATCAGGCCACCTACACACTGACCCAGAGCCGCTTCACAATCCATGATCCACAGGCTCAGCCTCTGACATGGAGCGTTCCGGTTGTGGCTGGCGGACCAGGACTTCCAACAAAAACCCTTGTTCTGGGCACTGAACCCGTCACTATCACAGCACCCCGTTGCGATACGGCCTTCAAACTCAATCTTGGCGAGAGCGGCTATTATCGTGTTTCTTATGACAAGAACGCGCTCGGCGCCCTTGCAACATCTCTCAGCAAATTTGCTCCCGTCGATCGCGCCAACCTGCTTGGGGACCAGTATGCCCTTTTCCGGTCAGGACAGGCCAAACTTGGGTCTTATCTGGATCTGGTCGATAGTCTGACCACAGCGCATGAGAGCGACATTGCGGTTCTGGAAGAAATTATCAGCCGCCTTGAAACGATTGATCAGTACGAAATCGGCAACGCCGATCGTGATGACTTCCAGACATATGCTCGCAGCCGTCTGGCACCGGTTCTGGCGCGTCTGGGGTGGGACGAAAAGCCGCACGAGAACGTCCTCGACACGATGCTGCGACCATCGGTGATCAGCGCACTCGGAACATTCAACGATCCGCAGGTTATTGCGGAAGCCAAGCGTCGCTTTGCGCTCTGGAAGGCAAACCCAGCCTCTCTCCGTCCCGATCTTGTCGGTGCTGTTACGACCATTGCCATGAAGACGGCGGATGGCCAGACATATGATTTCATGGCTGAGAAAGTTCGCACCACCCAGGCGACGGAACTCAAACTGCGCTACTTCGCCGCTCTTGCCAGCGCAACCAACCCGGATCTGATCCGCAAAAACGTGGCCCTCGCCTATAGCGGAGCCATCCCGAACGGGCGGATTGCACGTTCACTGGCCGTCATTGCAGCCTCGAGCGAAAATCCTGATCTGGTGTGGCAACTGGTGAAGGAGCATGAGACAGATATTCGCACGCATCTGGCTCCGTGGTCACAGGATGACTTCCTAGCCTCAATCGCCGCACACTCCAATAACCCACAGGTCCTTGAAGCACTCCAGAACGATCCGTGGTCCACGAAGACAACAGGTGCAAAAATCGCGACAGCGAAAGCGGTCAATACGATCAATGCCCGTCAGGACGCTATTAAAGCCACTCAGGAACAGATCCATACCTGGCTCTCAACGCATCACTAATCTATCTGAAATATGATGGAGAGGGGTTAATTCCCTTCTCCATCTCAGGCCCCTAGAACGCAGTAGAAGATCGGGGCGCGACCAGCTTGAACATGGGGCCGGTCAGAACCGTAGAAATAACGGCAAGCACCATCAGAGATGCGAAGGCAAACTCTGAAATCATGCCTTGGGCGTGGAAAATCGTTGCAGCAACAATTTCCATAAGCCCCTTGCACTGCAACAGAACACCGACGCTCAACGCCTGACGCCTGCTCAGGCCGGATGCAGGCGGGTAAATATAGACCGCCAAAATCTTCGTCACGATCGAGATTGCAACGAGTGACAGCGAGGCGATTACGGATGGCCATGTCAGAGCATCACCATCGATATTCAGGCCACTATGACCAAAGAACATCGGGGCGAGCCAGATGAGTGAGAACGTTCCCACCTTCTCAACGGGCAACCGCCGAACCCACGACGGCGGCATGATCGCGCCAGCAAAGTAAGCGCCAATCAGTTCGTGCAGACCGAGTTGCATGCTGGCCCACGAACCGGCAGCAAGGTAAATCGGCACCGCAATCCAGATAACAGCGGAAGGCGGGTTCCTGAAATGGCGGGAAGCCCAGTTTCCGGCAAATGCCAGTCCCACCAGCAGCGCAATCGCGAGGACTTCGAGGCCCGTCCATCCATGGAGGGCAGCCGTCCCACGCTCGGCAACCTGAAGCATTGCCAGACCAATCCAGAGAGCAGCATCGTCGACAACGGCCAGCTTAAGCGCCAGCTGACCCAACGGACGTTGAGACGGATTAAGCTCACGCACCACGCCAATCAGAACCGGCAAAGCACTGACGGCAATGCACAGGCCAATAGACGCTGCGGCGACCCAAGGCTGTGCATGTGGCGGATGCCATCCGGGAAGTGGCAGAAAAAATTCATAGGCGAGTATGGATCCCACCAAAAGCGGACCACCCAGCGCAACGGCCGCCCCCGTTAGCAAACGCCCTAACGTCGGCGCTGGCAGGGCATGATCGTCCGCCACGCTTCCAGGGGACTGCCACATTTCAAGGCCGGCAGTAAACGCCAGAACCAGAACGGCAACCCAGCCAATATCGCTTCCATAAACCGATGGAATACCAAGTGATTTTACAGGAATATGCCAGACAGAAATCAATATACCGACAAGTATTGGCAGAACCACAATCGGTATTGTTTTCTTCAGTATCCTCCACGCAACCCATGGAAGAAAAACAAAAACTGCGGCGTCTGCAATAAGTGCCGTAATGTTTGTCATCAGCCTCCCCTCTATGCCTAAATGAAGAGACAGAGTACGCGATTATGGGGAAAAGGTGCAAACCAAAGTGTTTGGGACGCTTGCTGGCGCCCCACTCCACACCCGGTTCGCTTATCTTCCACTTCGATAATAGGGCGTCCCGAGCGCCGCGGGAGCCGCCATGGCAGAGCGCAGTTTTGCAAAGGCCAGCATCGGCACAATAATGCAGGCAACCGTCCCGAGATATGGCAGCGTATTCAGGATGGCGGGGGCAACAGGCCAGCCTCTGGCCTGCCCCATAAACCCTACTGCCGTTACAAGCCCGAACAGTAGGCCGGACAAAACGGCAACAATTGGGCGGTATCCAGCAAAGATCACCAGCGCCACGGCAATCCAACCCCGGCCGGCGATCATCCCGTCTGACCAGACAGGCACGACGGCGAGCGTCAGATCAGCGCCTGCCACGCCTGCCAGAACACCACCAACAATCACGGCCAGAGCCCTGTACTTCATGACAGGCACCCCAACCGCGTCTGCCGCTGCCGGATTTTCGCCCACGGCCCGCAGATCCAAACCCGAACGCGTCCGAAACAGCCAGAAATGCGCCATGACAGGAAAGACGAGATAGATCAGGTAAACGAGAATATTCTGGCTAAAGAAGGCAGGTCCGATAACAGGAATGGCAGACAGAACCGGAATGGAGACTGGTTCGAACACAGCAGAGACCGGAACACCGGCAACGGACCGCCCGATTACAGAACTAAGACCCAGCCCCAGAAAGGTGATCGCCACGCCACACAGAACCTGATTGGCACGAAGTACAACGCTGGAGAGCGCAAGCACACTTGCTCCCAGCCCACCAACCAGTCCTGCTGCAAGCAGGCCCAGCCATGGATGAGGCGTCGCGTTCACAGTCATGACTGCAACGACGGCCCCGAGGGACATCAGCCCCTCCACCCCGAGATTCAGAACACCTGCACGTTCGGCAATCACCTCGCCGAGGGCACCAAGCGCCAGAACACCGCCTGACAGAACGGCATGACCGAGAAGGTCGCTGAGAAGTGCCATGATCAGCTCCTGTTCACACGGACATAGGCTGCCATTTCGTCTCCGGCCGCAATCGCAAGGACCAGCAGACCTGTAATGGCAAGAACGGCGGAAGAACTGATCTGGGTTGTCTGGAGAACAATCCCCGTATCCAGAATCAGTGCCATCAGAAGCGCTGCTGGAATAAGGGCAAAGCACGACCCACGAGCCAGAAGCGCCACGACGATGCCCAGATATCCATAATTATTGGCAAGGCCACCCTGAAGCCGGTGAACGGTTCCCGCGACTTCAAACACACCTGCCAGCCCGGCTAAAGCGCCTGACAACAGCAACACAGCCAGAATACGGGGAGAGACCTTAATCCCAGCATAGTGCGCAGCCTGCGGATTAGAGCCGCACACAGCCGTTTCATAACCAAACCGGCTTTTCGCGAGCCCTACTCCCAAGCCAACAACAATCCCCAATGCGAGCAGGAACCCCAGATGAACCGCTCCCCAGAGTTCCGGAAGTGCCACATGCAGGCGTTCAGTCGAGGCTAGAGCACCAGTCACGCGATCAGCCCACGGTCCGGTTGCCAGATAATAGACAAGCAGGGAGGCCACGAAGTTCAGAAGAAGAGAGGTAACAATTTCACTGACGCCAAGCCAAGCCCGGGCCGCAGCGGGAATAAAAATCCATGCGGCTCCCGCCAGAGCGCCAGCTACAACCATCGCCGGAAGTGCGACAATCGCGGGCCAATGCGTGAACAAACCAACAGCCGTCGCTGCCGTCGCACCTGCATAAAGCTGCCCTTCCGCCCCGATATTCCAGAGATTGACACGGATCCCGACCCAAACTGCCGCCCCTGTAAGCATCAGAGGCGTCATGAAGAGTGCGAGGTCCTCAATGCCAAAGCGCGACCCGACGGTCGATCGAACGACGAGCCCGGCGAGTTCGATCGGAGATCGTCCCATCGCGGCGAGCGTGATTGCTACAATGCCCAGAGCCGCAAGGATGGAGAGCCCGCGCCCAACGGCAATACGATGAGACGGAACAACCGTAAGACGCGTGCGAGGGGATACGGCGCTCATGCTGCCTCCGACAGATTACGGCCACTCATGAGCGCGCCTATGCTTTCCCGATCTGCGTCTGCACGATCCATGACCCCCATGAGGCGCCCTGCATACAGAACAGCAATACGATCACTCAGGGCAAAGATTTCATCCAGATCTTCTGACATCAGAACCACGGCAACACCTGCGTCGCGCGCACGGGCGAGCATATCCCTCATGGCTGAGATAGCCCCGATGTCCAGACCACGGCTGGGATAACTGGCCACCAGAACATGACTGGCAATCCGGATTTCACGTTCCAGAACCAGCCTCTGCTGATTGCCGCCGGATAACCCGCGAATTTGCACCTGTGTTCCCGGAAGCTTCACCCCTGCCCTGTCTGCGAGCATCTGGGCAAACTTGCGGGCCTGCGCCATGGAGAAGCTGAACCGGCCGCCAATCGGCGGACGGTCATACTCCCGAAGTGCCATGTTTTCCGCAACGCTCAGCCCCGGCATCAGGGCACGTTTCAGCCGGTCTTCCGGTACGTGACCCACGCCCGCATGCGCAAACATCGCCGGGTCTGCACGATTGGCAGCCTTGCCATTCAAATAGACCGTTCCGCTCTCAGCCGCCTTCAATCCGGTCAGGACTTCTGCCAGTTCGGGCTGGCCATTCCCCGTCACCCCTGCAATCCCCAGGACTTCTCCCGGACGAAGCGAAAGACTGACATCATCCAGACGGACCACGCCTGCGGCATCCCGCACTGTCACCTGTTTCAGAGACAGAGGTTCAGACCCACCGCCTGCCGGAGCAGGAGACTGCCGTGGATAAGAGGTTGCAAGCGTAACAGGGCGTCCGATCATCTCCGTTACAAGACTGTCAGGCGTCACATCGGACGTCTGATGCGTGCCCACTAATCGCCCCTGCCGCAGAACGGAAACCCGGTCCGCAAGCGCCATAATCTCATCAAGCTTGTGGCTGATGATCACGACTGCCCCTCCCTCGGAGCGAAACCGACGAAGAGCGGAAAACAGTTCGCCGACTTCAACGGGGCTGAGAACAGCCGTTGGCTCATCAAGGATAAGAAGCCGCGCGCCCCGAGACAGAACACGAAGGATTTCAACACGCTGCTGCTCGCCCGCAGACAAAGAGGACACAACAGCCGACGGTGTAATGGGAAGGCCAAACTTCTTGGAAAGCGCGAAAGCACGCTCTTCAATGTCTTTTCCCGCAAGGCGCCGAGGTGTTTCAGACCAGCCCAGATGGAGGTTTTCAGCGACGGTAAAACGGGGAACCAGACGAAAGTGCTGGTGCACCATGCCAATCCCGGCAGCGATGGCTGCGTCAGGGGCCGGAAACGTGGTCCCATATCCATCAATGATGATTTCCCCGGCATCGGGCTGGTATAGGCCCGTCACCACGTTCATCAATGTGGACTTCCCTGCACCATTTTCCCCTAACAGGGCGTGAATTTCGCCGGGGAACACATTCAGGGAAACATTTTCGTTCGCTATCACGCCTGGAAAGTACTTCGCAATATTCACCAGCTCCAGAATGGGCGGTGTTCCTGCTGCAAGATGAGCGGGAGGCGCGTTGGACGCATGCGTGACATCAGCCAAGACCAGACACTCCCTGAACCTGCCACGACCAGTTATACATCTCCATGTCAGTCATGACATGGCCTGCTGGAACCCGCAGCGTTCCCTCAGAGTCATAAATTGGCCCCTGAAAAGGCGACCATCCAGCCAGCATCCGGTCCCGCGCAGCGTCGGCTTCTTTCTGTACAGCCTCAGGAACGTTCTGCCCCCAGCGATCCCGATCGACGCCTTTGGCCAATGTGAGAAAACGTCCCTCCGGCGCCCACTCTCCCCGGATCCGCGCACCAACCTGCTGAATATAGTAGTCAGCAAAATCCAGCACGACAGAGCTGACATATGCATTGGGCCCGAACTCACGCATGTCGGTGTTCCACATCGCTGCCCAGACGCCGCGTTTCTCCGCGACACGCAGATAGCCCGGATCGTCCATAATCCCGCACAGGAAGTCACAGCCACTGTCTACCAGAGCAGCCCCCGCTTCCGTTGCAGCCTGCGGGTCAAACCACGAATTGATGGAGATAACACGCATCGTCGCCTGCGGATTAACCGAGCGCGCGCCCAAAAGCACGGCATTCGCACTGGCATAGACGGAAGGAACCGGGAAAGAGGCCACGTAGCCAAGCTTGCCGGTTTTGCTCAGACGGGCTGCGGCGATACCAATAACGTAGCTGGCATACCAGTGCGTGATATAATACCAGCCAAGATTATTGCTGACAGCATGGCCATCACACTCCATGAACGCAACGTCCGGAGCACGATCGGCGACGTCGCGAATGAAGTCTCCATAATTGGACGTGGAAATTACCATCTGCGCTCCTTCCGCCACGAACTGGCGGAAGATGCGGGTTGCATCTGCGGAGTAAGGCACGCTCTCGACAAAGAGGGTTTTGACGGCTGGATAGGCACGTTTGACGGCTTGAACCGCCAGATCGTGAGCGTGGCTCCATCCGCCGTCAGTGATGGGGCTGGTGTGCCCAAAGCCAATCAGAAGATCCTCTTCCCGAATGGGCGCAAAACGACGTGACGCTGCCTTCAGAGCCGACGGCATCACAAGCGAGCTGCCCAAAGCAGCCAGTACCGAACGCCGCGGGATCATCAGAGGATTTTTCAGTGACATTCCGGCACTCCCGGCATCGTTATGAACCCAGGCAGCGCCTTGAATTGCCTCATGAAGTTCCGAACCGCCGGATAAAGATCCAAAGGAACTTCAAGGTCCTGGCTCAAGGCAACAACTGGAAACAGCATGATGTCGGCAACTCCTGGATGATCCCCTGACACCCAGCATCGACCGTCCAAGCGGTTCTCTGCAAGCCGATCTTCAATCTCGCCCATCAATGGCATCGCGATCTGTGCGGGGTTTTCAACAGGAAGAGACGCCAGCATGACCGTCCTGCGCATAATGGAAAAGCGATCTAGGGCGTTCGCTGCCCACGTCATCTCGTCCGTTCCGGAATTCCATTCCTGCTGGACGTCTGGAAGCGTTACGAGCCGCACCAGGATCTCTAACGGGCCATGAAGAACATCGTCGACGAGTTCAAGGGCTGGGCCACTTTCCAAGGCGCTCTCATCCGTGACCGTAGGCAGCTTCACTCCCATCAGGGACGCTCCCAGCCGAACGGCATAGCATCTGTCATCAAGTGCCCAGTCTCGTAACCTCATGCTGAAACGGTCTCCTTGATGGCTTCCAAACGGTCCCGTAACTGCACAGCTTGTCGCGCAGCCTCCCGCTGCCCGGCGACAGTCCATGACGCAACATGCAACATGGTCAGGCCAACTACTGGTTCATGCACAGCAAAAAGACAGTTATCGTGCTGCTTCCAGTTCGAAGCCTCCATATTGAGAGACGTCCGCGCAGTTTGCAAAGGCACCTGAACCAGCAAGCTCCGAACGCCTGACGCCTCGCCTTCCGGCAGGGGCGAAAGTGATGGCGTCTCATCAAGGCTCACCCAAATCACTCCGCATCGCTCCTGCACCTGATAAGCTGTCGCGTGAATGGTGCCCGGCACACGGAGTTCAGGATGAGCTGGAATGTGGCGACACGTCGAATCTGCTCCAAACTGCCAGCCGTGGTAGAGACAAGCCAGATTTCCGTTCCTCACGAAACCGAAACTCAGCCGCATTCCTCGATGTGGGCAACGATCTTCCCAGGCATGGATCTCACCATCTGTGCCACGCCAGAGAGCAATTTCTTTGCCAGACAAGCGTGCCGGAGCTGCTGTTCCAGCGGGAACATCCATAGTGAGAGCAACTGGAAACCACCCCGTCATCCGAGGCTCTCCGTGCCTGTCACAATACAGCCCGCTGGTCCGAGGAGACACGCCATCTCGAACATTCCGAGAAGTGCTTCTTCACCCACCAGCCGAACTGAAAAACAATGATCTGAAACAGACATGTCTGTAATCTCCACGGCCAGTAGGCGCGCCCGGGCAATGGCAAAATCCCGGAACAGCTCGGGATCAAAGCGCCCTTCGAAACGAATCTCCCGAACCACTGGATCATGCCTTTCTTATCTCATTTCACAATAAGAATTTTCCGGTTTATCAATATTCTGTATTCCATCAATGCCGGGGAGCATGATTAACTCTTCCCATCCGTCACCAGCAGCAGGTTGCCCGTGCCATGACCAGCCCCGATCCAGAGACGTTATCACACTGGTATCCTGTGGCTATGGTCGGGGATCTGACAAGTGTGACTTTCCAGACCATGCTACTCGACCGGCTGATTGAGATCTCCCGCGACGAAAACAATGCGTTTCAGGCGCTCTGCGGCAATCGCCCCCTCCCCGTGCAGGAACGCTACGGTTATCTCTGGACGTCTCTTGGAGAGCCCGTCCGGGATATCCCCGCCATTCCTGAGGCCGCTGAGCCAGACCGCCGGCTGGTATGTTGTGGGTCTATTGCCGTACATTCGTCAGGCTTGCGGGTCGTCGAAAACTTCCTCGATATGGCCCACTTCCCCTTTGTTCATACCAATATCCTCGGGGCAGAGCCTGAAACCGAAGTTCGGCGATATCAAATCGAAACACGAGAAGACGGTGCAGAAATCTGGGCAACCGACTGTACATTCTTCCAGCCTCAGGCGGCACTCTCTGCGTCCGGCGGGATTTTAACTGACTATACCTATCGAGTTGCTGCCCCGTTCTCCACGCTTCTTTATAAAACCTGCCCGGCCTCTCCCGAAAGACAGGACGTTATCGCTCTGTTTGTTCAACCGATGACAGCAACCCGTTCCCGGGCGCACCCAGTGATGTTCCTGATCGACGACAGTTCCTCACTGGGCGGATTGGTTGAATTCCAGCAATTCATTTTTCTTCAGGACAGGATCATTCTTGAAAACCAGCGCCCTCGCCTGATGCCACTGGACGGAAAATATGAAATTCCGACCATGGCAGATCGTTCGTCCGTGGCTTACCGGCGCTGGCTTAAAGGAAAAGGCGTGACGTATGGTGCTCTGTCGTGAGTGCATTTGTCGTCACCGGCCGGGCGCTGGCATCCCGAACGCCGCAGGAAACCGTTTTGGAAAATGTGGCTCTGCTGGTTGGCGACGACGGGATCATTCAGCGTCGCGCAACCTGCGGGACACAGGCCTATCAAGACCTGCAAAGCAGTGAAACTCTTGTTCGCCTGCCAGCCGACACTCTCCTCGTTCCCGGGCTGACAGATCTACACATTCATGCGCCTCAATGGCCTCAAGCTGGCACGGCTCTGGATCGTCCACTGGAAGAGTGGCTTGGCACATATACCTTCCCTTTAGAGGCCCGCTACTCGGACGCAGCCTTCGCAGCAACGGTTTATGAGGACCTGGTTCCAACCCTTCTGCGAAATGGCACAACCACCGCGCTCTATTTTGCCACGATCCACGAAGACGCCAGTCTTGTTCTTGCCCGCACCTGCCTCAAATACGGGCAACGCGGGTTCGTTGGACTGGTGGCTATGGATCATCCGGACCTGTGTCCACCAGATTACCGTCAGGCCAGCGCTCAGGAGGCCCTCGATGCAACCCGGCGCTTCATTCACGCCGTCCGGACCTTGCCAGGCAACGAGGCCGGCCTGGTCCAGCCCGTTATTACGCCTCGCTTCATTCCTGCCTGCTCCGACGCACTGTTGAATGGTCTTGGCGCATTAGCTGCAGAGATGAATGTCAGAGTGCAGACCCATGCGTCAGAAAGCGACTGGGAGCATCATCATGTTCTGGAGAGAACAGGTCAGACAGACACGTCTGCACTGGATACTTTTGGTCTCCTGCGAGACCATACCATTCTGGCGCACGCAGGATTTCTGAACCAGAATGACCGGACACTGGTCAAAGAGCGCAACGCCGGACTTGCCCACTGCCCGATTTCCAACGTCTTTTTTGCAGGCGCGGCCCTGCCCGTTCGCGACGTTCTCGATGAGCACGTTCACTGTGGGCTGGGAACAGACCTTTCCGGGGGGTATTCTCCGTCCATCTTTGAAAATGCACGGCAGGCCGTTCTGGCGTCCAGGATGCTGGAAAGCGGGACAAACCCGGAAATTCCACCGACAAAACGCGGCCTGCCTAACCACAGGATAGATTTTCAGGAAGCGTTCTGGCTTGCGACACGAGGCGGCGCGGAGGCTCTCGGGGTGCCAAGTGGACAACTCCTGCCCGGACAGGCGTTCGATGCGCTGGAGCTTCGCTGCACGTCAGGCAGTCTGCGATTATCGTCGCAAGACAGTGCGGCCAGCTGTGCCCAGAAAATTGTCTGTCATGCTTCGCCTGAGACGATTGATCGTGTCTGGATCAATGGCCGTCTGGTCAAGGAATAAGGAACTGATTGCATGATTACAGAAACAGACGACCTGCGTTTTCTCCGTATGGCGTTCGATGTTGCCAGAAAAGCACGTGACGGCGGGGATCATCCGTTCGGGTCTATTCTTGTGGACGAGACAGGCACTGTTCTGATGGAGCAGGGTAATGGCTACAGCGCAGAAGGATGCGACATGACAGCCCATGCCGAGCGTCTCCTCGCCAGCCGGGCCAGCAAAGCTTATGGGGCAGAACGCCTGCGCCAGTGCACGCTCTACAGTTCTGCAGAACCCTGCGCGATGTGCTCAGGTGCGATCTACTGGTCCGGGATCGGACGCGTGGTTTACGGCCAGTCCGAAAAGGACCTGAAAGACATGACCGGCAATCACGCGGAAAATCCCACGCTGGATCTCCCTTGCAGGACCGTCTTTGCTGCTGGCCAGCAGCCAGTGGACGTCGTGGGTCCCCTGCTGGAACAGGAAGCTGCCGCATTGCAGGCAGAATTCTGGGCGGCACATGGCTCGTGACAGCAGGACGAACCTGATGCTACGATAAACCTTCCTCGCCCGCTCAAAACAAGTTTGATGACGATCCGGACTTCGCATCTCCGGAACAGGGCCTTCTGCGAAAGCCATGAGCGATCATGGCTTGCTGATGGTTATTGGGAAAGGATGCCGCAATGACGGTCAACCTCCTCATCACAAATGCTTCTCTGTACATTGATCGGAATTGGGAAATCCCAAATGGATGGATCGCCATTAAAGACGGGCGCGTTCATTCCACAGGTCACTCCGGAGAAGCTGCTCCACAAGCAGAAAAAATCATATCAGCTAATGGAAAGCTGGTAACTCCGGGTCTGATCAATGCCCACCATCACATGTATCAGAATCTCACACGCTCCTATGCCCCCGTAACCAATGGGACGTTGTTCGAGTGGCTTCAGGGATTGTATCCGCTCTGGGCCGGACTGGACGAAGAGTCTGTTTACCTTTCAACAGCGGTTGCGATGATTGAGCTGCTGATGGGGGGCTGCACGACATCCATGGATCACATGTATGTCCATCCCAAGCCCTTTCTGATCGACGCCCAATTTCGTGCGGCCAGGGATATAGGCTTTCGTTTCCATGCCACTCGCGGCTCCATGACGCGATCCGTAGAGGATGGAGGACTTCCCCCCGCATCTGTCGTGCAGGACGAAGAGACCATTCTGGCAGACAGCGAAAGGCTGGTAAAAACCTATCATGATGCCTCTCCAGGCGCGATGGGTCGGGTGGCTCTGGCGCCCTGTTCTCTGTTCAGTGTCTCCGAACGGATCATGACAGAATCTGCTGCCATGGCAGACAGATATGACCTTAGGTTACACACCCATCTGGCAGAAGATCACGATGAGGACCGCTATTGTGCGGAGGTCTATGGCTGCACACCAACAGAATATTTCGAACGTGTAGGCTGGGCCAGCCCTCGCTCCTGGGTGGCACATTACATTTACCCTTCCTCTGACGAAATCGACCGTCTGGCGCATGCTGGCGTCTGCACGGCGCAGTGTCCCTGCTCCAACATGATGATTGGAGGCGGCTCTGCGGATGCCATGGATATGCGGCGTCGTGGGATGCGTGTGGGGCTTGGTTGTGACGGTTCAGCATCGACAGACCATGCATCGCTCTGGCTGGAGACCCGCATGGCGCTCCTTCTGGGTCGCTTCCGCAATGGCCCACATTCCATGACGGCCCGAGACGCTCTGGATATGGCCACACGCGGTGGAGCTGCCTGCCTGGGCTGGGATGATGAGATCGGGCATCTACGCCCCGGTGCATGTGCGGATCTGGTTATCTGGCAGATGTCGGACATTTCCCTTGCCGGGGCTTTGACGGACCCCGTGGAGGCGTGGCTTCGCTGCGCCCCGGCGACTGCCGGAACCACCATCGTCAACGGTAAAATTCTGGTTGAGAACGGGCAGCCTGTGCTGAAAAATCTGGGGGATATTCTTGGGGCTCATCGCAAGGAAGCCATGCGCATCCAGCGTTTGACCCCCGCGGCCTGAAACAAGGCTGAACGATGATCTGGACATCCGTCTGGATCATCATTCAGCGACCGGAAAACGATCGTTCCGAAGATTGCGAAAATATTATTTTCAACAAAAAGAGTGCGGTATGCCCCTGTTTCGTGAGACAGAACGTGACAGTTCAGAGGTGCCGCATTTCCCTCACCAGATCCTGAACTTGTAACGGTTCCGTATTCCTTACAAAATAATTTCAATCTGTAAGGAGTTACCCATGCGTTCAGGCATCCTGACCCGTTCTTTTCTTGCTGTCAGCCTGCTGGCAGCCACCTGTCTCACAGCTCACGCGGAGGCCCCCGTCTCTGACAACGTCAAACAGGCTGAAACGGCATCGCAGTTTCTGACAACACCCCAGAAGGTTGTATCAGACGGGGCTGTAACCATTCGTGGTCAGCACATTCCTTATCAGGCCGTCACCGGCACGCTGATTGTCCATGCCCAAGGGTGGGATGATTCCGATACCGGCCCCAGCGATTCAAAAGCTGAAAAGAAAAACCCGGACGCCGTCGCTTCCATTTTCTATGTGGCCTATTTCAAGAAGGGCGCGCATCCAGAGAACCGCCCGATTACGTTTGTTTATAATGGTGGTCCCGGTTCTTCGAGTGTCTGGATGCATATGGGCGCTTTTGGCCCACATCGTATCGTCACCGCAGATGACAGCCACACCGCAGCTGCCCCGTACAAACTGATTGATAACAATGACAGCCCGTTGGATGCCACGGATCTTGTCTTTATTGATGCGCCAGGCACTGGCTTTGGGCGCCTTGTTGGCAAAGACAAAGAAAAAGCGTTCTATGGTACAGATCCGGACGCCGCAGCCTTCACGGACTTCATTGCTCAGTTTCTGACCCGTTTCGGACGGTATAACTCTCCCAAATACCTGTTCGGAGAAAGCTACGGCACGACGCGCTCAGCAATCGTCGCCAACCAGTTGGCCTCTGAAAAAGGCATCGATCTGAATGGCGTTATGCTGTTGTCGCAGATTCTGGATTACGACAATTCGATCGACAACGTGAAATCAAACCCCAGTGTTGATCAGCCCTATGTTCTTGCCCTGCCTAGCTTCGCTGCCACGGCCTGGTATCATCATAAGTTGCCAACGCAGCCCAAAGACCTGAAAACGTTCCTCAGCGAAGTCGAACATTTTGCGCTTACGGACTATACCAGCGCCCTTCAGGACGGCACCGCCATTTCAGACGAAAAGCTGGAACAAACAGCCCAGAAGCTGCACCAATATACGGGCCTTCCCGTCGACTACCTGAAAAAAGCTGACCTCCGCGTCAGTGGTGGCGAATTTGCCAAAACCCTGCTCGGCGATGACGGAATGGACACAGGCCGTCTGGACAGTCGCTTCTCCGGGCCAGCCATTGATCCACTGGCGCAGACCCCTGACTATGACCCCCAGTTTGCCGCGATGCAGTCAGCGTATGTGTCCGCCTTCAACGATTATGCGCGCAATACGCTGCATTACGGAACAAACCCGGCTTTCAATGACGGTTACGAAGAATACAAGGTCAGCGCTCATTCAATCGGCAAATGGGCCTTTGTGCATAAACAGCCAGGCGCCGGTCGGCCAGCCAAGGGCACGCCAAACGTCCTGCCGGACCTTGCAAGTGCCATGAAGCAGAACCCGAGCCTGAAGATTATGCTCAATCAGGGATACTACGATCTGGGGACGCCCTTCTTCGAAGGTATCTACGAGATGCAGCATCTCCCGATCCCTCACAAGCTGGCCTCAAACATCGAAATTCATCAGTATGAATCCGGTCACATGGTCTATGCCCATGCACCAGCCCTCACCGAACTCCATGATAATGTTGTCAACTTCATCAACAAGACGCATGGCTAACACCATTCCGTCTTGACGATTAAGCGATACCAAATGGCGGACCTGTCAACTTTTGAGCTTTGACAGGTCCGCCATTCAGAACATGATCAGGCGTGTGCTGCTACGCCCAGCGCACGAGCAGCGTCCGTGGCAATATCATGACGGAGTTTCACGACACTGTGCCCCTCGGACGGATGAACCCGATTGGTCAGAATGAGCACATAACTGTCATTCTCAGGGTCAATCCAGAGCGACGTCCCCGTAAAGCCGGTATGGCCGAATGATCTCGCCGAAAACAGATCCCCTCTTGGGGAGGAATAGTGCGTGGCGATATCCCATCCCAGTCCTCGCAGGTCAATTTTCCCAGCGGGCTGTTGTGGGGTTATCATCAATTCCAATGTACGTCTTTGAAGCGGAAACGTGCTGGGACGACCAGCGAGACGATCCAGTAACGCCTGTGCATACAGGCACATGTCCTGCGCATTGGAGAAAAGCCCCGCATGCCCTGCAACGCCCCCCATACGGCGGGCAGTCGGATCATGCACGACACCACGCAACATGTGATGTTGGTCATCATACTGCGTAGGCGCAATATCAGGCTGTAAGGCAGCGTCCGGCAGGTAACCGGAGTGCGACATTCCCAAAGGCGTTAGAATATTGTCAGCGACATACTGGTTCAGGGGCTGACCTGTAACCTTTTCCACGATCAGGCCCAGCGTAATGTAATTGATGTCGCTATAGACAAACTTTGCCCCCGGCGGATTGGCAAGCGGCGATGTCATGGCAAGACGGACAGCCTCTGCTTTTCCGCTCCATGGACTATCCAACGGGACATCCGGTGGGAGGCCCGAATAATGGGTCAGCAGAAGCCGCAGGGTGACAGCCGATTTTTTGTTGGCTGCGAATTCTGGAAGATAACGCACGACCGGATCGTCAATATTGATTTTTCCGTGCTCTACCAACTGCATGACAGCCAGAGCCGTCATTGTTGGCTTGGTCAGTGACGCCATATCGAACCGCGTGTCCCAGGTCATGGGCTCACGAGTAGGCACTAGAGCCCGGCTTCCATACACATAACGATGTGCAACCTCGCCATTATGACCAACAGCAAGAACAACGCCGGGAGTCTCTTTGTCTTTCACGGCCTGTCGCGCCAGGGCGTCAACTTTGGAGAACCTCCCCTCACTGGAAGAGGCACATCCCACCAGAGCGCTACAGGATAACGCTGCACCGCCGATCAGAAACTGACGCCGACTGCTGCGCTCTTTGATCAAGGGATAAAGCACTCTGGCCTCCTGCTTCCCGGTTCTTCCGGATACGTAAGAACCGGAACAGTAACGCGGTTCAGGGAGAGCGCAAGCGGGACAGCTTCAGGGGATAGGTTAAAAAGGACTACCCGAGCGGCTCCTTGCTCGGGAAGAACGTTTTATAATTCATTCTGAAGGACGATGCGCGCGCTCTAGCGGGTGTTCAAGCATCACTGCCTTGATAGTCCGAATGACCTGACCAGATGTGATATTCCGCGTACATTCAAACTGGCGACTGGTGCCCGCATGCCGGGGACAGAAAAGAAAGTCACTATGGATGAACGGATGCCGAATATCGTGCCAGCAACTGTTGCAGGTATTGGTATTAAAAACCCGGTACGGTGTCTGAAATTCGTTTATCGGATGTGTAAATCCGGAAATCATGACAACGGGCGTGTCCGCCGCCCAAGCGAGCCAGGAGAGACCGCTCGACAGGCCCACAAAAAACTCTGCGTGCTTCAACCACTGAAGACGTTCGCGGAGGGGTCGGGCGCCAGTCTCATCTTCCGCGTTATGCGGGATCTGGTTCCAATGAAGGCCTTGGCCATATTTTATTTCTCGGTCGATGCAGATAACGCGATACCCTGATCTCTTGAGAAACTCCACCACATCATACCAACCCGTCGGGTTATTCCAGTATTTGCACTGGGCACTAGCCTGACTGGCGATGACAACATAGGGTTCTGCAATCGGTCTTTCGTCAGGAATATCCAGATGCAGAGGCTCTTCCTCGGGAGAAACCCCGAGAATATAGCCTGCTGTCCTGTGCAATCCAACAATCCGGAAGTCAGCAGGCTGCCATGTGTTGTCTTCATCCCCGAAGAACAAACCGATGTAATATGTGGCGTAAAACTCGTCTTTTAACGCGCTAAACTCCTGCTTTTCAACAAATCTGATATCTGGGTATGACGCGGAAAGCAGTTCTTTCATCTGCGCCGATACCATCACTGTGAGTTCGCATGCATGGTCTCGTGCAAAACGCACAGCATATGGCACCCAACCAGCCGTATCGCCGATCGTATTGCCAGCCATAAGAATGGCTATCTTTTTACCCTGAGCGTCATAGTCGTGAGAGAAAACGAGCAGGCCTGCCTGAAAGACTTCGATCCTTGCGTTCAAATAATGCTTTTTCCGGCTTTGAAAGGTCGCATCACTCCCCTCACCGTCAAAAATAACCGTGTCCGTATCAAGGTCAGTAAGCCGAACGCGCCATATCCCTTTGGGAACCGTGACACGGACCCCTTGGTTAAAATCATAACGAATACCCGCAGATCCTTCCTGCGTTGCTAGGCTTGAAGGGCTCGGAAATGTCGCGGTCTCGGTTGATGACGCAGAAACGGCAGCCGCATCTAATTTCGAGACACTGTCAGTCTCATTAGACGGATCTATGGCAGGCGGCGTCGCAACAGGCTTACTGGAATGTCCAGCAAGCATGATCGACTGGAAGATGTCATTCGCTTTTGCAGTCGTCATTCTGACACTCCCTCAAAATCGGGAATTTTCATGATTGTGTCGATTACCTGCTGCGAAGAAATCAGTCGGGTACATTCGAACTGTTTGTCAGTGCCGCTCTGCCGCGGACACCAAAGATAGTCGGCAGGATCAAGCTGACAGCGGATATCATTGGAACAACCGTTACAGGCATTCCAGTTAATCACGCGGTAGGGTGTTTCAAACTCATTATCAGGCCGTGTGAAACCACTGATCAGTACAATAGGCGTACCGACTGCCCAAGCAAGCCAGCTTAGACCGCTAGAAAGCCCAATAAAAAACTCCGCATGTCGCAACCATCTCGCACGTTCAGCAAGAGGCAGCGCACCTGTGAAATCTTCCGCCCCATACGGGATATTATTCCAGATGGTTCCGACGCCGTTGACCCTGCTCCTGTCGATACAGATGACTCTATAGCCATGCTTTTTCAGGAAACGGATCGTCTCCAGCCAACCAAACGGATTGTTCCAGTATTTATTCTGAGATGTCGCCTGGGTCGCAATGCAGACATATCGTTCCGCAAGAGGCCTCCCTCCCTCCATGACGTCAATATCGGGTGGGCGTGATGTCCTCGAAAGGCCCAGAATAAGGGCCGCATTATTTTCCAGGCCTGCTTCGCGATAATCTACCGGACTATGGTTGCGGGCAACGTCATTATAAAAAATCAGAACTTTATAAGAGGCGTAATAGTCTTTTCCTGCCTCTTCTTCATTCGATACAAGCCGAATATGAGGGTACACCGGGATGAGCAGAGTGGCGATGTCCGGGCGCACCATACATGTCAGCTGACATTCGTGTTTGCGGGCAAACTCTGCCACCTGCCCGAACCAAGCGAGATGATCACCGATGCCGCCTTCCCGCATTCGGACGAGAACGGGTTGATCCTTCAGGTCCATTTCATACGTAAAGAAGGGTTCGCCGTCTTTTGTAATCTCGATCTGAAAGCGCAGGTAATATCTTTTTATGCTTTGTACGATCCCCTGAGACACGTCCTCAGAAAATAAAACCGTGTGCGTATCCAGATCTCTCAGGACAACATGCCAATTGCCGGCAGGCAGAAGAACGCGGCATCCATCGTTAAAATCGAAGCGAATACCTCCCGGCCCTTCCTGCGTCGGCACAATAGAAGCGGGTTGAACTGGAGGCATTGAGGGGCTGCTCATGCTCACATTTTCCCCTCTGCAATTTTCAGAATGCGCACCTGGCCAGATCCTGCTGGACTATGAGTATATTCGCCAAGGATCGGAATATTGCCCTGAAGAAGCTCCTTCTTGGTTTCCGCCACTCTGATTTTTCCGCTTGGCGTTTTCAGGATCGCACTGGCACGCAGGAAAACGACACGGCAACGCTGCGTCGGAAAATGTGTGCAGATCGTCTCGCCGATAGCTTTACCCAGTTGCGTCAGATCACCATCCGATCCCGATGGCAGTTCTGTGACAAGAACAAGCGACGTTTTGTCTTCAATGATCTCATCAAAGACTGCCGTTGAGAATAGCCGAATATCGGCCTCGAACGCTCCCAGACAAGCGATAATATCTTCAGGATCAAGAACACTGTCGCCGAGTTTGATCCGATTATCCTGACGGCCAGTGACATACAGCGTTCCATCCAGCAGAAAACCCCGGTCTCCTGTTCTCAGAAAAGTCCCCTCTTCGCCCGAAACATGTCCTTCGAAAACCCGACTGTTTTCTACAGGTCGGTTCACATACCCGGTTGCGACGCCGGGACTATGAATACGAATTTCTCCGACGTCTCCATCTGGAAGCGCTGTTTCAGTATCCCCATCGGCAATGCGTACGATAATATCAGATGGTGGCTGGCCGCAGCCTGCTAAAAGGCGCCTGTCGAGGATATCGCGCGGCGGGAGTGCATGACCATGCGCAAGACCGTCACGAGAAAACTCACGAAACGACACGCCTTGCCCACGCTCACTGGCCGTGACCAGCAAGGTTGCTTCTGCAAGGCCATAACATGCAAAAAACGCACGTTCTTCAAACCCGGATGACGCAAAACGTTCTGTAAATGACTGCATCGTCTCTGCGCGAATATATTCTGCCCCGTTGAATGCCACTTCCCAGCAGGACAGATCCAGAGACGCAACCTCTTCGAGGGTGATAGACCGCACGCACATTCCGTATGCGAAATTCGGGCCGCCGGAGAGCGTCGCCCTGTAACGACTAATAGCCCGCAACCACCGTATCGGTTTTTCAGCAACAGCTTCTGGCGGCAACAGAATACAACGCCCTCCAGTTGCCAGTGTCATGAGGGCGCCCCCGATCAGTCCCATGTCATGAGAGAGAGGAAGCCAGTTAACGCCGCAATCGCCCTGCCGATACCCAAAAGCCTCTGCTTGGCGGAACAAATTATGCGCGATATTGCGATGCGTGAGCAGAACACCCCGTGGTGTCCGTGTGGAGCCTGACGTGTACTGAATAAGCGCGACATCCGTTGGTAAAGGATGTGCCACACTCTCGTGCTTTGCAGACGGACGGATCTTGTCTGTCGGGATCCATAGAAACCGCGAACCATCGGCCTTGTCGGGGCAAACTTTCTGAAATTCAGTGAGAATGCTGCGATTGCCGATGACAGCCGCAGCCTCAACGTCATCCCTTAACGCGATGAACCGATCCCGTGCACCAAATGCTTTGGGATACACGCCTGAAACCGGTACCAGCCCAGCGCACAGACACCCGAGAAGTCCACGAATGTAATCCAGGCTGCTTTCATACAGCAAAAGCACCCGAGCACCGGGCGCAAGCATTCGCTTCAGCCACACAGCCAACGCCGTAGCCTGCGCAGCCAGCTCAGACGCCGTTACAGTATCCGTTTCGTTTTCGCCGTCCCCGAGCAAAGTGTAGACTTTAAGGTCCGGCGTTCTGGCAGCATGAAAGAACAGCGCATCAACGATCGTACTCCGTTGCCAATCCAGAATTTCCTGCCCATCAGCAGCAAGAACTGTGGCGAAGGACTGCGTCATGGCAGTTGTGCCGTCTGGCCGATCTTGACCCTGTTCAAAAGAAACTGGGACATTTTCCGGATACTTTCATCACGTGCGAGAACAAGGATGGAGACTTCGACACCAAACTCTACCCGCAGAGCCGTTTGAAGTTCAACACCGGCCAAAGAGTCGATCCCAAGCTCGGACAAGCGTGCACGGTCATCAATGCTTGTCGGCTCTAAATGCAAGGTCTGGGCAATCAGAACCTTCACCTGCTCTACAACATAAGGAAGACGCTCATCTTCCGGCAGTGCCGAGAGCGTAGCGAGCCGTTCACTGGTCGCTCCATTACTGGCATCCGCCAGGCGAACAAGTGAAAAGCGGGCCAGCGCGTTTGCCCCGGGCACAACCTGCGCCCATTTTTTCCAGTCAATCTCAACGCAGGCAACTTCAGGCAACTCTAGCACAAGCATTTCCGGTAAATGCTCTAATGCGTCGTGAGCCGTCATTCCCTTAAGCCCGGCCGCCTCCAAAGCCCGAACCGCAGTGTCATTGCGGCTCAGCATACCCACATCTGCAATCGCCCCCCAATCAACTGCGAGCGTTGCCTCTCCACGCTTCCAGCGATTGGCCGCTATCGCCCCCAAGACGGTATTGGCGGCGATATAAGCGCTCTGCCCGACGTTCCCAAGCAATGTAGTAACAGACGAGAACAGCACGAAATAATCCAGGTCCATGCCTTGAACCAAACGGTCAAGGATGATTGCGCTCTGGGCTTTGGCCTCAAGAACCCGACCAATCCGTTCTTCGTCCAGATTTTGGACAAGCGCGTCGTCCAAAATCCCAGCACAATGAAAAATGCCACGAATTGGTGAAAGATTGCTCGTGAAGGCAATTTCCTCGAAGACATCCTGCATAGCTTCTTCGTGCGAGACATCAACCTGGATGGTATGAATGTGCACGCCTGCAGCACGCTGTCTCGCCAGTTGCTCGCTAACTCCAGTTTCTTCCGGTGTCCTGCGACCAAGCAGAACCAAGCTGCGAGCGCCCTGTTCAATCAGCCATTCAGCGGTTGCCCAGCCAAAGCCACTCAGGCCGCCTGTAATAAGATATGTTTTGCCATCCGACACCTGCGGCTGTGGCCGTGGTAAAGGCGAGGCTTTGAGGTCGTCCAGATCGGAGTAATCAATAACAACCTTGCCCATGTGCTTGGCAGACGCCAGCAGGCGGAACGCTCCGGCGGCATCGCGCGCAGGAAAGCTCTCCAGCGGCAAGGGCTGCACGTCTCCACTTTTGGATAGTACGGCCACATCTAACAGGAGGGACCGCATGAGCGCGGGCCGCTCCAACATCATCCGATCAAGGTCGAGTGAGAAAAAAGACAGGTTTTCATTGAACGGAGCGAGGGGCAATCCGCGTTTTTCGATGATGTCCTTTTTTCCGATTTCTACAAATCGGCCATAGGGAGCCACGATGGACAAGCTGTGCGTCTGCCCCTCTCCGGGCAAGGAGTTCAGAACGACATCAACACCTCGCCCATGCGTGACGTCTCGTATCCCTTCCGCGAATTCCAGAGAACGAGAATCCCAAACTCCCTCACATCCGAGTTCTTTAAGATACTGCCGTTTTTCCGGGCTGCCCGCAGTCGCAAAAATCCGGGCTCCCACCCGTTTCGCCAACTGGATCGCCGCCAGACCAACGCCACCAGTCCCCGAATGGATCAGGACTGTTTCACCCTTTTCGAGATGAGCCAGACGGCACAAACCATAATACGCCGTGATGAAAGCCACAGGCAGCGTAGCAGCTTCAAGTGCCGAACCAAGCCCCTCGATGGGAAGGGCAAAAATGCTTTCAGCATCGGCAGTAAAATGAGACGCAAAACACCCTGGCCAGGAGACAAGATATCGTTCACCCGGCGCAAAACCGGTTACGCCCTCACCAACAGCAATCACCTCAGCGGAGGCTTCCATGCCAAGACTTTCACCATGGAACGTGTCATCCACAACGCTTTGCGGAATAAGGCCGGTCGCTTTCAGGATATCCTTGAAATTCAGAGCTGCGGCAAGCGTTCGGAACAGAACCTGACCTGGTTGCAGAGGATCTGCGACAAACCGCTCATGATGCAACCGGTCCAGCGAACCATTCGATGCACTCACAAGCCGGACCCCGACGAGCCGTCCATCCGCTGTTTCGTTGGGATGATAAAGCGTCGGCACAGGTTCTGGCTTCGTTTCCGACGGGGTCAGACGCCCGACAGCCCGCAGACCAGGGCGCAGAACGATATCGTCCTCCGCATCCTGCTGAACAATTTCCGCACAGAGCTGCTGTAACGTGGCTTCGTCAACCATTCGACCGATATCGACGATGCGAAGCGCAAGATCCGGCCGCTCTGACGCAACCCCTCGTGCAAAACCCCGGATAGCGGCCTGCCCTGTATCCAGATCATCACTTTGAATCGCTTCCGCAGAAACCGCCCCGCGCGTGACGATCAGGCATTTCGGCGCAGCTTCACCGTCTTCCGAAACCCTGATCGCCCTGATGAGACGCAAGATCTCTGCAATGCCCTGTTTTCCGGTTGCGTCTTCGATAGGTGAGCACAGATAAAGGATTGCATCATTCGTTTGAGCCAGCGCTTCTTCCAGGGCCGCCTGATCCACATCATCGATCTTCAGGGTATCAACCATGATCCCCTGGCCAGCAGAAACCTGACTGAACTGCTCCAGCAGAGGTCCATCACGCCCCAGAACCAGTGCTGTTAGAGGCTCTGCAAAATGCGGAAGCAACTCCGTCTGAACCCACGCCGGGCGATAGAGACGACGGACAATTTCCGTCCCCACACCTGCAGCGACCAGCTTTCGAATAGCCCGCGCCTTGAAGCCGAGGATTTCGGCAACAGGTTCACCCGCTTCTGTAAAGAGCCGGATATCGCCCTCAATGCCGGTTTCGGAACGACGTGTCAGAGCAGCATGAGCCAGAAGGACTTTATGGTGTCCTCCACGATAGACGATCTGCCGCGTGCCTGTCGGAACAAAAACTCTTTCTTCCGCAGCGCTGTATCCGGCACCGATCAATGCCTGGAAAGCACCATCAAGCAGTGCCGGATGAAGAAAATACTCTGCGATGCTCTCAGCGTCTGCCAACTCCAGACGCGCGAAGGCAATACCTTCATCGGCCTTCAGCTCTTTAATCGCCTGAAAAGACGGGCCGTACGAGAAGCCATGCTCTGCAAGTCTCGCGTAGAACGTTTCTGGCGGAATTTCGTGTTGGAGATTGTCTTGTAAGCTTTCCGGAGCCACTGGGTCTACTGCCCATGGCACACTCGCCAAAACCCGGAGCTTAGCGTGCTGAATCCACTCTTCTTCACCATCGTCGCCGTGAGACGATGATACCGTCAGGACGCGCGTTTCTTCATCAAATGCCCACTCGACAACAGGCGGCGTCAGGCTATCCAGAAGGAGAGCCTGTCCGATTTCCAGATCTTCCAGAATTGCAGCATCAGAGCGTTCGATCTGACGATGTAAAGCCAGACCGCCTTCAATATAGCCTGCAGCAGGAAACAGGCAGATCCCGTCCACTTTATGATCGGGCAACCACGGCATGTAGTTGCGATTAATGTCCGCAAGCCAACCCGGCCGGGATGCGCTGACTGGAATACCGAGAACCGGATGAACGGTTCCGTCCAGCCGATCCTTGCGCGAAACCTCAGTCTCAGACCAGAACCGGCTTCGAGACCAGGCATAATGAGGAAGGTCCGTACGGTGCCCTCCGGTCAGCAGAGACCAATTCAACGGCACGGCAGCCATGTAGAGTTTGGCGATGCTGCGCGCTATGGCTGTATCTTCCGCGTCTTTGCGGCTCAGGCTGGCAATGACGGCAACGTCCCCGTCAATCTGCTGCGCTGTTTCCCTTATCAAACCACCCAGCACCGGGTGTGCACCAATCTCAAGGAAAACCCGGTGCCCATCACCCATCAAGTTCTGAATAGCATCATGGAACAGGACGGGCTGCCGTGCATTTCCGTACCAGTATTCCGCATCATGAAGAGCATCATCAGCCCAGCGCGTGCCCGTTACTGTTGAATAGAGCGGAATGCTCGGGTTTTTCGGAGTGAGCGCGGCAAGTGGGTTCAGAAGATCATCGCGGATCTCTTCCATCAGGATGCTGTGATAGGGGACCTCAACTCTGAGAAGGCGATTGAACGTGCCATCCTGATCACATCGCGCAGCAAGCTCTTTAAGCGCCGCCTCTTCACCCGCAAGTGTCGCAGACTTCGCGCTATTAAGAGCGGCGACCGACACCCGATCTTCATAGCCGGGAAGTAGTTTTTCTGCCGCTTCTCTGCCCGACATCCCAATCGCGAGCATCGCACCACGCCCGGCCAGACGTGCCTGTTGCTGGCTCCGATGAAAGATAACGGTTACAGCGTCTTCAAGAGACAGGGCACCAGAGACATAACTCGCGGCAACCTCACCCACGCTATGGCCAACGATCGCCACGGGTGTCACACCATGAAAACGGAAGAGCTCGGCAAGAACAACCTGAACCATAAAGATGGCCGGCTGCGCAACAACCGTCTCATCAATGCGGGACTGTTCCGCAGGCTTCAGGATTTCATCCAGAATGGACCATCCTGCAAGTACAGAAAACAGGCTATCGATCTGCTGAATAGTGCTGGAAACAGGTTCAGGGGCATGCCTGAGAATATGCTGCCCCATTCCCTTCCATTGGGAGCCCATTCCTGAGAACACAAAGACAGGGTGCTGCATCTCACCATTTCGACGCCGCCCTACCGTGACCGCTGGTGAAGATTGCCCTTCAGAGAGCGCTTTCAAGCCTGCAATCAGTTCTTCACGATCCCGGCCGGACACGACAGCCTGCATTGGGAGACGCGTCCTGTAAGTTGCTGCGGAAAAACAGACATTGGCTACAGACGGAGCCGCAGAAGATGCCAGGAGGCTGGCGTAAGAGCGCGCGAGTGCTTTCAAAGATGCGTCCACCAGCGCATTCACCGGCAGCAGAAAACGTTCAGACGGCAGCCGGACGATTTCTTCCAGACCGTGCTGAGGCTGCTCCACTACCGTCGGTGCTCTGAGAAGCGCAACCGCATTTGTTCCGCCATATCCAAACGAATTGACGCCTGCATAGACCGTTCCAGTCTCAGCCTTCAGCGGGGTGATAGTGTCTTGAGCGACCTTCAAGTGAAGATCTGCGAACGGGATTGCAGGATTAACCTGTGTGAGGTTCGCCTGCGGCGGAATAGTGCCATGTTTCAGGCAAAGGAGCGCCTTAATAAACCCGGTAACACCGGCCGCAGCTTCCAGATGTCCGAGATTGGCTTTGATGGACCCAACAATAAGGGGGTTATCTAAGGCACGCTTCTGACCGATTGCTGTCCCTAACGCACGGGCCTCGATAGGATCACCAACCGGCGTTCCGGTACCATGTGCTTCTACATATCCAATTGATGCGAGATCGACATGCGCCTTTTGAGCTACCTCCTCTATGAGCGCACGTTGAGCCTCTTCACTGGGCATCGTTAATGACAGTGTACGGCCGTCCTGATTGACGCCCGTGCCCGTGATCACACCGTGAATAACATCTCCATCCCGCTTTGCATCGGCAAGTCGCTTGAGCAGGACGATGCCAGCCCCCTCACCGCGCCCATAACCGTCCGCATCAGCGGAAAAACTTTTGCAGCGCCCATCAGCCGCCAGAAAATGTCCTTTGGACATTGTTATTGAGGCCGGGGGGGCAAGCATCATGTTGACGCCACCTGCGACGACGACATCGCTCTCACCATTCAGCAAGCTTGTACGGGCCTGATGGATGGCCACCAACGATGATGAGCATGCCGTATCGATAGACATGCATGGGCCCTGAAGACCAAGATTGTGCGAAATACGCGCGGCAAGCATTGTGGCTGACGCTGCGGTTGCGGCAAAATGATCCGTGATCAAAGGCCGGTTAAGAGGGGAACCGCAAGCAACGAGCCAGTCCAGAGAAAACGTGCCAATAAACACACCGGCACGGCTCCCTGCCAGGGCGGCAGGAAGAATTCCGGCATTTTCCATCGCCTCCCAGACGACTTCCAAAAGAAGCCTCTGCTGAGGATCCATGAGGGTGGCTTCACGCGGCGAAATACCGAAAAATAACGGGTCCATTTCATCGATCTTCTGATCAATGAATGAGCCACGTCGCATATAAGTTTTGTTTGGGGTTTCGTATTCAGGATCGTAAAAACGCTTGATACCCCACCGATCGGCCGGAACATCGGATGTGGCGTCGCCTTTTTCACACAGAAAGCGCCAGAGAGCGTCGGTTGTCTCTATTCCGCCCGGAAGGCGACATCCGATCCCCACGACCGCCACTTCATGTCCGTAATCGATCATTTAAAACCCGCTTCTTGTCTTCTAATCTGTATGGAACAGAGCATATGAAATATGACTGCTCAGGAGGATTTGACTGCCTTCTGTAAAGCCACTCTGTCAGGCTGATTGTTCTCTGTACGGGGAAGAGCATCAATCCACACGGCAGTCGCATCTGGCAGATTGGGGAAAACTGCCCTCATCCATTTCGAAAGCAGTTCAAGGTTGAAATCATCTTCTGTCACAAGAGCTACCCATGGCGTTGGAAGTCCCTGATCATCGGTTACAACAAACATCGCGCCATCCTTGACGCCGGCACATGCCAGAAGGCGTTCGTCCAACCTTTCCAGATCAAACTTATCCCCACCAAAACTGATCAGATCGTCCGCGCGTCCTTGCAGGTGCAACGTGCCATTCGCGTCTACAAAACCGGTATCACCAGGGTAGAACCATCCGTCCCGAAATTGTGCTTCAGTCCCAGCAGGGTCCAGATCGTATCCCTCGATAACCCCGGTTCCGCTGACACGAATGCGCCCCACTTCACCGGCAGAAACACGCTGATGATTTTCGTCCACGATCTCCAGTCCAACCCAGGGAAGTGGCTTTCCAACCTCATCATCGCTGGACTGAACGTCCGTCGAGACAATGGTAATCACTCCACATTCATCAGCGCCGTAAACAACCTGAACATTCGAGGTGAGCTTTTGCCGGATGGAGGCACAAAGCGCTTTTGGTAACTTCCCTCCCGCAACCGTCAGAAACAGATTGTCCAAGGGACTCATGCCGGGTGGAAGCTGAGAAAGTATGCCCTCCACATGCCGAGGAGACACGACGGCAACAGTCGGAATATCCTGGCTGAAGACGAGCCCTAACTCGGAACCCGTCATCATTTGCAAACGCGTCCCGGCTACGAGGGCGGAGAGAATGATAAGAAAGCCGCTGGAAGTTTCTGCCCCCAGCGTCGGTAAGACGCGCAGATTTTCCGGACGGTGAGTGTGAGACAATACATCCTGGTAAAGCAGGTGATAAACTGCGGTTTCTACATATCGCGATGTCAGGGCAATACGACGTGCGTCCTGGCTTGTTCCACCAGCCACAGAGAAACGAACAGCGTCGTCAGGCTGCACCGTGATGGTTTCAGCACATTCCGCCCCTGTCTGACAGACATGCTCAAACCAGGCGTCGTTCAATACCAGAACCTGTTGCTCGAGCCCTTCGACAGGTTCGTCCAGCAATATAATGTCCGGAGACAGGATTTTCACAGAGCGGTGGAAGTTCGCATCCACATATCCCGGCAACGAAGCCGAGGGTATTCCGAGCCTGGCCAAGGCAAGAATGAAAACCCAGTGTCTGTATGGATGTACGCATCGAATGGCCACAACTGACGGGACAAGATCCCGGAGTTGAAAAAGCGCGCAAGCAACTCGGCTCACATCGCGGGAAAGCTGATCAAAGCCTGCTTCCCCTTCAAACCAGCTCATCGCGGTTGAAGCCGGCTGTCCGGCTGCATATTTCAGGGCCAGACGTTCAAACATTTTGCGTCAACCTATTCCTCGAAACTCTATGAAAATCCTGCAAATAAAAAGAAAGAAGTAACGTGCGTTCCTGAAACGCACGTTACTTCCATTTCGTTCAACTTTCTAAGCAGCTTTTCAGGATGCGATGACAGCTACGTTGTCAGCCTCATCTTCAAGCAAGTATGGCCCTGCGTTCTTCACTTCAATCGACAGAACCGCAATCGAAAGATCCTGACGGGCAGGAAGCTTCAGAACAGCATTGCCATTCGTCCACCGAACTCCACCCTCTTCAAGATTGTTCCAGCCAGAAAGTTCTTCTTCCGTAACGTGGTCCGTCAGGCTCTTTCGACCGTTGCCTGCCCACAGGCTAATGCCTCCGACCAGAACACCAAGATAACGACGATCATCAACAACCGGACCGAAGACATCAGCCGGACGAGACGCACGGGACACAATACGCACTTCGTCGACGCCAGCAGGAAGCATGAAAACGAAATCGCCGTTTTCAGCACGACGTGCCGCATTAATCCGATGACCCGCAGGCGTTACAAGATGCAGGTTGGCATCTTCGGTTAGAACGACGGGCTTCCGCTGGTCTGGAATGGACATCTCTACAGCGCGTTCTTCAAGTGCACGGTAGATGGGTTCAACCAGATCACGCGTTACAGCCAGCGGTGCAGCTGCATCAACACTCCATTCACGGACCGGACCACTGACAAGACGGACAACACCACCCTGCTGGCCGAATTCACGACGGTTTCCAGTGTCCAGATAGCTCTCGCTGAGGGCGCCATTGGACCACAGAATGGAATGATTTTCCGTCTCAACGTGGAAGTACTCGTAGTTCGTCATTGTCAGATCGTAGAAAACGCTACGACCGTTAACGAGCATACGTGCCGGGACGAAGCGCCCTTCGAAATACAGGCAATGTTCGGGAGTAACCACGAGGTCCTGATGAGGCACGCCAGGAGAGATGGCATCCTTGAGGATACGGACAGGATATCCAGCCTGGTCAACCGGCAGATCCGTACGAACCTGTGCCGTGCGATGACCAACCCAAGTGATAGGTTCGATGACTTCACGACCAGCCACATATGTGATGGCGCGGTCACCAATCTGAAGGTCCTCGACGCGCTTTTCGCCATCTTCTGTAAGGATCAGCGTCCCGGCGCAGAAGCAAACGAACGTTGCAATCGTGCTGCCATCGGTGTCACGGCCAAGCACAAAATAATCGGTGCTCTTGAAGGTGCCACCAAACGTTGTCTGCCAAGTGGAACCACCTTCGGAAATCGTAAGGGTGTTACCGTCCAGCTTAACAGTACCGCCCGAAGCATAGGCCAGCGTATCGACATCGATAACCGCACCTTGGGCAACCTGCGTTCCCGACAGGACAGCGCCAGCAACAACTGTGAGGGAGCCCCCGGACGAGACTGTGACGTTGTAGGATGTTGCACCCGAAGCAACAGTTTCCTTACCACCGCTAAGCACTGTACCGCCAGAAATGACACCACCAGACAGAACGCTCTCCGTACCGCCAGACGATACAGTCACACTAGACGCAGTTGCGCCACTTGAGACAGTAAGCTTACCTCCGGCACTTACAACGGCACCGCGGAGAATAGCAGCGGCATTCAGCTGAACCGCGCCACCAGAAATGTTTGTCGCACTGATCGTTGCACCACCGCTGGCAACAGTCGTACCGCCAGAGGCGACAATCGTCCCGCTGGTTACTGCACCGCTGTACAGGTTCTGAACGCCACCACTATTAACCGTGTTGCTAATCGTGAGACCGCCAGCAGAAACATACTGCGTCCCCTGAATCAGGGATCCCCGGTCAGTACCACCACTCGTGATGATTTCCTGCGCCCCGCTATGCAAGATACCGGCCGAGACAAAGCCAGGCCCACTTAGATTTGTAAGTCCTTTGGACGTCAATATCGCAGAAGCAGATGTGTTGAGCGACTGATCACCAACAAAAACTGCGCCACCTGCTGCTACATTATAATTCGTAACGGTTCCACCGTTAAAGGCAAGAACCGCGGCAGAGTTTCCAACCGTTGCGCCAGTAATGGTACCGCCAGAAGCAAGAAGAGCACCAGCGGACGTCGCAACGAGATTTGTCCCAGTGTCGCCCGTCTCAGCTATAATAGCTCCGTACTGCGCTGCAGTAGAACCTGAAAGCGTATTATTAATTAGAAAATAGGATTCATTAACAGTCACATCTCCAAAGATGTCTGTCGATGTAGATCCCGAAATTGTCCCACCATTAGCCAGTGAGTACTGTCGATTACTATTATACGTTGTTCCGCCAGCCATGCTTAATTCCTCCATCTCTAGAAGCGTTAAGCATTTATTAACGAATTATAAATTGTTAATCCGTGCTCAGCGCCCGAATCGAACATAGTGTAGGGCGTTAATTTTAATCAATAGGAATCATCAAGTATGTTGATATAAAAAAAACCAAATAACCATTGATTAACGATATCAGTCTCCGCCTCAGAACCTTCATCGTAAATTAATCGTCATATGACGTTTTTCAAAGTAAAATTTTCGGAACTATCTTCAGTTTCTTCCGCGTTCATGCAGAACATTGATCCATGTCAAATTAGGTGCATGCTCAACCTCAGAGCCAACACAACGTCTGAGCGACGTACGCACAGACGCGCAGCACGGACCGAGGCTGCAGAGCTTATTCTCTATGATTGCTTCAAGTGCGCTTTTTCAAAGTAAAGAAGATTTTAGATGTGAAATAGGCTAAAAGTTTATTTACCTAATCAAGAATACGAGCCTGCAACGACTTCAAACCGAATGTATCTCGTATACCGCGTAAATTTTTCCAACGACGCAAACCGTAGTGCTTTCTTAATATATACCTTTAACTCAATCGTGACGCTTCGCTCTCCGGGCTTCTCTATTAAGACGCAACTGCTCTCGCCGCTCCGCTCTTCGTCCCGCTGGATTTTTCTGCTCCTGCAGCAGGATTTCATGCTTCATCTTGAGCCAGTTATTCCAGCGCCGCTCATCAAGCTTCCCATCTTCACGAGCCTTTCGGACTGCACAACCGGGCTCGGCTTCATGTTTACAGTCCCGGAAGCGGCATTGCTGAGCAATCTCTTCGACTTCAGCATTGAATTCCCCGAATGCAGCGGCGAGACCTTCCGCGGCATTCACCATGCCGAGTTCACGCATTCCTGGCGTGTCGATCAGCAGGCCACCCGTAGGCAGGCTCACCATCTCCCTATGGGTCGTCGTATGCCTGCCCTGCCCGTCATACTCGGAGACAGCCCCCGTTGCAGCATGGTCGGTTTTCATTAGGGCGTTGAGAAGGGTAGATTTTCCCGCTCCAGAGCTTCCCACCATGACGCCAGTGCGATGCCCGTCGAGATATGCCGAAATCTCGTTCAGCCCCGTACCCTCAAGAGAAGATACGATCCTGAGATCAACCTCAGGGGCGCAAGTCTGGGCAGCATTAGAGACTTGCTCAATATCCTCACACAGATCAGCCTTGGTCAGGACGATGACAGGCTTTGCGCCACTTTCTCTTGTGAGCGCCAGATACCGTTCAAGACGGGACAGGTTGAAATCTGCCCCAGTTGTCATAACTAGGAATGCGACATCAATATTGGCTGCAATAACCTGCGACTGCGTCCGCTTTCCGACTTCTTTACGGACAAAACAGGTCGTGCGCGGCAGGACAGCCTGAATAGTGCCACGTCGTTCGTAAAACCTCGGATGGCACACCACCCAGTCACCAATGGCCGGCCGATCCAATGGATCCGACGTATGCAGAAGCTTCCCTGCAGTATCAGCCTGAATCAGACCACTTTCAGTAATGACACCAAGAAGGCCTCGTTGCTGTGCAACGACACGCCCAGGGATCAGCTCACTTCCGGAGTAAGGCTGGAAGGCCAACGCAGTTTCAGCGCTCCACCCATAAGATGTCAGTACGGTCAGGGATCTTGTCTTTCGTTCAGGCTTGGGTCTCTGCCTGCTTTATAAGCACTGTCCTAGCGTTTTGGTATGCTCCTTTATCGGGGCACTGGGTAGTCCTTTAAGCAGCAAGTCCTGTAGCCCCAACAAAAAGTACCCTGACCCTCAAATGTGTGGGGCACGCCCCCAAGGTGATGTCGCTCTGTGCCGCCATGGCATGGCGACGTATTCCAGCAGCAGCAGCATTGCGAAAGAGCCAATGCCAATCAACGTCATCAGAAGCATGGCACCATAAACCCCGACAGAATTCATCTGGGCATTCGCCGCCAGCAAGTAAGTTCCCAGTCCCATTTTGGAAGATGCCGTCCACTCCCCGATCACAGCCCCCGTTACAGCGTAAGAAGCGCCGATCTTAAGGCCGGAAAAAAGTGGTCCCAGACAGGCTGGTAGGCGGATGTAGAGAAATGTACGAAGGGGCGTCGCGCCAAGCAGACGAGCGAGATTGATCTGGTCACGATCTATATGCGCCAGCCCGTCCATCATATTAACCACGACTGGAAAGAAGACGATCCAGGCCACAATAATGAGCTTTGGCGTCATACCGAAGCCGAAGATGATTACGAGCGGCGCTGCGATACCCACAATCGGAATGGCTTGAGATGTAACAAGTGCCGGATATAGCAGACGCCCCAGCCCCGGCAACTGTGACATCACGACAGCTAGGAGCACACCAACTGCTGCGCCGACAAGATAGCCTGCCAACGTTTCCTTGAAAGTCTGCCACAACAATCCGCGTATCATGACCTCATTCTGGAACAAGGCACTTATTGTTGCGACTGGAGACGGGATGATAAAAGCTGGCACATGGAATACGGAAACGACGGCCTGCCACAACCCCAAAAGCATGAGCATGGCCACAGACCAAAAACCCATGGATTTGACTACGGGATGAATAAAAATCGACCGGATCAGGCTCATTTCAAAATTCATTTCTGATAAGGGTCAACGATAAAGGAGATCAAGCGCTTCTGCTTTTAGCGACATGAAAGTGCTGGACGTCATGCATGAAACATCTCGAGGGCGCTCCAGATCAACGTTGAGAATACGACCGATCCGTCCCGGCCGTGGTAGCAGCACGACGATCCGATCCGCGAGAAAGATCGCCTCATCTACATCGTGAGTGACAAACATGATTGTACGTCCTGTTTCAGCCCAGACCTGTAGCAACCATTGCTGCATGCTCAGTCGGGTCTGACTGTCCAGTGCGCCAAATGGCTCATCCAGCAACATAAGATCCCGGCCAGCCGTAATCGTCCGCATGAGTGCGATACGCTGGCGCATCCCTCCTGAGAGGGTTGCGGGGTAATTGTTCAGATAGCTACCAAGACCATAATGCGTGGCAAGCGCCGTAGCCCGAAGCCGGTCATCCTGAGTGGCACCGCGGGTCAGAGATGCCCCAAGAACAATGTTATCAAGCGCTGTCAGCCACGGAAGGAGCAGGTCCTTCTGCAGCATATAACCCACATTACCGGGCTTTCCGACAATATCTTCTCCATCAAGCCTGATGCTGCCCGTAGTGATAGGCAACAAGCCGGACACCGCATTAAACAGTGTGCTTTTGCCGCAGCCAGACGCCCCCAGAACGCAGACAAACTCTCCCGGTGCGATATCGAGGCTGACATTGTCCAGCACGAGATTATCACCGAATGCATGCGACACCCCATCAATGGAAAGCTTGACGGCACGACCTGCAGTATTCCCGTTCGCACCGGTATGCGCCTGCGAAAAGAGTGCGTCGGATGTATTGGGCATCATGAGGTCTTTCTATTGAAGGCGCATCCAAGGCGTGCCTCAGCCCCAAGCCAGGCACGGTGATCGTGTATGACCGTCAGACCATTTTAACTAACCCATGATCGAAATAATAAATTTCCTCATATTTTACAGCCAGAGAGCTACCAACCTTCGCGATATGAGGCTCAAATGTGAAATAATTTACACTCCCGAGAAGGCGTTCATTTCCCTTCTCCATAATAATGAAATCATCGGTAGAAGTCGCGATACTGTGACCATACGCATCGAGCAAATCGAGGTTTTCATAGCCATTTTCGGAGACCAATGCCGACATCTTCTGATGTACATCTCCGAATGTCATGTCTGGCTGAACAGTCTTTATGAAGACGCCATGAAGGTAGGCTTCAAAATCCATGGCCTGCGCCTCTTCCTCACCGGCGTCAGCGGCGGACACGATAATCCCGTTACGTAGGAAATAGGTTCGTGCGCTATCTCCGAAGTAATCATCAATGCGAGGGCCCACATCAATCGTAATGGTTTCGTTTTCGCCAAACAGCTTTGGAGACGGAACATAACTGCTATCAAAAACAGATAGCCGAAGCCGCTCCCCAGCCAATACAAAAGCGGGCGTATTGCCCCAAAAATCGGTTGCTCCATGCGCAAGAATGAGGTCATGGCATGCCTTGTGCACACTCGCCTCAGATGCACCAGGCACGATATGGGCTGTAATATCGGTCAACACTGCACGAGCAATGTCCTGTGCAGCGGTGTAGTGACTCAGATCTGAGGGAAGTGATGCAGTCATGATCTACCTCGGCAGAAAATGGTTGGTGTAATAAGTGACCAGCGGACGAACTTTTGAAATCAGACCAATGCGATGCATTTCACTCGCAAGCTCTGACCAAGACTGTGATGTCTGGCTCAAAGCAGTGTCACCATTTCCAAAATAAGGGACAGCCGCCGCCCAGCCAGCTTTATCGTAGAGCGGACTATCTACTTCCGGATAAATTGTGCTGAAGAGGGCTGCCGCCTCGGTCGGGTGAGCCATCGCCCAGAGAAGACCTTCACGCGTCGCAGCCAGCCAAGCCTTGGCATCCGCACCATGCAGTTTCAGCCACTGAGGCGTTGCCGTGAAGGACCAGATGGGAATGTCTGGCACTCCAGTGACATTCGGACATGCCAGACTAGGCATTTGTCCGTCTTGCGCTATGGACGCCGCGATCGCAAAGGACGCCGCATTGGTGGCAAGATCCAGACGACCGGAGAGCAGTAATGGCAAATCTTCAAACTGCGTAATGATCTGCTGGACATTCTCCGCATTTTTCACACCACTTTTTTCGAACAGCAGATGCATCATTACAGCCGTCCATGAGTCTGTAAAAATCCCTATTTTCTTACCTTCAAGGGTGCGGAGATCTATGGGCTCGCCCGGTCTGCCGACAACGCACCAGCTATTATGCTGATCGTAATTAGCGATGGAGACCAGCGGCAGTGAAACCTCTGCCGCAAAAACTACATCCGTCCGTGCTTCCATGCCGATTTCGGCCTGCTCTGTTGCGAGCATACGCGCCGTAGTCTGAGCATCTGGCGGCAAAACAATGGATACATCCAGTCCATATCGTCGATAAATACCCTGCTTCTGAGCAACGACGATAGGAATCAGAAGAAAGCCCTGTACCGGCCAAAAATAAACCAGGCGGACATGATGCAGACTTTCTGAAGCACGCGCTTTGTGGGGCAAGCATGCCAACAAGAGGCATGCTGAGAAAACAGCAGCGGCCCACTTGTGCCAGAGGCGCCTGTTCACAGAACTTGCCTTATCCTGTGTCATCCGTTCAGGGAAGAAGGACGGTCATTTGCACACGTCCCTTCGATAGGAGACCAACCCTGCCCCACCAGACGAAACATGGGGATATGCCCTATCGCCTGAACCAGCGCTGGAAGATCCGGCTCGATTTCGCTCAAAGCCTTGTACCAGGCCCACCCTTCGGTCAAAGGCGCCACAACGCCAACTATATCTGCACCCGCCTTGCGTAGAAGCCTGATGGCCGCCCCTGCGGTCTGACCCGTGTTAATGACGTCATCCACAATAACAACACGCTGCCCTTGCACGCGCTCTATAAGCGCCGGGTCAAGATAAAGCCGCTTGTTGTGACGTGGGCTGGTTGAAGAAACCAGTGGCTCAGAGAGTTCTTCATCATACCAGAATTTGCACGAATGCCCGAGTGCCACATAATCGTCCAAGCCAATATTCTGCGCCACAGGACGCGCATAGGCCAGTCCCATCGTCGGCACACCTACGATGGCTTCAGGGGCAAGGTCATGAACCAGATCTGTCAGTAGGCGGATGATCTCATACTCGACAGCAAAGCTTGTCTGATTAGACATGAGGAGCGCAATTGCCATTTCTCCACCCGGAAGCGCTCGCAAGGGAAGCTGAAGCACCGAACCGTCCCTTAGCGGAACAGGGTAGCTCTCGGAATATATCGTCGCTTTCTCTATAGACGACCTGGAGAACCAGCGAGCGTGATAGGGCTTCACTTGCGTCATGAGTGTTCACCTGGATGGCTTTCGGCACCACTTCCAATGCGACAGAAGCCCGGAGGAAAATGCTGAGCGACCTGAGTAAAACAGGCTTTGTCAAGCATTCCAAGATTGACGTGCATGACGCGCGAGCGAACACCCCGCCCATCATCATGCAGATCTGTCGCCAAGAGCGTTTTAACCTTCAGTCCTGTCTGCTGCGCAATGAAATCCCGGCCTTTGTTCTCAGTCTTTTCGCCGATCGTAAAAATTTCGAGGATCTCGGCCCCGGTGGTGGTGATGGCCTGAATGAGCGAAACCAGTGTTCCTCCAGTACTAATCAGGTCGTCGATCAGAATGATACGGTCCGTGGAGCGGACACCGTTTAGGTGCAGATCCGTGGACCCTTCTGCGAGATACTCGTTACTCAATCGGACTTTAACTTCCCCAGGAGCACCTGAAGGCGTCCAGCGTGCAAGGGTGCGCGGGAGACTATACTGCCGCAGAATATCTGCAGTGATCATAGCGCCTCTATCTTCCTCCCCCACACCCAGCGTCGCATCGTCTGCGTGCGCTATATGGAGGCGAGAAAGCAAACAGATAGCATCCGCCAGCTCCGGTGAAAGCGGAGGAATATTATCCGTTACAGAGGTTGGGAAAAAAGAAAAAGTCTTTCCTCCCTTCCCCGATACAACATTGGTACCACGGTCATGAAAATCTTTCACCACCATCCGAATGGCATCCACAACCGAACTACTGTCGGTTGGAACGCCTAGGGTTTGGGCGGTGAAAGTCATATATGACACGGGACCTCACTTAATCAGTAAACCGGTTTACAATGACTAACTTTCGGATCATATCATTGTCAATAAGCAACATAACGATTCCGATCCGGAGTTGCATATCCTCATTCCCTTGAGATGCAGCTCTGAATCGTACCAACCCCATGCCTGACAAATTGAGCTTCAGATGAGTAAAGGCCCTACGATCAGTGACGTCGCCACTTTAGCTGGCCTCTCGAAAGGCGCCGTTTCTCGCTATCTGAACAACAAACTCGTGCTGCCTACTGAAACTGCGGCGCGACTGGAGGCAGCCATTCAAACCCTTGGTTTTCGTAGAAACCACTTTGCGCAACGCCTGAGCCGCGGGACAAGCGAGACGATCGGGCTGATTGTGCCTGAAATTTCAGATCAGTTTTTCGCAGAACTTGCCGAAGGTGCTGAACTCGAAGCCGCATCAGCCAACTATGGCCTCATTCTGGGAATTGGCCGCAATGACGTGTCGCGAGAGATTGATTTTCTTCGATGGCTCGACACTCACATGGTTGATGGTCTGCTCTTCGTTTCAAACCGACCGGATGATGGACAACTCCGAGATCACCTTAATCGCTACCGAAATATTGTTATTCTGGATGAAGATATTCCCGGCAGCCATGCAAGCAAAGTCTTCTGTGACAACGTGCAGGGCGCACTCTACGGCGTCAGACATCTTATCAGCGCAGGGCATCGATGTATTGCTCACGTGAGCGGACCATCTGCTTTGATGAGCGCGGCTGAACGCCTTTCGGGTTACAGGCAAGCTCTAGAGGAAGCAAACCTCTCATTTGACCCTGCTCTTGTCCTAAATGGCCTTTATAGCCGTGATTATGGTCGTCAGGCGGCTGTAGCGTTATCTGCCATGCACCCCAGGCCTGATGCAGTCTTCGCTGGCAGTGACTATATTGCGATTGGCCTGATCGAAGGATTTCTTGACCTAGGCCTTACCGTGCCTGGTGATCTGTCCATTCTTGGATTTGATGATATCGCTCCGGCTGACATGGTCACACCCCGCCTGACGACTATTCGACAGAATGCACAGACCATGGGACGCGAAGGTGTACGCCAATTGCTGGCAACCATGGGTAACCCAGCACGTCCTACCCTGGAAATCAGAACACCGATCGCACTGGTGCGGCGTGGCTCTGTCAGACACAGGGGGCGACATCTATCTATATAAGTAAATATTACTAAATATAAAAATTACACAATAAGATAAATTACTAATTGTTATTAATTTATTTCCAATTGCAACATTCAAGAACATAATTTGAAATTTCAAATTTAAAAATACCGTTTTATTTTAAAAACAAATTTAGGTTACGTTTCCGTTATGGATCAAACCCACATTATCGCTCGGTCGAAATCCATAATGATAAGAAACAAAAACAACTTGGTTCCACATGAAAGGAAGCCATGTGATGCGTTCTCGTGCTCCGAAAATTCGCTCGTTAAATCGGCGCCTCCTCGTCATGACTTGCCTGGGAACCAGCCTACCAGCCGGAATCATTGACGCCACATCGTTCTCGGAAGCACAGGCCGCTGCGACCGAACAGGAGGCGGAAAAATCTACTCCTCAACGGGAGGTCCGCTCACGTCGTCACGACATTCCCAGTGTGTCAGAACATCCGAAACCCCGACATGCACGTACGGAGATTAATTCCACGGCAGATGAAACTGTTCACGTGTCCAGCGTACAGCGAAGCCGAGGCGGCGGGATGATGCGTGTTGAAACTGCCCCATACGCAGTACAGACCATTACAAAATCGTTTATTGATATGCGGAGCCCCACAAGTACTGCCCTTGAACTCGTTCGAAATCTTCCAAGCGTCAACATTGCGGTCACCGACACGTCTGGCTTGCAGGGTGGACGCATTCAAAGCCGAAGCCTGACAGATGCTGATATGGCACTCATGATTGATGGCGGCCCTGCAGCCAGCGCGGCGTATATGGCAGAAAACGTTGAATCCGAAGACGTCGACAGCGTCAGCATGATGCCGGGTTCGTCTCCAATTGATCTTCCCGTAACATCAGCAGCCGCTGGCGTTTTGAATCAGGCCACTCATGATCCCTCACACAAATTTGGGGGAACGATGGATTTTTCATACGGCACAAACAATCTGGCACGCCAGTTCATTCGCCTTGAATCAGGAGACGTTGGCAACACGGGAAGCAGAGGGTTTGTCTCGTTTGCCCATACCCACGCACGCTCATGGTTTGGCGGCGGACGCAACGAGAAGATTCACGTGGATGTCGGCGTGCGAAAAGACTGGGCCAATGGCTCATATGCCCGCGCATTCATGGGGTGGAACCTCGAAGACTTTGTCGTCGACAGATATGGCACCGCCAATCAGTTTTATGACTTCAAACGGACGGGAAATAGCTACGGCCGGAAGGCTGAATTCGATGCGGTTGGTAACGATTACTGGAAAAACAACATCAACCACTGGATGCAGCTTTTCCTGACCGCGCCAATGCATGTTGTCCTCACACGACACCTGCATTTTGATCTCCGCCCCTACTACAACTGGGGACGCGGCTGGAGCGGAAGCGCGGGCGCTTTTTCAGGCGCAACGAGCGGCAATACTTATAAATCCGGAGTGCCAGTTGCCACCGGAACTCCCGTAACCAGCTTTTTCTTGCAGGATGGCGCATTCAGCGTCGGCCTAACAGCCATTCTTGGATACGATATCGATAAGCACAATCACTTTGAATTTGGCTACTGGTACCAAAATCAGGATTACACCCAGCACTTTCCAAGCAGCGTGACAACTGCCGAAGGCGCTAACCCAAGTCCCAATAATTCTACTTATCAGATCTATCGAAACGGCAGCCGCGTTTATCCAGGCAACACGGCAGGCTTTGAAATTCATTCGTTATTTTTTCAGGATACCGCAAAATACTTCCACGACCACCTTTTGGTGAATGCTGGCTTCAAATATGTCATGTCGAATGTTTGGTATATCGTTTATCCAAGCAAGCAAAAGCTTGGACAGAACCTGACTGCCCCATTGCCGCATGTGTCAATCAGCTATCACTTCAATGAGCACCATCAACTTTACATGAATGCAGAAGGTGACTTCAGACAGCCCGCATCCTCTGCGGTAGCGAACACGAATATCGATGGAACATTGCCTAAAAATCAGTATTCAATCAGAGAGGAGCTCGGCTATCGTTACAACGATAAATACCTCATCGTCGATCTTGATCTGTTCAATTACAACATCACAAATCGCCTCCTTTCCACTTATGTCGGGAACAACCAGACTGGCGTCGTAAATGCCGGGAATCAAACCGCTCGCGGCGTGGACTTGATGGTATCAACACAGCCTATTCACGGGCTCAGCCCTTATTTTTCTATGGAATACCTCAACGCCACAACTGATACCAATATCGCTGCTTCAGATATTAACGGAAGTCTTACGGCCTTTGCGAGTAAAGGAAAGCAGGCCCCGTTAGCTCCACATTTCATGGCAAACTTTGGCCTGACGTACACCTATAAAGGTATATTTGCGAACGGTGCCCTTCACTATACTGGCCCGCAATCGACAACGCTTGCGGGGGACCAGCGGATGCCGGGTTATTTCACAAACACGCTTTCACTGGGTTACCACTTCAAGCCCCTCTGGCATGCAAAGTCACCGACAATCCGACTGAACTTTACCAATCTTACCGGTGCAATCCTGCGCACAGGGGTCGTTGGCGTCGGTACAAATGCCAGCCAGGTCCGCCTTATGAACGGAAATCTTTCTAATACGGGTTCTGGTGCACAGTTTATTCTGGAACCCAGATTTACAGTTACAGGTACGGTCTCAACAGCTTTTTAAAAATTTTGAGAGATCTTGCACGAGGCACTTAAAGAAGACGGGAAATTCATATTCCAGTGAAATTTCCCGTCTTTGAAGGATAATTTTTATAACAAAATCCATTGCTTAAGATGAGGAAATATATGATGCACTGATAAGGTCCCAACATACCTGGAACGCCAATAATTATAATGATGCGACATCCTCAGAAATTTCAAAATCACGAAACATTTGCCTGCTTCTGAAAATTGGCCGAAAGACTATGTATGTCGGAAGCAGAAACCACTCTCGTCCTCCTCGCCATGATCGTTGTAAGCAGTCTGGCAGTTAAGGCGCTTTCCAATCGTGTCCCTGCCCCTCTGGTTCAGATCCTGCTCGGTAGTATTGCGTCTCTTCTCGGATTGCATATCGGACTGAAGCCAAGCCTGTTCATGCTGGTTTTCCTGCCCCCACTCCTTTTCACAGACGCTTTTCGTATGCCGTTGCGTGAGTTCTCAGAACTCCGTAGCGTAATTCTGTTTCTGGCATTCGGCCTTGTTGTGATTTCGACAGTCCTTTGCGGCTACGCAATTCACTGGATGATCCCGGCCGTTAGTCTCGCGGTATGCTTTACACTCGCTGCCGCCCTCTCTCCCACAGATACCGTTGCCGTCTCCAGCCTCATTGCAGGGCGCCGGGTGTCTGAGCGGCTGATCCATATCCTTAACGGCGAGGCTCTGTTCAATGACGCGTCGGGCCTTGTCTGCTTTCATTTTGCAATGATTGCCGCAATGACGGGAGAATTTTCGTACCGTCATGCTTTCAGTTCGTTCCTGCTGGTCTCGTTCGGAGGATTAACTATCGGAGCAGGGCTGGCATGGATTGCCGTACGCATTGAGCGCATCTTGCTTCGCCGCGGATTTGACGATCCTCTTATGCAGGTTTTGATGATCGTGCTTCTGCCATTCGGGATCTATCTCGCAGCCGAGACAGCGCATGCTTCAGGCATTCTGGCAGCTGTCGCCGGATGCATGGTTATCAAACTGACAGGAGTATCAGACGAAGCTGCAACCTCGACCCGACTGCAGGCGAGCACGGTTCTGGACACTGTCAGTTATGTTTTTAATGCCTTGATCTTCCTTCTTCTAGGGCTGCAACTTCCCTGGCTACTTGATGCTGGCGTAGAACTAGCTCACGAGCACAGCGCGCATTTCTGGCAACTCTCGTTACTGGTCGCGAGTGTTTATGCCATTATGTTCATTATCCGCTTTTGCGGAATTTGGGTTTCTATCATTCGCAGATGGGCAACTGCCCGGATGTCACATCGCACCTTCGCGTTCCCACACATCCTCGAGGTTGTGTTGCTCGCCTTCTCCGGTGTCCGTGGAGCCGTTACGCTGGCAGCAGTGCTTTCGCTCCCAGCCATCGGGATTGACCCGGAAGCGTTTCCTGAACGCAGCTTTGTAATTACTGTCGCAACTGGGGTAATTGTTCTCTCCCTCGTTATGGCAGCGATCGCTATTCCGCTGTGTATCCGATATCTGCCGCGCGATATGGCGGACAAGCACGCTCAGGAAGAAAGTCTTGCCCGCCAGCGCCTGCTTCAGGCGACTTTGCAGCTTTTGCACCGTGAACAAAGCCGCACAGAGAAAGACCGAAGTGAATCCCTTGACCAGGCAGACAGTGATCATAGCAACGAAGATATGAGGCTGGAGGTTCTCGGACGCCTGCTACAGACCTATGAAAACCGCCTCAGCCAAATTGATGGCCCAACCCAGTCCCCAGTGTTGACGCGGACGACAGCGCTGCGCCGTGAACGGATCGAACTGGCATTGCGCCTGATTGTCTTGCGGCTGCAGCGACAAACACTTCATGCGCTGGTGGACGCACGCGACATCAATGATCAGACGGAATGGGACATTCAGCGTGAACTTGACTACGAAGAACAGGTGATCCGCAGTCGCGTTCAGAGATTACCTCAAGATATTTAGAATCAATAAAAATAATACAATTAATATGAAGTAATTAGCTAAAAAATACTCTCCGCGCACCTATGACACTATAGAATATTAACCCTGAAAAGCGGTTATCCTATTTTCGATTTTTTAAGCTCGCGTTCGATCTCAATAAGCCTGTGTTTCCGCCAAAGTCCACCACCATATCCCGTCAAGGAGCCGTCCGCGCCAATAACGCGGTGGCATGGGATCATCAGCGCTATCTGGTTGGCACCATTGGCGCGCGCCACAGCTCTCACTGCGGAGGGACGGCCGATCTGCCGTGCAATGTCAGAATAGCTTCTGGTTTCACCAGCAGGAATTGTTCGCAAAGCCTCCCACACCTTTTGTGTAAAGGCGCTTCCGCTCACAGCAAGAGGGGTATGAAAACTGTCTGATCGCGCAGAAAAATAGGCAGCGAGTTCCGTTTCAGCCTGCTCTGATGGCGGCATACGGCCGATACCAATTCCCTCCGACGAGGCCTTGTTAAGTTTCTTGAGCTCTGCGGGCAGCGCTTTTCGATCTACGAACTCTAAAAGATGCAGATGACTGCGACTGCTGACAGCCATCATATCGCCCAAAGGTGTGGGTATCCATGTCGCCTGTAAAAACTTATTGGGGCGCAATTCTCCCGGTGCACATCCCAGCAGACGAGAAAAAGCCGCCCGAAACGCACTTGCCGACTCAAAGCTGACCTCATGTTGAGCCGTAATGACCTTGCCGCCCTCAGCTAACGCTTCGAACCCTTCTCTCAGACGCCTCTGACGCGCCATTTCCAGAAACGTCATTCCAAACTGTCGCTTGAAGCTCCGGCGGATTGTAGAAGGGTCGTAACCCAACCTGATAATACGGTCTTCGGACCACCGCACATCAGGACGTGTATCCAAAGCCTGCAAAAGGGCCAAAATTGCAGGGTCGGCAAGCGCTGCAGCCTGAAGAGGATGACAACGCTTGCATGGACGAAAACCCGCTTCAATACAGTCCCCAATAGTCGGGTAAAACGTACAATGCTCGCGCTTCGGTTTTCTGGCCGGACAGGTCAGGCGACAAAACACCCCGGTTGACGACACACAGACGAATGCCTGTCCGTCGAAATATTCATCGCGGGCGAGCAGAGCGGCATAGAGAGTATCTGGGTCAGGAAGATCGAATAGCATTCACAAAACCTATAGCCACCAACTCTCAAATGTCGCCGGTTTTCAGGCGTTGATTTTTTTATTTTCGGCGTAGCCTCTTCCATGGCACACAGATATCCGCCACGGGACGGATATCATTTTCTAAAGTTCGCTCGTCTAACGCCTCCATGAGAGGCGCAGATTTCAATTTTCTTCAGTCCGCAAATGAAAACACGTGATCTCGGATGGTCTGCCAAGCCGTAGTGCAAAACCTGGCCACAACCCGGTCCCATTACTGACGTAGAGCGCCATATTACCCACACTGTAGCCCCCGGAGACGTACCCGTTATTACCGCGGGCCACCAAACGATCTAACCCCAAAATCATTCCGCCGTGCGTGTGACCTGATAACTGCAGGGCAACGCCATATTCGGCTGAGACACGCGCATCCCCAGGTTGATGATCGAGCAATATGACCGGCGCTCCGTCCGGGCTCCCCTTAAGGGCTTCCTCTAAATCTGGGCCAGGCTGCCCATGGCCGGGCGCTGACCTGTCTGTCACGCCGGCAACTACCAACTGATCTTGCCCCTTGGTAACCACTGCATGGTCGTTCAACAGCATATAGAAGCCTAATCCCGACAGATGCTGCATCCAATCGGAATAATTGAAAAAATACTCATGATTTCCCGGAATTGCCAGTACACCATCACGCGCCTGCAAGCGGGCGAGTGGTGCGACATCAGCACGCCGCATTTCCACAGATCCGTCGATAAAATCTCCCGTCACAACGATCATGTCTGCGTCTGCCGCATTGGCATGCTCGACCATTGCCGCAGCCCATTTGGCCGGAAACAGCCGACTGATATGCATGTCACTCAACTGGAGCAGCCTGTATCCATCAAACACCCTGGGCAGACCGCAAATGGTGATCGTCACATCTTTGATTGGCGGTACGCGCAAAGCATTCGCAACACTCACAGCAGCCAGAACTCCCGCAAGCCCGCCAATAGCCTCTCGCGCACCAGCGGAGATATGGACTGGCTGCCATTCCGCGAGAGCGAAGACCAGCGCACCAACATCAAGCGCGATCTGGAACAGCGTGAGAAACAGGATTGCCCCAAAACCCCAGTTGAATAGGACGACGAAAGGTCGAGGAAATTCCGGCGCGAAAACGGAGCCCGACGAGAGCCGGGACCAGTAATGATAAAGCGCGGCAACGATCACCAGAACGCTTCCAAACATTTTCGCAGCGAGAGGCAGCGGAAGCGGCCAGAGCCAGTTCAGGATCACGACAAGGAGGGGCAAACCGAAAACAACAAGACGCACGGCAATCAGCCTCCTCGCATAAAAGCACCAAGAGACGACCATCGCCTCTTAGCCGTAGAAACATTCACTACGTCCATGTGCTGGACGTCAAAACTACGCATGATCTCAAGACATGAGACATGCTTACATTTCAGGAAAAGCTCTCTCCAACCATCTCTTCGCTCTTCTTCCAAAGAGCCTCGGCATGAGCCAGATCGAGCGCATAAGACCGCACGCCCTCATCCCCCAGACCAAGCGGTTGATCATCAGAGACGATTGGGCTCACGTGGCAGTCTTCACAGTAACGACCACCTATAGCATCTGCATCCGCCACAATCCCTGCCCAAACTGATGTAGCGGCGCCTTCCGGGATGGTCTTGAACTGGAATGGTGGCTTTCCCTCTTTGGCCGCCTGTTCATTGATGCCTGTGACCATAGCCTCGATTGCTCCTGCAGGCATATGACGAGGGAGTTCAGTCAAGATACCGCCGGGATGAACGGCTGTAGCCCGCACGCCACGAGCACGATGACGCGCGTCGAACGCAACGGCAAAGAGGATATTTGCGGTCTTGGAGCGCCCGTAAGCAACAAATGGCTCATAGGAAGTGTGGTCAAAATTCGGATCTTCCAGATCGACATCTGAAAAGCGATGACCTGCGGACGACAAGTTCACCAGTCGGGCGCCATTGTTCATAAGCCCCGCTATCCGGTTAATGAGCACAAAGTGACCAAGATGATTGGTTCCGAACTGTGTCTCGAACCCGTTCTTCGTATGCCCGAACGGGGTAGCCATGACGCCAGCGTTGGCAATGACCAGATCAAAAGATAGACCAATACTGTTCAACTGGTCTGCACACGCCCGGACACTGCCAAGGTCTGCAAGATCCAGCGCAATCAGCTCAAACTGTCCTCCCCCAGATTCGGCGTCTGCACGAACCTGAGCAGTCGCATTTTCAGCCTTATCCAGATTGCGCACTGCCCCCACGACATGTGCACCATGAGCAGCAAGAGCACGTGCAGTTTCGATGCCCAGGCCCGCAGAAACGCCTGTTACGAGAATGCGTTTTCCCTTGAGGGACAAACCAGAGAGGACATCATCGGTTGTTGATGTTGCGCCAAAAATCTTCGTCATTCGTGAAACTCCTGGGCGTGGTGAAACCACACGAGAGATGATATATGGAGCATTGCTCCGTTTTACATATGCGGAGCCATCCTCCGTTTAACAAGAGGGAGCCAATGGCTGAGGATAAAAAACTTCGACGCAGACCGCGCAGCGATGGTCAGCGCAACAGAGAGCACTTGCTGAACGTGGCGAAAACTGCGTTCACGGCGGGAGAAATCGACATTCCCCTGGATGAGGTTGCGCGACGTGCAGGCGTCGGGATCGGCACTCTTTATCGGCACTTTCCCAACCGCGATGCTCTCATTGAGGCTGTTTACCGTATTGAACTCGACCGCCTCGCAGACGCAGCACCTGTCCTAGCCACACAGCATCCGCCAGTCGAAGCGCTTCGCGCATGGATGCGCCTGTTCGTGGATTACATTGCCGCAAAGCAGGTCATTGCACCTGCACTTAACGGGCTGGTTGGCGGAACAAGCGCGCTCTATGTTCAGTCCGGAATTGTGCTTCAAGGAGCGATTGACACACTCGTAGCAGCTGCTGTTGCAAGTGGAGATCTCAACGCTGAAATCGAACCGCTCGACCTGCTCCGAGCGTTGGCTGGCGTGTCGAATTTTTCAGCCGGTCCCGGGTGGGAAACAAGTGCAAAGCGCCTCGTCGACATCCTTATTGCGGGATCAAGAGCACCCTGACTGTAAACAAAAAAGGTCGACCGATATTCGGTCTCCCTGCCCTATCTACAAGTGCGTATAACTGCACCTTGTTAGAGACTGACTGTTCTTCATAAAGCGGATTTTGAGATCTTTCGTCCTGACCTAGACAAGGCTTTGACCTATTCAGACGGTCGTAACGGTTGGCGACTACCATTTGATCCGGCGCTGATGTTCAAGATCCTGGTGATCCAGACATTGAACAACCTGTCCAACGAACGGACGGAATACCTGATCAATGAATGTCTGTCCTTCATGCGCTTTCTCGGTCTGGGCCTATCTGTCAAATCGGGTGCATGAGCGAAAACGGTCTGGCTGTTTCGTGAACGTCTGACACAGATGGGCGCGACTGAAAGACTGTTTGATCGCTTTGAGGCCACCCTGCGGAATGCGAATTATCTGCCGATGTCAGACCAGATCCTGGACGCGACATTGGTGGCAGCTCCCAAACAGCGCAACGCCAATGAGGAGATGGCGGATATTCGGGCAGGACGGATCCATCAAGACTGGCAGGGCAAGCTTTCAAAGCTTTCCCATAAGAATCGTCATGCAAGCTGGACACTGAAGTTCACCAAGGGAAAGCGACAGGAGGACGGGACGATCCTCTCAACGGATCTCGCGCTTCCGTTCTTTGGCTACAAATAATGCATCTCCATCGACCGGAAGTTTCGGCTAGTCGGAAAATGGAAAGCGACAGATGCACCCGCCCGTGACGGTGCCAGATTGAAAGAAGGGTTGGTTGATCGCAGTAATACAGCATCCGATGTTTGGGCGGATACGGCTTACCGCTCAAAAGCCAATGAATCTTTCATGGAAAAGCGAGGCTTTGTGTCAAAGGTCCACAAGAAAAAGCCTCATCTCAAGCCTAGGATCTGTTAGGTCTTGAGGTGATCTGTGGTTGCGGCGATGCAGATGCAGCCTTGAGATGAGCCCGAATGTTCGTGGCATCAAGGAAGACCATACCCAGAGCCGGATCCTGATCCTTTCACCTGTTCAAAGAGAGCCTGCCAGACGCCGGCTTTTGCCCAACGGATGAAGAGTTGGGCTGCAGTCCTCCAGGGTCGAGTTCCGCAGGTATGGCCCGCCACTTCGTCCCGTTCTGATGGCGCCAGAAAATCGCCGATATGGTCCGTCGCAGATCACGAGGCGGGGTTTTGCCTTTCGGACGGACCGTTTCGATCAGAGATTCCCAGACCGACCACGCATCATCGGAAAAGACAGACTGCATCATGCTCATCACAAAGAGCTATGCAGTTCCCGTCACCATTTAAGGCCTAACAGGCCCTAGACTGTTTATCTGAACAGTCGGCATTGCTCGCGCTACCATGAGGATCGGGCTGGCCAATATTGTCTACAACATGCGCGCTTCCTTTTCCTGGAGCAGATTAACGCCGCCACATAACAATCCAGCAGATGATAGCCCCCGATATGCTCAAAACGCAGAGCAAAATCATTCCAGAACCATCAAGACCTGATCGGTGATCATAAAATCAGGATACTGCGAAATTAATCAAAGGTTCTTCAATCCCTCCAGCTATTTTCCCCGTCAGGCTAATACTACAGAATACAGCATACCATGCGGCCCGTAGATCGTGTGTCGGAGAGGAGTTGAGATGAAGACGTGCCAAATCCTGGGTGTTCCAACACAAAGTGGAACATCCGAAAGAGGATGCATTATGGGCCCGACAGCCTTTCGCATTGCCGGCCTTCCAGATATCCTGCAGGGTCTTGGATGGGCGGTGACAGATGTGGGAGATGCCGTGCCTACAGAAATGCCAGACGTAAGCCATTCCAACCCCGCCGTGCGAAATCTGGATGCGATCATCGCCTGGACCAAAAGTGTGAGCGAGCGGGCCTATGGAATGGCCAGATCCTGCGACTTTCCTATCTTCCTGGGGGGCGATCATTCCATGTCAGCCGGAACAGTCTCTGGTGTCGCCCGCCACTCAAAGGACCTAGAACAGCCTCAGTTCGTCCTGTGGCTGGACGCACATACAGATCTGCATACCCTCCACACGACGACCAGCGGTAATCTGCACGGCACACCTGTCGCTTACTTCACGGGTCAATCGGGTTTCGAGGGCTTCCCGCCTCCTGCAGCCCTCGTTGATCCCCACAACATGTGCATGATGGGTATCCGGTCAGTCGATCAGGCTGAAAAACGTCATGTCGCGGAAATCGGGATTACGGTTTTCGATATGCGGGCGATCGACGAGCAGGGAATTGTCGCTCCGCTTAACAGCTTTCTAGACCGCGTCCGGGCTGCCAACGGGCGCCTGCATGTGAGCCTTGATGTTGATTTCCTTGATCCGGATATTGCCCCTGCGGTCGGCACGACTGTGTGCGGCGGGGCAACATTCCGTGAAGCGCACCTCATCATGGAAATTCTTCATGACAGCGGCCTCGTGACGTCGCTGGATCTGGCGGAACTCAACCCCTTCCTTGATGTCCGCGCAAAAACCGCCCTGCTCATGACCGATCTGGCCGCCAGCCTCTTCGGCCGCCGTGTTCTCGAACGTAAAACAAGGACCTATTGAGATGCCTTTTTCTGCTCCCGCCCCTTCACATCTCGCCTTTGTGCCGTTCGTGTCGGTCCAGAACATGATGGCGCTCGTCCATACAATCGGGATTGAGACCTTTCTGCGGGAACTTGGAGAATATCTGGAGGCTGACTTCAAACGCTGGCCTGAATTCGACAAAACCCCGCGTGTGGCCGCTCACTCCGCCGAAGGCGTCATTGAACTGATGCCCACGAGCGACAGCAACCTATACGGCTTCAAGTACGTCAACGGCCATCCGAAGAACATGAAGGAGGGTCTTCAGACAGTAACGGCCTTCGGCATGCTGGCGGATGTCGGATCTGGCTACCCGGTGCTCCTGTCCGAAATGACGCTGCTGACCGCGCTTCGCACGGCCGCAACGTCCGCCATGGCCGCAAAATATCTGGCTCCGGCAAACGCCAAGACAATGGCCATCATCGGAAACGGCGCACAGTCTGAATTCCAGGCTATGGCCTTCCGCGAAATAGTCGGCATTCAGACGCTGCGTCTGTATGATCTCGACCGGGCAGCTTCGGAAAAATGTGCCCGTAACCTGAGCGAACAGGGCTTTGACATTACAATCTGCAAGACCAGTGAGGAGGCCGTTGAAGGCGCCGACATCATCACGACCGTAACTGCCGACAAGCAGTGCGCGACGATCCTGTCCGACAATATGGTCGGAGCTGGCATTCATATTAACGCCGTTGGTGGTGACTGTCCTGGCAAGACAGAACTTCAGCGCGATATTCTGCTGCGTTCCACGATTTTTGCGGAATACCCGCCTCAGACGCGCATTGAAGGTGAAATCCAGCAGCTTCCGGAAGACCATCCCGTCACGGAACTGTGGCAGGTCATTAACGGTGAGGCCAAAGGCCGCGCCAGTGACAGCCAAATCACGCTGTTTGATTCCGTAGGTTTCGCAATCGAGGACTTCTCCGCCCTGCGCTATGTTCGCGACAAGCTGGAAGCAACCGGTCTGTACGAAAAGCTCGACATGGTGGCCGATCCTGATGATCCGCGTGATCTGTTCGGTATGCTTCAGCGCTCCAAAGGCACGGACACGCTCTGAGACGAAATTCTGGCTGCCTCGGCTCTCCCTTATCTTTAAAAACGTATTTACCGATATGATCATTAGGCGAATTCCGGATCATATGGTCCGGAATTGGATTCCGCATTTTTATTCGTTCTTTCAAGGAATGGAGGGTAGCTTTAACTTCCCCCCTCCCCATCAAACCTTAAAAGCGAGCGTCAATTCGGCCGAAGTAATATCCGCCAGTCATTGGAACTTGAGCGGAATTAGCATCATAGATTCTCGCTCCATAGTTATTGTTTAGGTCGTTAACCCGACGAGGGCGAATATTGAAAATATTATTCGCTCCCACAGTGAGATGCCAGTGCGAATTAACACGGTATCCAACTTCAAGATCAGTAAGCCACCGTGGCGTATTTTTGAATTGAGCAAAGCACTTATTGGAATACCGTAATGCACTAGCAACACCGTTGCTGACACACTGGGCACCGCTCGGGGTCCAGTCTTGATACGCCAGCATCGCCGTTGTTTCACCATACCGGGTCTGCCGCAGGTTGATATCCCAGTTATCAACCGTCCAGTAAGCATTCAGGATAAGCTTGCTACGGGGATAAGACGTCGTAATGTAACTGGCACTGGCAGCTGTCAAAAGAGGTGTCGTCACGCCATTGACGGTTGTAGTTCCTACATGGCTCAGGCGCGTCCGGTTTAGATCAAGAGAAGCAGAGAGCGCCAGATTTCCGTAGTTATGCAGATGCAGAAGATAATCAGCTTTTACGTCAAGACCTTGCGTTCGCGTACTGGCTCCGTTCGCAAAGTAGTACGTACTAACTGCATTGGGATCGAGACCAGACGGCAACACAAAACCTAACTGTTGAACGGCATTAATGGCCGTCTGCCCGTTGGTCGAACCGCCGGCAATGATGCGGTCGCGAACATTGATCTGGTACGCATCGACTTCGACATGAAAGTCTTTCAGAGGCTGCAGAACAAAGCCTCCACTGGCGTTTGTGGACCTTTCAGGTTTGAGAGCGGCGGCCCCAAGAATCCGGGCAGATTCAGAACTGACGGGTAACAGACCGGACACACTGGTTGCACCAACATTGATGGCACTAAAATGCTGTTCAGCAAGCGTTGGCGCGCGAAACCCGTTACTGATAGTCGCTCGAACGGCAATGCGCGGCGTGATATCATAGCGCGTCGAAATTTTTCCGTTTTCGGTATTTCCGACGTCCGTATAATGCTCAAAACGACCTGCGAAATCCAGGTCCCAGTTTTTCGTCGGATGGAAATCACCATCCAGATATCCCGCCCAGATATCGCGGCTCCAGTTTCCCGCATTCTGCGGTTGAAGGCCTACATATCCTGCCATTCCACCGGCTTCGTAAGAGGGTGGCGTCCCCTCTTCGATTTTGTAGGTCTCAAGGCGATGTTCTGCGCCAAACGCGACAGTGACCGGAACTCGGGAGGCAATGTTGAAGTTTCTCTTGAAATCGAGATTGTTCGTCCATTGCGCCATACGGTACGTTTCAGCGCGCGTTGTCGTAGGAGACCATCCACAGCCATCAGTCGAAAGATAGGGACTTGTGCTTCCAGGGTTCGCTGAACGCACGAGGCAATTGCTGCTCAACATGCCGGCGTTAATACTGTTTTTATCGCCTATATCGTTCTCGTCTGCGCCGTATGTGGTGCTAAGATCCCATGAAAAGCCGAGAAAATTATTCCCTTTCAGACCGAGAGTTGCCGCGTAATCATTTTCTTCAATCGTTTCGAGCGGAGAAAAACCATAAGGGTAGACCGACGGGAGTGTACTGGGAACGCGATAGTTCTGATAAGATTCAGCATGCCGATGTGCATATGTAATCAAACCATAACCTTCGATACCGTCCGTCAGCTTCTTCCCGAAATCTATACTCAGGTTCTGTCGGGTTTCCTCTGGCGTGCTCGTCACCTTATTTGAATCTTTGGGCACGGAGACTGAGCCGGTATACATTGAGGTTCCCGCACCTGCGGGTTTGTAGTTCAGCAGGCGATGATCTTCAGTATACGGCACCATATGATCCGTATGATACAACTGACCGCTGATGTGCAGGTATCCATCACGCCCCAAAGACAGTCCACCGTCGACACTGGCCTGATACTGCCACCCGTCGCCGTTGTAAGCATTGGCACCAGTCTGAAAACTGGTGTTCAGGCCGTGGTTTGTCTTCTTGGTGATGATGTTCACCACGCCTGCGATGGCATCAGATCCGTAAAGCGCCGCCGCACCATCCTCCAGAACCTCGATATGGTCGATCGCGGCCGCCGGAATCATGTTGAGGTCGACCGGCGTCGCCCCGAAGGCAGGCCCCGCATCTGCGTAGATATTGGCCGTCGTATGACGTCTCTTGCCATCTACCAGAACAAGAACCTGGTTGGGATTTAGCCCACGCATACGAAAAGCTGATGTCAGAGCTCCCGCATCATTGCCCATGTTGCTGACGTTGATGGAAGAATATGTGCGTGTAATGGCTTGAGCGAGGTTCATTTCTCCGGAACGACGCAACACCTCGGCCGAGATAACGGAAATTGGCGTTGTGCTCTGCCGGGCTTTACGATTTGTGGCGTGTGTTCCCGTGACAATCAGCGTCTCATTGCTGCCAGCCTCAGCAGAATGACCTGGCTTCGTTTTTGCGGAATGCTGCTTTACGGGCGCAGACTTAGCTTTCGAGGAGCCCACAGCATCTTCTGAGTAGGCGCTTGCACTCAAAAGCGACGAAAACAGGCACGAAGTTACAAAGAGGGATTTTCTGATTTTCATGAATACGTTTTCCAGGCAGGAACCAGCGGTCAGTGAACCAGGCTCTCCTACAACCAACCTACTGCGAAAAGGATGAAATAAATATGAAACAGCAGGTTATATTATATAATATTTCTTGATTAATTATCGATTTATATTTCTAAATTAATCCTGATGCTTGCATTCATCCAGAGAAATACCGGGAGCTCCAACTTTGTCACATTGCAATCGCCGCACTCTACTGCAGAATGCCAGCCTCGTCCTTCCTGCTATCGCCACGATAGGAGCGCGATCGGTTGCACATGCCGCAGAGCTGAAACATGCGCGGCTTAATGTTACAGAAAATCCTTTTGGCCCCTCTCCTGCCGCAAAACGCGCCATTGCACAGAGCATTTCGCAAGCCGCTTACTACGTGGAAGACGAACACGCTCTGCGAGACATTATTGGAAAGCGGGAAAATCTACCCCGCGAGAAAGTCGCGCTTTCCAACGGCTCATTGGATGCTCTTTCTCTCTTTTGCACCGATATCGGCCTAAAAGGTCACATCGTCGCCCCTCAACCCGGATATTCCACTCATTTGTCGTATGCTGCACGTCGCGGCGTTAAAACTCGTTTTATTCCACTGAAAAATCATCAGGTCGATTTGGCGGCCATGAAAAATGCCATCAACGCAGAAACGGCCTTAGTCTATTTATGCAACCCCAATAACCCGACAGGTCAGATGATCCCACACGATCAGTTGACAGCTTTCTGCCGCGAAGTTGCAAAAAGCATTCCAGTCATCATTGATGAGGCTTACTTTGAGCTGCTTCCCACCGCGATGCAGCAGACAATGGCGTCACTCGTCCAATCTGATCTGGATATCATCGTGACGCGGACATTTTCAAAAGTCTACGGAATGGCCGGCCTCAGAATTGGATATGTCCTGGCGCAACCAGCACGCGTCCGTCAGCTCTACAGCCTCACAACAACATCTCGCAATCAGCCTGGATACGCCGCGGCAATGGCGTGCCTTGGTGATGAACACTATTTAGCCGGTGCGATTGAATACCTCAAAACCTGCCGAAACATGCTTTACAAGATTTGTGACGAGAACAAACTTTCATACCTCGAAAGCCAAGGAACGTTTGTTTATATCGACACAGAAAGATCCGCCTCGGCTGTAAAAGAAGCGCTTGCACAACGGGGCGTAGATATCCGGACGTTCGATGCTCCGGGTTATGAAACATGGATCCGGGTGGGAACGGCAACGCCAGACGAACTCAAACTTTTCCAGAAGGCGTTACCTGCCGTTTTGGCGGCTGTCTCTCGAAGTCCCAAGCACGGATAATATAGACAGGCTTCCGAGAAAACTTAGAGCATATAGGCATTAAAGCTCTATCCTTCCGTGTAATCAGGCCTGCTTTAGCTCTTTGCAGAAACAGGCCTGAAGTGATCATGATTAACGGGGTGCATAAGCTTATTTTTTCTAATTCGAGACGCCATATCCCGATTATGAACTCCGAAATGATCTCTGATAACAGGGCTTTCACCCGTATTCTGAGCAACAAGAGACGCCCCCATCACAACCAATAAATCTCGCCGCTACAAAATTTTTTCTGAACGCCTTGAAAACATACCGTCCGGACGGTATTTAAAAATCTATGGCAAACCTTTCCAAACGCACCAACCGTCCGGAAGCCGTGAAAAGCGACCTTCTGAATGCTGCCGCGCACATCCTGACAACACGTGGAATTCAGGCCTTCACGCTTGAACTGGTGGCGAAGGAAGCGGGCGTGAGCAAAGGAGGCCTTCTGCATCATTTCAGCAATAAAAAGGCCCTTCTCGATGGTCTTTTTATCCGGGAAATGGAGACCTTTCGGCAGCACATTCTTGCAACGATGCAAAATGATCCCGTCAAAGTCGGCCGTGCTGCACGTGCCTATATTGGCATCGGACAAGCCTCCACATCCGCACCGCCAGGCATTATTCGTCATCTTCTGGCTGCCATGCTGATTGATCCACAAATCAGTCAGGAATGGACACACCATTACTGGCAAACCATCAAATCCATTGGGCTTTTCGAGAACATCACTACACCCCAGCTTCTAGCGTGCTTAGCGATGGATGGCTTGTCTCTATGGGATATTCTTGAAACCGATCTTCTAAGCCAGAAGAGCCGTGAAGATCTGGAAAAGTTCATGACCGAACTTACAGGAAAATCAGAGAAAAAATCCTGAAATGCTTGGGTATCTCTATATTTCCATCACGGTTCTTTCTGAAGTCACTGCGACCACTGCTCAAAAAGAAACGGATGACTTCACCAAGATAATTCCTACGGCCATTATGGTTATAGGATATGTTTCGTCATTTACATTTCTATCACTATCTCTTCGACTTGTCCCTATGGGCACAGTTTACGCAGGATCAGCTGGCCTTGCTATTGTCATGGCGAATCTCGCTGGCTGGATCTACTTCCGTGAAGGACTGGATTCATCCCAAGTTATTGGAATTATTCTTATTTTACTAGGAATTTCGGTAATAGCACGGGCTCGAGTGACGGGATGACCCGTTTTTCTCTTTTGGAAAATATGATGCTGGTTCGTTGTCGTTTTCCTCGTATATCTCAGATCATTGCAACAATAGCGGCTCTATGGTTTGCGGGATGCAAACCGGCGGATACGTCGGCAACCCCATCAACATCTCCTTCCGTGCAGACGATGCGGGTGCAGGATGCAGAGCTGGAAGCTCAGTCTTTCATTGGCACGTACCAAACAAGACGTACGATCCCGTTGGGCCCAAGTCAGGCAGGTCGTATAGCGACAATAAAAGTTATTAATGGCCAGTATGTACACCAAGGGGATGTGCTGATTACCTTGGAAAACAGGCTTTTACTGGAATCTGTGGCACAAGCCCAAGGAGAAGTCAATGCGGCGCGTGCGGATGCGAAGCAAGCCGCATCCACTCTCAGAAGAAGCAAAGGGTTGGATGTTGCAGGGGGGATTTCAAGCGGGACTTTGGAAGAACGTGCCGCTTTAGCTGAGGCCGCTCAAGGAAAATACAGAGCCTCCATCGCCGCGTTGCATCAAGCTCAAATCCAGCTGGCGGAAGCAGATATACGCGCACCGGAAGATGGGTGGGTCATTAGCGTTTCAGGCGTAGCCGGACGTCTTGAAGATGCAGGAACTGAAGTCTTACGCCTAGCAGCCGGAGAGCCCGATATTCACATCAAGGTGCCTGCCCGGTCTCACTTTAAGGTTGGTGATGCGGCTGAAGCTACCGATCAATCAGATCAACACGCTCAATTTGTGCATGCCACAGTCAGAGAACTTAGCCCTGTTGATGAGACCTCCCAAATGCAGGACGTCTACATCCGGCCGGATCATTCCCTGCCCGTGCCCTTAGGCAGTCTCGTCACTGTTGCGTTGGCTCCTCCCGTTCAACCAGACGTAGTTCGTGTTCCTCTCACAGCACTTATCTCGGATGATCAGAACCACGCGCATCTTTGGAGCCTCACAGAGGACAAAGTCCCACAGCTTGTTCAGACATCTGTCATCATCATTGGATTAAGAGGGGCAGATGCCCTTGTTGGCGGCCTAAAGCCACAAACACGGATTGTCACCAGCGGCGTAGATTCACTCCAAGCCGGAGAACGCGTTCATATCTCCAGCATTACAAGTGAACGCTAATGATGGACCGTTTCAACGTCTCCCGGTGGGCTGTTGGCCATCCAGCTTTGATCATTTTCATGATGGTCGGCCTTTTCCTGGCTGGTGGCTACGGCTTTCTGAACCTAGGGCGCGCGGAAGACCCAGCGTTCACCCTTAAAAACATGATTGTTTCGGCACAGTGGCCAGGCGCGAGCGCTGAAAAAATGCAGCGACACGTTGCAGAACCGCTGGAACAGAGCCTGCGAAACATTGAAGCCATCGATATTCTGAGCACCTATTGCGTATCATCAGCCTGTGTCACGCAAGTTTACCTGAGAGACGATGAGCACAAAGAAAAGGTTCCAGCAATTTGGCAACAAATTCGTAACAGACTGACGGACCTCACACCTGACCTTCCAACGAATGTCACGCTAGCGGCTAATGATGACTACGCAGATGTCTACGGGTATGTTTTTGCCCTGACCGGCGCAGAGAATGCGACACTTATTAAAACGGCAGAAACATTGAAGAGAGCATTTCAACGCGTCCACGGCGTTGGAAAAGTTCAGATCAGTGGCGAAGTTCCCCAGCAGATCAATGTTGACATTGATCTGCAAAAAATTGCTGCCCGAGGACTGGTTCTTGAGGATATCGCACGGTCGCTCCGGCAACGATCAGTTTTAGGGGCCGCCGGGTCAGTAGATTTTACAACGACCGTTCCACTGAGCATTTCCGGGAACCTGGAAAGCCTGAAATCTGCCGAAGATACGCCCATAGCTGGCCAGGCTGGCTCGTTACGGGTCAAGGACGTCGCACAGGTTAGCCGCGATTATGCAAGCCCTGCCCCCTCTGTGATCCGGTACGGAGGAAAGCCCGCAGTCATCATTGCTGTCGCGATGTCTTCAGGCGGAGACGGCCTTACCCTTGGTGCCTCACTCCGCAAAGTCACGAGCGCATTCGATCTCCCTGCAGGCATGAAATTGACACAGGTTGAGGACCAAAGCCTTGTGATTGGAGAGGCTGTAAACACGTTTCTAATAAAATTTGCGGTTGCGCTCATCGTTGTTCTTCTGGTGGCTTTTGTAAGTCTGGGATGGAGATCCGGCATCATTGTCGCCTGTTCCGTTCCCCTGACACTCGCCGGCGTCAGCCTTTACATGGGTATGAAGCATATCGGGCTGGATCGCATTTCGCTTGGCGCCCTCATTCTTTCTCTGGGTCTTCTGGTCGATGACGCCATCATCAGCATTGAGGCCATGGTGGTGCAACTGGAACAGGGGAGCAGCCGGGAAGAAGCAGCCTCTTTTGCCTGGACACACACGGCCTTCCCCATGCTGACAGGTACGCTTTTGACTGTTGTCAGCTTTCTGCCTGTCGGCCTGGCCACATCCACGACAGGCGAATATGCCGGTGAAATTTTCTGGGTGAGCGGTGCGGCGCTCCTGTTCAGCTGGATCGTCGCGGTTGTCTTTATTCCGTTTCTGGGTGTTCACCTTCTGCCAGAACCAAACCATACAGCAAACGATATTCCGCAGATTTCTTCGGGAGCAGCAAAGCTCCAGAAATTCCTCTTATTCGTTCTGAACTATAAAAAAGCGGTAGCGGCAGGAACGATTGGTCTTCTTGCCCTAGCATGTGGTGGCTTTTTCTTCGTTGATCAACAGTTTTTCCCACAGTCTGATCGTCCGGAACTCATTGTGGACGTCGCAATGCCCCCCGGTACATCCATCAAAGAAACAGATCAGGCCGTCGGCTTTCTGGAGCGTCATCTCGCCGGTCTCTCCTCACTGCGTCACATGGAAGCGCATATCGGAGACGGTGCGCCCCGCTTTTATCTTCCATACGCTCCCGCTACCCCCAGTGCCGCACATGCGACCCTGCTTTTGGTCGCGAAAGATCTGAAAGCCCGGGAAGAGCTCGCTCGTCAGATTACGACAATTCCGGTTCCCATCGCCGTACACCTCCATGTGCAGCGCCTGTCCTTAGGCCCCACAGCCGATTTCCCTGTACAGTATCGCATCATCGGCCCTGCCGCAGACAAGCTGCTTACAATCGCTCATGAAGTAAACGCAATCGTCGCTGCGACTGGCGCAGCAGTCTCAGTACAATCCGACTGGGGCAGCAAAGCTCCGACCCTGACGCTGGAAGCAAATCCTGACAAACTGGCACGCTTCCAAATAGACCGTGCCAATCTTGCTGCGCAGCTCCAAGCAAGTATTTCTGGTGAAAACGCAGGAGACATTTCTAAAGATCACCATGCCATCCCCGTGATCGTACGAGCAGCGCAAGGCATGCGCTCCGATCCAGGGCAGTGGCAATCCATGCCAATCATGACAGGTGCTGGAATTCTTCCCCTTGGTCAGCTTGGAACAATACAGGTGACAAGTGCCTTTCCGATCATATGGCAGAGAAATGGTGAACTCTGCATGACCGTTCAGTCCGGTGTGGCTGGAAATATACAGCCTTCTCGCGTCTTGCAGCTTGCGGCTCCCGCGATGGGTGCGCTCCAACAAAAGCTTCCGGCAGGTTATCGCATTGAAATCGGTGGAGATGCTGAACTCTCATCAACGGCAAATGACGCAATCTTCGCGCTGTTGCCAGTTACAGGCGGCCTGATGCTTTTGTTCCTGATGCTTCAGTTACAGAGTTTCAGCCGTTCTCTACTGGTCATCTTTTCAGCTCCGCTCGGCGTCATCGGCATGGTGGCTGGCCTCCTGATATCTGGTGCGCCCTTCGGATTTGTCGCTTTACTTGGACTGATTGCTCTAGCGGGCATGATCATGCGCAACACAATCCTTCTCGTTGATCAGATCCAGGTCAACCATACCGGCGAGACTTCGCTCCATGATGCAATCATCAAAGCGACGCTACTGCGTGCTCGACCGGTCTGCCTGACAGCCATAGCAGCTGTTCTGGCCTTTATCCCTTTAAGCTTCAACGTGTTCTGGGGACCTATGGCAATTGTCATGATTAGCGGCCTTATCGGCGGCACTCTGCTGACGCTTGTCGCCCTTCCTGTGTTTTACGCGCTTCTGTTTGATCGCTCACCAGCAGCATCTAACGGTTCACGTCATGCCTAAACCACATTTTGGATCAAAAGCGGCGTTTATCGTCCTGTGTGCAGCTATTATTGGCTTGGACGGATGTACCATGGGCCCCAATTTCGCTACCCCGAAGCCGGTTCTGGCTGACCACTGGCAAAACGCGGCTCCCACCCCAAGCGATCAGCGCGCAGGAGCTCAATGGTGGACTGTTTTTAACAGTCCCTGCTTAAATACTCTGATACGTCGTTCCGAAAGCGGCAACCCAGACGTCGCCATGTCCCGCGAGCGGATCAGAGCCGCCCGAATACAGCGTGGCGCCGCATCGGCGGAAAGTCTTCCTACACTGAATGGACAGGCAGCTTATAGCCGTGAACGGCTTGCCACAGCGGGGATAGGACAGGTTCTTCAACCACTTCTTGGTCTGTCTTCCAGCACTACGGGCAATGAGCCTGAAGGTGTGTCTTACAACAACTATAACATTGGTGCCGTAGCGTCGTGGGAACTTGATCTGTGGGGCCACCAACGGCGCTTGCAGGAAGCCGCTGCATCTGAGCTTTTAGCGGTAGAAGCCGACGCAGATGCGATGCGCCTTTCCAATCAGGCTGAAATTGCTCGAACCTATTTCCAATGGCTCGACACGAACGAGCGCCTCGAACGGTCAGAAAAAACACTCGACATCGCACAAAAATTACTCTCGATTGCTCAGACAGTGCGTGCACATGGGCTTCTCGCAACTATCGACCTTGATGAGCAAAACACCTTTTGCCGCACCGCGCAGGCTGAACGCGACAAACTGGCTGCGCAAAAAGCCTCGCTTTATCGGGCGTTGAGCACCCTTGTGGCAGGCAGACCCGATGCCGCGATGCCAGAGCTCGACGCCAAGGCCTCATTGCATGACATCAAAGTTCCAGAAATTTCTGCCGGTGTTCCTTCGGAAATGGTGCGTAAGCGCCCTGATATCCGTGCGGCAGAAGCACGCCTTCACGCAGCAACAGCAGTGATCGGTATGGCAAAGGCCGACTTCTACCCGCAGCTCACACTCACGGGCCAATTCAGCCTGGATGCCCTGACAATTGCAGAACTCGGATGGAATGCACGGAATACATCCTTTGGCCCAACCCTCTCCCTTCCTATCTTCAATGGCGGGCGCCTCTCTCGACAGCTGGAACTTCGTCACTCCGAGCAGCGCAGCGCAGGCCTTTATTACCAGAGTACTGTTTTAAACGCATGGGTCGAGGTTGAAAATCTTCTGGCAAGCCGTACACTTCTCCAAGAACGGCACAAAAGCCAGAACTCACTCTCCGAAGAAAAAGAAGAAAAGAGTCAAATTCTTAAAAAACTATATCACCGCGGAGAGATTGCTCAGAAAGATCTATTTACGTCCGAGATTTCAAACATAGAATTTCAGAATGACCGTACAGGAACGCTAACTGCGCGCCTCATCAATGCAGTAGATCTCACAACAGCATTAGGTCAATAGACACGGAATCAGGACGATTTAATATTACTAAAAATATTAATGTGTGATGATCGCAGTAAAAAATATCGCGCCTCTAAACCTGTCTCATCTCATAATTACCCGTTGCTCTTATGTGGATACATAGACAACTAACAATCAGCTACCCCCTGCTTTAAAGACAGGGGAATAGCATTCTGTCATTCACAAGGCTGGTTTTGTACCGCCATGGAGCTCCAACCAGCTCCCCGCAACATCCACCGAAATCGTCGCAGGCTTATAAACCTCTTTGGGCGCAAGCATGATGTTTTCTACGTAAGTCTGAGGGTTTCGATCATACAGCGGAAACCAACTCGACTGGACCTGTATCATGATCCGGTGTCCCGGTAAGAACGTATGATTGACCATCGGCAAGCGCACTGGATAAACCTGCTTCACATTCGCAGGAATCGCTTCGGGGTGCTCAAAACTTTTCCGATACCGCCCGCGAAGAATATTTCCAGAAACCATGAGCTGGTAACCACCCATGGAAGGCTGTTGAGCCACTTCATCTGGGTAAACGTCAATCAGCTTCACAACAAAATCGCCGTCTGTTCCTGTCGTGGCGGCAGTCAGATGCATCAACGGCTCACCCGTTACAGTGAATGGCTTCGTCAGAACGTCAGACGTCAGAGACAGAACATCGGGCCGCGCAGCAGCGTTACGCTGATCCGTCGCCAGCCACCAGCGCCACTCGGAGCCTGCCTGCCCTTTTGAGATGACAGGACGGGAAACATAGGACACCGGATGTTCAGGATCAGAAACATAGCTCAGTTGCCCTGAATTAACCGGAGGCTTGCCAAAGCTCAGCCCATGATCAGGCTGGAAACGCAGGATCGAGCATCGGCTGTCACAATCTGGAGAAGGAAGAGCATCCATAGTCTCCCACTCGTTCTCGCCTGACCGGTAAGCCGTCACGCGCGCGGGTAACGGGAGTGTTCCATCCTTAAGATAATGCGCAAGGAATGGACTCAAGACATGTTTCCGAAAGTACAGCCCGGTATCGGAATGAAGATCCACTGCCCCCAGCGTACTGGCAGCATGAATTTCGCCCCCGTGGTTCCACGGGCCCATTGCCAGCCAAAGATTGGATCGTGCATCGGAATTCTTACGCAACGCGTCGTACATCGCGATGGCGCCATAGTTGTCTTCCTGATCCCAGAGGCTGTGAACCAGCATCGTCGGAACCTTCAGACCCTCTTTAGGCAAAAGTCGGTCAAGCGCCTGCAACTGCCACCATGAATCATACGCGGGATGAGCCAAAATCTGCCTAAAAAAACCGATTTGATCCATACCACGAGACTTACCAACAGCCCCTGCGGAAACACCGTTCAGGAAGAGCGTGTATGAATCATAAGCGCTATTCCACCATTCGACAGTGTTTTTCCGAGTAGCTCCCTGGTCGTAAATGTAGGGCAGCATTTCTTCACGAAACGCACCGTTATGGAACCAATCGTCGCCCATCCAGCCATCAACCATCGGGTTCATCGGCACAGACACTTTCAATGCCGGATGAGGATGGAACAGAGCTGTGATAGCCGTGTATCCGTCATAGGACACACCGAGAATGCCGACCTTCCCATTACTCTGCGGAACGTTATGTGTCAGCCATTCGATAGTATCCCAGGTATCGGTACTCTCATCGACGTCCGTGCCGTTCAGTGGGCCCCGCATCGGGCGGTTCATGACAAAAGCCCCTTCAGAACCGTATTTTCCCCGAATGTCCTGAAGAACCCGAATATATCCACCCTCGATTATGACATCCGGCATGTTGTCATAACCGGGCAGGATCGACGCCAGATGATTGCTTGAGCCGAGAGATGCCATATGCGCAGCATTGTAAGGGGTGCGCGTTATCAGCATTCCAGCATTCTGCGCGCCTTTTGGAACGAGGATAACGGTGTGTAGCTTCACGCCGTCCCGCATCGGAATCATGACGTCTCGACGCGCATAATCGAAACTGGCATCGGAAATATGAAATTCAGCCGGCATGTCCGTGTAGACCGAGCCGTCAGCCTGCTGGGCCAGAGCAGACTGCGAGAAAGCCAGCACACAGGCCGACGCCATAAGAATTTTTTTCATAATCGTTCCAAGAATAAAGGACGCGCACGGTGCAGATGGCATGTATATTACACCCGATTGCACCGCACCATCATGTCACGTCAGAACTCAGCAGAGACTGTGCCGAAATATTGACGCGGCGCTGCGACGAAGAGATTGGCGTTATTGTCGCCTGAGACTGATGCCGCCCCGTAAATTCCGCCGATGTAGTTAGTGTCAAACAGGTTGGTGATACCGAAGGTAGCTTTTAAATTCTGTGCAAAGCCAACTTTGCCGAAATTATAAGCCAGATTAAGATTTGCCTGCCAATAAGACGGAACATACTGGTCGTTGAGGTAGGTCATCGGACGCGCACCAACGTAATTAACGTTGAAGTTAAACATTGCCCGATGCCATGTATAATTCAAATTCGCCTTATACATGAATTTTGGATAATAGACCTGATGCTTACCCTTCAGGCTATATGTGCGACCGCTATAATTAATTGAAGACGTCTGATACTCTGCGTCGTTCCAGCTAAAGCTGTTCGTAATTTCCAGCCCACGAAACGGGCGGATGGTGGCAACGGCATCAGCACCATTCATGGTCTCCCGTCCGACGTTCAGATACGCGCTGTGTGCGGTCGCAGTGCTACCCTCTGTGATAGACGCCAGTCGATTATAGTAATCGGTATGGTAAAAATCTGCACTACCCGAGAAAAAGCGGGAATCATATCGATATCCCACGATATAATTCCAGGTTCTCTCAGGCTTGATGACCTTTTTATTCGCATCGAACACGGATTGAGCAGACTGAGACGAATTGCCCAGACCACCCCACGGCGTCGCGCTGGACGTCTGTGAATAGTAGTCGTAGGCACGCAGATTTTCGGCGATATCCCAGTAAATTTCATGATGATCGAGGAAATGATAATCAAAATTGAAATGAGGCAGGAACGCACCTGACGCTGTCAGCGTACCACTTGCTGCATGACGATAATACGTGTTCCACCCTTCAGCAGCGAGCTGATCTGTATAATCGTTTTTTGTACCGCCATGGGTCGTTTGTGTCAGTGACTTGAAACCGGCAAGCAACGTCATGCCAGGCATGATCTTCCAGCGATCCTGGAGGAAGAACTGAAACGTGTTGGTATTATAGGCGTCATTATACCACGTGCTGCCGGTCCCTTTTTTGAACCCAGACAACGGATTATGGCCAGTTGTCAGACCGTCTTCGTAGAGCATGGAATCATATATCCAGCGGCTATTTTCATACCAGACGCCACTTTCGATATAGTTGTCATGCGGTGCTTCATACGAGAACTTCTGTGTGAAGCCCAGTCGGCGCATATCGGCATGTGACATGCCCAGCGCCATGGGAACCCCCGTGACCGACCCGTCCGCCTGCAACGAGGGCGTGCCATAGCTCGGCGACGTCACAAAGTTATTGGTTCCGCCATACAGACCACTGCTGACATTTCCATAAGCAACCGTGTCCGAGTGAATCTTTTCAGAGAGATCGAAATGACCCGTCACGGCCGAAAGATAGGTTCTCTGCACCTGAGAGGCGTCCCACGCATAATCACCAATCTCATCATTGGACAGTTTCCCCTCATAACCCGGTGGAACATCCGACGTGTACTGAGCGTAATAGGCCCACTGTTTGGCCTTCTCGTAGTCCGGCTTCAGATAGGTCGTATCACGTCCCATCTGCCGCCACATGTTTTTGGTGAGCGTCAGATAATTCATCTGCTGGAAATTACCGTAACCAAAGAACCCGGTGAGCTTTCCGTGCTCGCCCACAGGCTGAACAATCTTGGCATCAGCCTGTAATTCGCTTTGCCCCCCTGCCCCTTTCCACATGTCCGTGTCAGTGCGCGCAAAAGAGGCATAGAATTTTGTGCCGGTAGAGTTCAGAATACCACTGTCTGCGCGAACATATGTTCGGTAAGCATTGTAGCTACCAAACGTCTGGCTGATCTTGCCGCCTGCCTTGTCCTTCGGATCAGAGGACGTGTACGTCATGGCGCCGCCAAGGTTCTGAGCAGAGAATGAATCCAGCGCCCCGGCGCCCTGCGACATTGTCATGCCGCCAACATCATCCTGGATCATCGCCTGTGTGATTGAGACACCGTTATTATTGGCGAAACCCTGCGTCCCCAATGGTATGCCATCAAGCGTTGCGCCGATCTGCATCTGGGTAAATCCGCGCACATAGAACGTGTTGCCGTAGGTATCGAGACCAAAGGCATCGGTCGAAGTGAAATTCGCACCCGGCGTAGTCATCGCGAGGATCTGCATGGGGTTTGTGCCTTCAACAAACCTGTCCATGACTTTACGCGTCACAGCAACTTCAGGCCCGTGACTCCGTACACGGGACACACTAACCGAAATCGATTCCGGATCAGCACCTTCAACCGTATGATGTCGCTGAGGCTTTGAAGCGCCCGGGGATACGGTTTGCAGCGACGAAGGACGGGCCTTCGTAGTATGATGCGACTTCGTTGCAGCATCCGCTCCCGTAGACACCACACTTGCAACAGCCATGCTGAGGATGCTCGTCGTGAACAGATAACGAGATCTTCTTCTCAGCTTACCTGACGATTTCACAACACGCATCCGCCGCACTCCTGGAAAGACTTTGATTAAGTTACGTTACGTGTCCGATATGTTGCGCGTCCATATTGCTTTATTTTCGTAGCTGATAGACTGAGGTTAACTCGTCGTCATCGTTGAGGCTTTTTAATTGAAAACACCCTACTCGCTCAACATTTCCCAAATGACTTTAAGAAGGATATGAAGGCCCTCTTCCCATTCAGTGGTTCAGTACCGTTACTCGTTTTACACCCCGGAGAGTATGCAACGTGAGATTACGTCAGATCGAAGTCTTCTATGCGATCATGACGACGGGATCGCTCCGAAAAGCCGCAGAAGTCCTGAATGTTTCGCAGCCAGCCGCCAGCAAGGTTCTCCGTTACGCTGAGCATTCTCTTGGCTTCGCATTATTCGAACGCAAAGGTGGTCGACTTGTCCCCACTCGGGAAGCTCAGATCATGCTTCCTCATGTGAATGCCATTTTCGGCAAACTTTCTGACCTGCGGCGCCTCACTCATAACCTGCGCTATGCCCGGGCAGGGCATTCCATTAGTATCGGGTGCGTGCCAAGCCTGGGCCTGAGCCTCATCCCCCGTGTGGTCCGCAGTTATTGTGCTAATCATCCGGACACAGAGGTCACGATTGATGCACTGCATGGCTCAGAGATCGTGTCGCGAATTTTCAACCATGATCTCGATCTTGGCGTTGTATTTGGCAACTACTCACGAGAAGGCCTGACGGCCCAGCACATTGGCGACATTCCGTTGGTCCTGATTGATAAAGAGAAGGATCAAGGCCCCGTAGCACTGACGGATATTGATCAGAACCGTTATCTCGGCTTGTCCGAAAAAGATCCGACTGCTGACCTGCTTGATATGGCACTTGACGAAGCAGGCATATCCGCAACCCCCGCCATTCGAGTGCGGACGCATTTTATGGCGGCAGAACTCGTTCGATTAGGCGTCGGTTGCGCTATCGTAGATGCTCTGACAGTCCTGCATCATCCGGGGCTTCCCCGCCCTTGCACACTCTCTCCCCCTCTCAGCATCAAATGCACAGTCCTTTACCGCGCGGATTATGCTCTTTCGCATATTTCGCGAGATATTCTCGGCCTTTTAAGGCACGAGCTCGACAAAGATCTGCAGGATTTGGAAGCAATGGTTTAGCTTTAGGTTATCACCTACGTATATCTCGTCACGGGACACTCCCCTGATTCCATGCTTTATTTCTCTTATCTGACATAGAGGTTCGTTTCTGGACCAATATAAGATGAGAGTTTTCGAGCCGTTATGAACAAGCGTCGCGCCCTGTATGGAACTGCTCTTCTCGCAGGGGCGCTGATGCTCCGTCCGGCGTATAAAGTTCAAGCCGCAGAGCTACCGTCTGGGTTAACGGCTCCCTATATCGATGCAACTGTAGAGCAGGCACGTAAGGCTTTTGACGTGCCGGGTATTGCAGTTGCTGTCGTGCAGGATGGAAAAATCGTTTTCAACCGCGGTTACGGACGCCGCGCGGAGGATGTCCATAGCGCGCCTGTAGATAGCCACACTCTGTTCGCCATTGGGTCGAATACAAAGGAATTCACGGCCACTGCTCTGGCCCAGCTTGTAGATGCCGGCAAGCTGAAGTGGGATGATCGTGTGATTGACCACCTGCCGGAATTTCGTGTTTCGGACCCATGGATTACACGCGATTTCCGCGTCTCAGACCTCCTAACGCACCATAGCGGCATGGGTCTCGGCGCGGGAGACCTGATGCTCTTCTCCCACAGCACATTCACCCGCAAAGATGTTTTGGCTGGGCTTGCATATATGCCTTTTACGGCTCCTTTTCGGAAGGAGTACGCCTACAACAATCTGCTCTATGTGGTGGCTGGGGCGCTTGTGGAACGCGTGACAGGCCATACTTGGGAAGATATCGTCCAGACCCGCCTCATCGACGCATCCGGCTTGGCAGCATGCCAATCAACACCACCCTATAAGGACGAGACAGACGTTGCGACCGGCCAAGGGGATCACACACCTCTACCCGAAAAGGCAGCTCGCCGTTTTCCTGCTGTCGGTCCGGCGGGCAGTATATGGTGTAGCGCAGAAGGAATGGCGCGTTGGGCCCAGATCTATCTCGAAGGAGGACAAACGCCAGAGGGAAAGCGCATTTTCAGCAGCGAGAGCCGCGACACGCTTTGGGCGCCCCATGCTCTTCTTCCCTTGCCAGACATGGCAGCTTTAACCGGAACGCATTTTCGCGCTTATGGCTACGGGTGGTTCATGGAGGACTTCTTCGGGCACAAGCGCGTCTGGCATACCGGCACGATCGGAGGGATGGTCAGTTACGTCACGTTCCTGCCGGAACTGAAAAGTGCCGTTGTGATCCTGACCAATCATGATGACCATAATGCGACCTATGCCTTGGCGACCACGTTAAGCGCGCGCATCGCAACCGGTCACAGTGCTGACTGGATCAGTTACTGGAAACACGAGGAAGACGAAGCAAAAGCGCACGAGAGCGCAGTTGCGACCTCAACCGGCCCCGGATCGCCTGCTCGTCCTTTCGTGACACTCCAGACGTCACAGCGACAGGACTATATGGGCGACTATCTGGACAACTGGCGCGGACCAATCTCCGTCACGGAGCGCGGTCAAGACCTGCGGCTAACATTTTCCAAGGCCGATGGCCTGGCGGGGACCTTAAAGGCTCTTCCGCATGACCTGTTCGTCGTACGCTGGGATAACCGCGAGGAAGACAGCGAAGATGACGCGTATGTCCAGTTTGAACGCGATGTCACAGGCAAAGTGACGGGTATGAAGATGCAGCTTTTAGGGTCTGACTTCAGTTTCAATGCACAGGACCTCCACCCCCGTAAAGTAGAGACAGCGCACGGAGAGGCACACCCGTGAAACAGCATATTGCGGTTATCGGCGGTGGCGTCATCGGGCTTTCGACGGCTTATGCCCTCATCCGAGCGGGCCATCGCGTAACTCTGATCGAACAGAACGCAGATGTCGGTCTGGGAGCAAGCTATGCCAATGGCGGTCAGCTCAGCTACCGCTACGTCACTCCTCTAGCTGATGCTGGCATTCCGCGCCAAGCCTTGCGGTGGATGCTGAAATCCGGCTCTCCGGTTTCCCTTCGTCTTCGGGCCGATCCGAAACAGTGGCGCTGGATGCTGTCCTTTCTCTCCGCCTGCACTCGCACAACAAACCGTCGAAATGCAAAAGTGCTTTTACAGCTGGGCCTTGAAGGACAGGCCGAAATGGAAATATGGCGCGAGGAGGGATTGAAAGGTTTCCTTTGGCGTCAACCAGGAAAGCTTGTCCTCTATCGGAATGAAGCCGTTTTCAGGAAAGCCGTATCAGGAATACAGGACACAACCTTGGAAAGGGCCCTTTCTCCTGCCGAATGTGCTGAGATAGAGCCAGCTTTCGCCCACCTGACACCAGATCTCGCAGGAGGCATTTTCTCCCCTGAAGATGAGGTCGCGGATAGCCATCTCTTCTGCAAGGCCTTGAAGACAGCTCTTCTGGACGCATCTGGATTTCAATACCTGCAGGAAAAAGCCACGCTTGCACCTGATAAGAACAACACGTGCATGCTGATTGTCAGCGGGCGACATCTTGAAGCAGATCAGATTGTCCTTGCTGCGGGCCTGAACTCACGCAAACTCGCTGCCCCGCTAGGCATCCATCTGCCACTCTATGGTCTGAAGGGTTACAGCCTTACACTCCGCCCCTCACCTGAGACGCTACCGTCTGTGAGCGTCACCGATTACGACAACCGTGTAGTCTATGCACGCCTTGGCAACGCACTGCGTGTTGCCGCGATGGTCGATATCGGCGCGGAAGATACATCTCTCAATCCAAAGCGTCTCGCATCGCTGCGCGCCCTCGTTCGGCAAACGCTCCCGCAGGCAAGCACAGATGATGGGCCTGACTCTCCGTGGGCCGGTCTACGGCCTGCCACTCCCACTGGTGTTCCTATTATCGGCCGGAGCAAATGTGACAACCTTCTGCTCAATGTAGGTCATGGCGCGCTCGGCTTCACACTTGCTGCCGGTTCAGCAGTGCGGATCACCCAATTAGTCGCCGCCGCTCATGCCGATGGAGTTCAGAAATGAATGCACACCTACGTCGTAGACTTTTTGCGTTCCTACTCGTGGCAAGCGCTGGCACAGCATATGCCGTTCCCCCTGCGGCCACAGACGCACTACTGACGCACACTTTAACAAATGGGGAGGCCCGCCCGCTGGCAGCACTCGCCGCACTGCGCATCCACAATGGTGCCGTGTCCTACCGATATGTGGGCGGTTTTGCGCGCAAAAATGGCGCTGACGTCACCCCCGTCCATTCAGACACGCTGTTTCGGATCGCGTCTGTCTCGAAATTCGTTACGACGATCGGTCTGATGCAATTGGTGGATCAAGGGCGGATCGATTTGGACGCCGATGCCTCTCGGTACCTTGGCTTCCCGCTGCGGAGCCCTGATTTTCCAGATACACCGATTACAACACGCATGCTGCTCAGCCATACGGCAAGCATCGCAGATGCAGACGACTACGTGATACCCGCAGATCACACCGTTTCAGAATTTTTCGATGCGTCCCGCCGCCCGGGAGCCGCAAACTACCACTTCCTGCCCAGACGGAAGCCAGGGACATGGTTCAGCTATTGTAATCTGTGTTACGGCCTTGTCGGCACCATGATTGAGCGGGTGAGCGGAGAGCGCTTCGATCTTTACCAGCAAAAGCACGTGTTAACGCCACTTGGTATTGATGGCGGCTATGACCCGGCGCTTCTTTCCCATCCTGAACGTCTCGCAACGCTCTATCATCATACCGCCACCGGCTACAAAGCCGCCAAAGACAGTGACACGCATTTCGTTCCAGAAGCATCCGCCCAGTACCGGATCGGGACGAACGCCACGATCTTTTCACCACAAGGTGGCCTCCGTATTTCCCTTGATGGTCTCTATCGTCTGTCGCAGTTCGCGTTCGGAAACGGGACGCCTCAGGGTGTGAAAGTCCTTTCCTCCCAGTCGCTTCAGACGATGCTGCATTCGGGCTGGCATTACGATGGTCGTAATGGCGAAGGACCTTATCCCATCGCAAGCTACGGTTTGGCGACCATTCAGTTGACCGGCGCGCGCGACCCATCAGGGCACCCAACAACCCCATGGCGTGGCTACCAAGGCGGTCTGGTTGGGCACCTTGGGGATGCTTACGGTCTGAGGTCCGGGTTCTGGCTCAATCCAGCTACGCGCGATGGCTATCTGTTTATTGCCGATGGTTTTCCTAAGGACGGCAAGGAAAAGCCAGGAAAAATATCTTCTTTTACCAATGTCGAAGAAGAGATTTTTAGCGCGCTTTCAAACGCAGGGTCTGTTTCAGGAACGGTTCAATGAAGATTACCATGCCCCATAGTCGCACATGCGCGTTGGTCTTGTCACTTCTCTCATGCACATCCTGGACAGCCCACGCTCAGGACGACGCATCCACACAGTCACGCCTTTCCAGCCTAATGGCAATGCCATTTGCGACAGATATGGTGGGAGCAAAGCACGCGCAACGTCTGGCGTGGGTAGAACAACGCAAGGGCGTGCGTAACGTCATGATCTCGGATGCCGGGAACGCTCCCCATCAGGCCACAACCTACGTAAAGGATGACGGAACCCCCCTTTGGGGCCTAGCGCTCACGCCCGAGGGCAAGACCCTGGCTTATGTAGAGGGCGGCGATCCAGAAGCCCTCACAGCCCCTGCCCCCAACCCGGATAATGCCGCCTATCGCCCTACGGCCACAGTCCATGTCGTTCGCGATGGCAAACAAAACACCATTGCAGGCCAAGGCTATCTTCCAGAGTTCTCTCCCGACGGGCGGCAACTCGCTTTTGCACAAGGGGGCACTCTGCTGCTCGGGGCGACCGGTTCGTCTGCCCGGGCAGTCATGACTACGGACGGAACGATCACAGCCCTCCGTTGGTCTCCGGATGGCACGTTTGTCGCATTGGAGATCAATCGTGGTTCACACGGCATGCTTGGATTATGGAACACGAAGCGCAGCGTTCTCAGCTTTATTCCGCCAGGTTTAGGGTTCGACCGGCTACCGACATTCTCACCTGACGGCAAGCATCTTGCTTTCGTCCGTGTACAGCAACCACCTTTACTTACGCGTCCAGAAAACGGGCAGTTCTGGTCCCTTCATAGCTACGACCTGACAAGCGGTGCAGAACAACTGCTCTGGACACCACCAAAAGGACCCGGAAGCAGGTTCTGGTCGGCAGACGACCTTGATCTGACATGGACGCCAGACGGGCGAATCCTGTTTCCCTGGGAGGGAGGCGGCTGGCTTCGGATCTGCGCCATTTCTGCTGCTGGCGCTACCACGCCGCAATGTTTAACCCCCGAACAGGCCGAGGTTTCGTCCTATCTCCTGTCATCCGACGGTAAGTCGCTTTTCTATACCTCCAATGTCGGGGAGCTCGATCACTGGCGCGTATGGTCCAAGCCGTTGGACGGGAATGCAGCCGCTCTAACGGATGCAACAGATGAAGCAGGCTCGCTTGCTATGGCTGGCGAGGACCTGGCAGTGATGGTCACAAGCGCCACCCAGACGGCTCACCCTATCCTTCGCCACGAGGGACAATGGAGGGTGCCGGTAACGCCGACACTCCCTAAAAATACCAACTTCGTTGCACCGCAGAGTGTGCAGTTTCGGAGCGAAGACGGAATCAACATCCACGGTCAGCTTTTCCTCCCGCCGACTGAAATGCATGGACCTCATTCAGCGCTGGTATTCGTCCACGGAGGCCCCAATCGGCAGATGATTCCGGCTTTCAATGCCATGGGATACTATTCCAACGCTTACATGATGAACCAGACACTCGCATCACACGGTTACGTCGTGTTGTCCGTGAACTATCGCAGCGGTACGGGCTATGGACAGGCGTTTCGTGAGGCCGAAAAAATAGGAAGCGCGGGAGCCAGCGAATACCAGGACGTTCGTGCAGCCGCGCAGTATCTGCGAGCAAGACCAGACGTAGCGCCGAAGCATATCGGGATCTGGGGCGGAAGCTGGGGTGGCTACCTTGTCGGATTAGCACTGGCCCGCGATAGTGGATTGTTCGCTGCCGGTGCAGACTTCCATGGCGTCCATGACATGACAGAGCCAGATCATCCTGGTTTGTCGCCTGAAGAAAACCGCAAACAACATGAAACGGAATGGCACTCCTCCCCTCTGGCAGATATTGCGCATTGGCGCGCGCCGGTCCTGCTTGTCCACGGAGATGACGATCATGACGTGGAATTTGAGCAATCGGTGTTACTGTCCAAAGCATTAACTGCGTCAAGTGTGACGCACGAGGATCATGTATTTCCAGGTGAACGACACGAATTTCTTCGGCAACAGGACTGGCTGACAGCATACGGCTGGACCATTCGATTTTTTGATCACTATTTCGAAAACGCTGAGGTGCAATAAAGCGGCTTATCCCACGACAGATGTTATCTGATATTTTTTCACGCAAACTTTGAACACATCCAGAAAAAATCGACTTTGATATACCTGTTCGCTATAGAGGCAACATTCTTCAACCGGGTCTTCAAGGGTTAGTTTGTGCAGTGCGAGTGGCGTAGATCTTACGACAGGCTGGTTCCAATGCTGATTAAAGAACATTTCGGAGACCCGGGTGTTCTTACACGGCAGTTCCCCTACATGAAGTCGACGTATCTATGGAAAAACGACGACTTTATCATCACGGCAAAAGCCCTTACAAACCGGAATAGCAAGTATCATGAGCTTGAACGGCAGGCCGTAGAGCTTCATCGGGCCGGATCTTGGCGGCTTTCCAGTGAATATTGGCTAATTGCCGCTGGCTGGCGTCGTAATATGATGGACGCAGGCAATGAACAACACGTAGAGGCGTTGCAATTCGTGCTTCGTCATGTCGAGTACAACAGAGCACTAGCTGAATGGAAAAAGAAGAAACTCAGCCGAAATGCTATGCCCTATCCTGATCAGTTTGGGCTTCCGGAAGAGTAAATTCCAATATCTTTTTTAAGAACCGGTTTTTGAATTTTCCAGTGTAAGCACAGCACTCAATTTTACATACTCTCTTATATCTTTTTTGAAATTTTAAAGGGTGAGAATTTATGAATTCTCACCTCAAAACAATAGTATTTTTATGAATAGATCTACGTAAAATATTTTTGACCTGGTATCCCATTTATTATGGTGTCTCTATAATTCCAGAGGCCGCAAGATCTTATAGAAAATAGCTGCTTTTTAATATCACCCATTGTCATTCAACATTGATATCTGAACACCTTCAAGCGCGCTCGCTTGAAGGTGATAGACCCAAGAAGGATGCTGATGCGTTCTTTTCCTCAGAGATCCTCTGAGGACGAAAAATACGATGAAGCGCTTTTACAATCACCGCGATACTCTTGTTAAAGAAGGTCTTGACGGTCTTCTGAGATCATCCGTCGGGCATCATCTCTGCCGGCTTGAAGGACACGAGAATATCCATGTCGTTCTCAGAAGAGACTGGGATAAGTCGAAAGTAGCTATCATTTCTGGCGGAGGCTCAGGCCATGAGCCAGCCCATGCTGGTTTTGTTGGCAAAGGCATGCTGACGGCAGCAGTCTGCGGTGCGCTCTTCGCCTCCCCCAATGTGGATGCCATTCTCGCCGCCATCCTTGAAGTGACAGGCGACGCGGGATGCCTCCTGATCGTTAAGAATTATACCGGAGACAGGTTGAATTTCGGCCTTGCCGCAGAGCAGGCCCGCACTCTTGGAAAGAACGTTGAACTCGTCATCGTGGCCGATGATATTGCACTTGGCCGCGGACCTCATGCCCGAGGTATCGCTGGAACAGTTCTTGTTCAGAAAATCGCGGGACATCTGGCAGAAACAGGGTCTAGCCTGGAAGAGGTAAAACAGGCTGCCACTGATGCCATCCAATCAACGGCATCGATTGGCCTCGCTCTAACAGACGTCAATGTTTATGATGTGGAGCATAAAACGCGGCTAAGTGACTCAGAGGCGGAACTAGGCCTTGGCATTCACGGCGAACCTGGTGCTGAGCGGATCTCTGTAGATCAACTCGATGTTTTGGTTAATAAAGCAGTAGATACACTCGAAAAAATTCTAATAGATGATAAGCAAGTCATTATGGTCAATATGCTGGGTGCAGTTCCAGTGCTGGAGGCTCAGGCCATAGTTGACGCTCTTTCCAGAACTGCATTTGCAAACCGAATAGAATTTATTATTGGGCCTGCCCCGATGATGACTTCCTTGGATATGTATGGATTTTCTTTATCCGCCATGCCCGCCAGAGAAGACTTCATCGAGGCGTTGAAATCCACTGTTGAGCCTTGGGCTTGGCCAGGCTTGGCCCCTTTTAAGGGAGTGCAGACAAAGCAAACCCCAGCCTTGCCTGAAACTTTTTCCTATGAGCCCTCATCCGACGCTTATGTAGAGAGCCTTATCACTCACGGCGCAAAGATCCTCATAGACAATGAAAAAGATCTCAATGCGCTTGATGCTCTGATCGGCGATGGCGATGCAGGCTCAACTTTCGCTGAGGCGAGCCGCGTTATTCTCAAAGAAATCAGCCATCTTCCTCTCGCTTCCCCCCAACATCTTTGTGAAACGATAGGAAGGCTTCTCGCGCGCAATGCTGGTGGCTCCAGTGGCGTTTTGTTGTCCATCATGTTCGCCACAGCAGGACAACAGCAGGATTGGCGCACCGGGCTTGAGGCAGGTCTAGACCGTATGCACAGATACGGTGGAGCGTCTCAAGGAGATAGAACAATGCTTGATGCGTTGTTTCCAGCAATAACGGCACTTCAAAATGGAAATCTCCAACAGGCTGCCAAGGCTGCTCGTGAAGGTGCTGATGCCACCCGGAAGATGCCAGCACGAGCTGGTCGCGCAGCTTACGTTCCAAAAGAACAACTCAAGAATATCCCTGACCCAGGGGCAGAAGCGATTGCTCGCCTGTTGGAAGGACTGTCAAGTTTAACTTGAAGAGTAGTGGCGCTTTAAAATTTTCATTGCGCGTTGTTACGATTTTCAGAAATCGCCAACAACGCGCAAAAAATATTATCCTACAAAATTTCAACAATTCCACAATACGTACAATATATATTTAATTTGTATAAAATTAAATCATACCTTACCTTCCCTGAAGTATGAAAAATTATTCCAAATATCATTACTATACGAAAATCGTATGCCATACTCGAATTACGAGAATCATATTATCCATAAACAAATACAAAAAATATAACTATAAAAATATTTTTATTCTATTTACTTATCACTCTCATATATTTCTACCACCCACTCAATCATGCCAAAAAAAATCGTTACCACATCAAACTGTTGCACAAAAAATACACATGATTTCATAAATCATTCGTTTCTGCATCAGAACCGCTTGCTTGGTTGCAATTAATATTGAATCAGCAACAAAATGTAGCGTTCCGGACGGCTGATCCGTGATCCCAACCGTCATCGAAAGAAACCCATGATGTATCGAAGCAGAAAGCGACGTCGTACAATCATGCTTTTTGGTGCTACTGCGCTGGCATCAACCTCTATGTACGCAGGTGCGTCGAAAGCACAGACCGTCAGCCAGGGCGCAGGCACCGCTGGTAACCAAAATCCAGCTGTGATTGCCCCTCATCATCGCGGCAAGAGTGTCAGCAAGAAAAAAACACACACACAAACAGTCAAACCCTCGGGAGCTGAAGCTCCAACAGGCTCAGCAATAACGACTGACAACGCTGCCAACAGGCGCGTCATTGCTGATGCGAAGGCGCAAGGAGCCGCGCCTCGGTCCAGAGAAGAGAACGTTGTTGTAACAGGAACGCTCTTCAGTGATCCAAACGCGACCAATGCGTCGCCGATTGAACACATCACCCGAATGGACATGCAGCGGCGCGGTCTCAAGACAGTGACCGACGTGCTCCAGTCCCTGTCAACGAATGGCGCAGGCAATCTGACAAACGGCTGGTCTGCTGGTGGTGGTTTCGCAACTGGTGGGTCTGCTCCGTCGCTTCGTGGCCTCTCTACCGACTCAACTTTGACGCTCATAGACGGCCAGCGCCTCGCCTATTACGGCCTCGCTGACGATGGCGAGCGCAATTTCGTTGATACCAACTGGATCCCGATGTCGATCATGCAAACGGTCGATGTTCTTGAAGACGGTGGCTCCGCAACCTACGGCGCCGACGCTGTCGCAGGCGTCGTCAACATGGTGACACGCAAGGAAATTCAAGGCGTTGAGGGAAATGCTGAGGGCGGTCTGTCCCAGCGTGGCGATGCCGGTCATCAGCGTCTGTGGGCAACATATGGCCACGGCGACCTGCACCGTGACGGATACAATTTCTATATCAACTCCGAATATCAGCAGGATGACCCTCTCTACTACCGTCAGCTTCAGTCCCCCTACAATAGTGGCGACCTGACAGGTATTGGAGGTGGAAACGCCAACTATAACACCCTGCTCCCGGATGGAACGATCAGTCCTTTCGGTGTAACGCCTGCGGCTATCGTCCGACGTAGCGATGGAGCAAACAGCGGAACAGGGGCGTGGCAGCTTCTGAATCCTTCTGCTGGATGCGGCTCTTTTGGATCGATTGTTACTGGTAGTGTCGTGAGTGGCGATAACGGTAAAAGCCAGACCTGCACTATGAATTCGCAGCGTTATGCTCAGGTCGCGCCGGACATTCGTCGTATCAATGCCACCGCGCATCTTACGGTGAACGTGACACCGCGTTCCCAGCTCGTGGCCATGTTCAATTACTCACAGGCCATGACGACTGTTACAGGGACACCAACAACCACAAGAACTTACAGTCAGGCTGAATTGGCAAACACGCTAAGCACGCCAATTCCTGCTTATCTTCCAAACGGGCAGCTCAACCCTAACGATCCGTTCGCTGCCGAAGGCAAGGCTGCAGAGGTCGATTACCGTTTTGCAGACCTTCTTCCAACAACAACTGAATTTAATCAGAACTTTCGCGGGTCCGTCCGCTACGCAGGCTGGGAGCCCTCTGACTGGGGTTCAGACTGGCATTATAATGCCGATTTCGTAGGCATGGCGACGCGTCTGACCCAGACCATCACGGGCGTCCCCACAATCAACAGTCTTGAGAACGCGATTACAAGCGGCGACTATAACTTCGTCGATCCTTCGCAAAACTCACAGGCCGTTCTGAACGCGCTGGCTCCTCGGAGTGTTATTACAGCAACCACATCTGAATATTCTGGGAATCTGACAGCCAACAAAGGTCTTTTCAAGCTTCCGGGTGGCACAGCCAACCTCGCAATTGGCGCCAATTTCCGCCATGAAGCATTGAACGATCCGTCAGCCAATCCGCTAAATATCGCGGATCCTGGGGCACAGTATGTTGGCACGATCAATCCCGTGAATGCAAAAGGAAGTCGTTGGGTTGAATCTGGCTTCTTTGAAGTCGGCTTACCATTCCATAAAATGGTCAATGTGGACGTCTCGGGTCGTTACGACAATTACAACGAAAGCACGGGCAACAGCTTCCACCACTTTTCACCTAAAGTGGGCCTACAGTTCAAACCAACGAAAATGCTGACCCTTAAGGGAACATTCAACCAAGGTTTCCGAGTTCCCAGTTTCTCTGAAACCGGTGGCTCGAACGTCGGTTACGTGACCTATGATCCGTCTGCTGTCACATCCTTCGTCAATCAGCATCGGAGTGCTGACGGCTCAGCCAATACCTACGCCCAGCCTTATTCAATCGGTGAAAATACGTCTGGCAATCCAAATCTTCGTCCAGAAACATCGACCGGTTTTTCAGGGGGACCAGTATTCAAACCAACCGACTGGCTAACAATCAGTGCGGATTACTACTATATTCGCAAAAACCACTATATTGCGCCTAATCCCTATGGTGTCGCTGCTATGGCGACCGACTATCTAGAGGGGAATGCTCTCCCAAGCGGCGTAACCGTCACCCCTGACGTTGCTGACACGCAGAACCCAAGTGGACAGCTACGCCCTGGCTTGATCAACCTTGGCTACGTTAACACCAAGAAGCTGATCACGGATGGTTTTGACCTGAAAATCCAGGCACAAAAGCACCTGCCCGGTCCTCTTCATGAGGTTCTCTGGGTGAGTAAGGGCGAAGCGACTTTTGTCCATCGTTACAATATCTATCTACCTGCCTCATCGGGTGGCGGTGTAGAGCGCTTTGCAGGAACACTTGGCCCCTACAGTGCAGTTTCGTCCTCAGGAACACCACGCTGGCGCGCGAACTGGGCCAATACTTTCATGTGGAAGGGGCTCTCCGTCACACCGACCGTATATTACACAAGTGGTTATCGCCTGACTGCGGACGACTATTCCGGAGCCGGCACAAGCGGCGGTTGCGCTAACGTAATCTCCAACAGTGCGTACTATCCCTCCCAGTGTCATGTAAAAGGTTTCTGGGATGTTGATCTGACGGTCAACTATCAGGTGAACCGCCGCTGGAATATTTACGCGAACGTCTACAATCTTCTTGGCTTCCGAGCACCGTATGACTTCGGTACATATGGCGGCTATCTTTATAACTCTTCCTGGGCTCAAAATGGCGTTGTCATGCGGTCGTTCCAGTTCGGTGTAAACGTTACGCTGTAGTCCTCGACGCTTGTTTATTGTGATATTAAATTCTTACTAATTTAGGGGGAGTTAATAGGCTGCCTGCGGACGAGTAAATAATTCGTCCGCAGCTTTATCCAAGAAGGCCACGATAGATCCCCAGGCTGACGGTTACGACATGGAGAGGACCATGAAAGAATGGTCGGCCTTATGCACGCATCTTCTCGATGTGGTTGCGCAGTCCTTGCAGCATCGCCAGTCTACTCCCTTTTCGGCCTTTGTGTGAAGAAATGACCTGCAGGGCCCCATGGATCATCAGATCTTAACGAAATCTATCACTGTCATAGCCCGGATCGGCAAATATGGTCTCGCAGACTGAAACCCGGCAGTGTCAGCAGCACGTCTAGTAGTTTTGTAGCCTGAAACTTTTCCACCGGTGAGGACAAAGCCCAGAGGACGTCCCTGACTATCGTATCTGGCCACAATCTTGCGTTCAAAGTGTCATCACGTAATTTCTAAAAAATTTCCAGATGAGCCCCTCTTTTGCAACTGTGGCATATGAATAGGCTCGAATTCCGTGCTGTCGACAATATGCTGCCGTTCATCGGTCAGCCCCATATCAGAAGAGCGAACCATCATCATTCGATGCATGAGAAATAAAATCGCAAACCACCTAATCAATGACTATTTATCGGACCTTTAATATCCAGACGATCTGTTAATTTCTCCAACCATTTCCGCCCCCTTCTCAAACTGCAGGATATTTTTCAAAATCATTTCTCCACCTGTTTCAGCATGCGAAGAACTTGCTATGTGCGGCGTAAGGGTAATCAAAGGATGGTTCCAGAACGGGTGGCCCTCAAGAAGGGGCTCCGGATCGGTCACGTCAAGAACTGCTTGGCTCAGCAGTCCCTCATCCAACGCTAAAAGCAAATCATCCTGTGCAAGATGACCGCCCCTCCCACAGTTGATAAGACAGGCCCCTTTGGGAAGCTTGGCAAATAATTCTTTGTTCAAAATCCCTTTTGTGGCGTCAGTCAGGGGCATCAAGCATACAAGGACATCCGTGGCCGCTAGAAAAGCATCCAGTTCTTCAGGCCCTGCGTAGCTTTTAATTCCGGGGATATCATGTCGGCTTCTGCTCCAGCCATGACAGACGTATCCAAACTGCGACAGCTTTTTCAGGACAGGCGTACCAAGCGCTCCCATGCCCATCACCCCAACCCGAAACAGGCTTGAAGATACGTTTGGCGTACCTTTCCAGATATGCGCCGCTTGCTGACGCGCGTACTGGAACATATTCCGATGGTAAGAAAGAACAGCCCAGAGGACGTATTCTATCATTCCCTCCGCCAAGCCTGGCTCCATCATACGGACGACCCGGACATTTTCGGGGATTGAGGCAAGGTTCAGTTGATCCACACCTGCACCGACAGAAAAGAGCACCTCAAGATTAGGAAAGTTTTCTGCCAGATTTTCCGGTGGCTGCCACGCAGCCAGATAGCGAACTTTCTGCGGATCGCCGGTCTCAGGCCAGACATGAAACGCAAGTTCAGGCAGTTCGCTAGCGAACATTGGCTTCCACAGACGCGCACGCTCTTCAGTAGATTTCAGCACAAAAGACATTTCAATAATCCTTAACCGAGAGCCTGACTGGTCAGAGCAAAATATTGCGGAGCATTTTCAGAGATCACCACAGGCTCGGTCGACATTGTGTTGACGACGTCCACGCGGATCAGCCCCATTTCATCCAGCCAGCCTGAGAGACCAGATGAAGTCGGCGTATCAATTCTGATAAATTCTCCACCATACGTACCAATCCAATGAGAAATGAGCGCCTTTGCCTGCTCTATCGTTTCCGCTGCGACAGGACCAATCAGCCATCCCCACCCGAACCGACGGCAGAACGAGTATCCCCGGATCCCCTCTTCCGTATCGATCACCACACCTTTGGCGTTCTGCACCAGATCTTTAACAAGCGCCGATCGATCCATCCCAGTAGCGGCCCTGTCGAACGCTATGAGATCCTGAAGATCATACTGAACAACCGGACGCAGCCGCTGGCCCGTATCCAGAGCGATGATTGGAGAGGACACACCATTACCCTGATGCTGCTCCACAATCCCCGTCGGAACAAAGCCCAGTTTTTCATAGAGAGACTGGCCAGCCGGCGTCGCATTAAGGGATATTGAGCGGCCAGGCAGAAGCCTGCGCACCGTGGTCAGCATGTTTGTGCCGATGCCATGTCCTTGCCACGCACCGTTGACAATAATGAGCCCGACTGTGGCGTGACGCTCCCCAAACGACCACCACATTATAGTGCCTATGATTTCTCCACTTTCCAACGTCGCCACTAACCCATGACCAAGACGCAGCATGAAATCCCAGTCTTCAAGGCGGTGCGGCCATCCCAATACCTTTGAAAGACCCGATGCCGCCCCCAGATCTTCCTCGGTCATACTCCGGAGGTTAATGGCCGTCTGTTCACGTACATTCGCATTTTCCAGGCTCATAACGAACGCTCCGTGTTTCTGGTAAGACTTTCGATCAGAAATGCTGGCTTCAGAATGGGAGATTTTATAACAATATAACTAAAGTACTTCTCGATACCGATATTCTGATCCAGAAGAGCTTCGATTGTTTCCTGATAATGATCAATGTTTCTGACCATGAATTTCAGAAGGTAATCGTACCCACCACTGATAAGATGCGCCTCCACCAGAGATTCCACTTTCTGCATTGCAGTCTCAAAGCGAAAAAAATCATCCCGCCTGTGATCTGAGAGTGTGACCTCTGTAAAGACAGTCATGACGCTTGAGATTTTTTGCAGGGCAATCTGCGCCCCATATCCCACAATGTAGCCGGCTGCTTCCAGCCGCTTGACGCGAATGAGACATGGACTGGCAGACAGACCAACGCGGTTTGCCAGTTCCACATTAGTCAGCCGGCCATTCTTCTGCAGCTGAGCAAGGATTTTAAGATCAATACGATCAAGCTTGGGCGCGATTGCCATAAGTCAGGCCATTCTCTCTTCAACGACGATCATTGTGCAGTCGGCAGTCCAATGTGAAAGCTCTTCACTTCCAGAAATTCTTCGAGGCCCAGCGCGCCCCCTTCCCGCCCGAGCCCGGACTGCTTCACGCCCCCGAAAGGTGCTGACACAAGGGAGATGGAACCGGTGTTCAGTCCTACCATGCCAAAATCGAGAGCCTCGCCAACCCGCCAACCTCTCGCGATGTCATTCGTGAAGAAATAGCTCGCCAGACCGAAGGGGGTAGCATTGGCCTGCTGAACGGCATCCTGCTCGTTATCGAAGCGGAACACGGGCAGGATCGGACCAAACGTTTCTTCCTGTGCAATCCGCATCTCGGACGTCACATCCGCCAGCAGCACGGGAGAGGCGAACCGACCGTTTTTGTCAACCACGTACCTTCAACCTTCACGAAGGCAGTTAAAGGGATCTTCGACCAAAAAGCCCGTTTGGACGATCTCTTATTTGATATGTTTGGAGTAGTTTATATGATCATCGGCTATGCTCGGGTTTCCACAGAAGAGCAAAGACTGGATTTGCAGATCCAAGCGCTCCGGGCTGCTGGTTGTAGTCGCATTTTTACCGATCAAGGAGAATCCGGAAGTAAATTTTCTCGTTCAGGTTTGGACGCTACAATGAAAAATCTCCATGAAGGCTGCACTCTCGTAGTCTGGCGACTTGATCGACTTGGTCGCTCTTTGTTCGGATTAGTTCAACTCATGGAAAGGTTAAGCAAGCAAGGAATACATTTCCGGTCGATAACGGAGCATATTGATACCGCGTCCTCCGGCGGCCGCCTGATGTTCCATATGATGGCTGCCTTAGCCGAGTTCGAACGATCCATCATTGCGGAAAGAACCCGAGCGGGCCTTGCAGCTGCGCGAGTGCGAGGTAAGACGTTGGGCCGTCCTCGTCTGCTTTCCGAAGAGGATCTGGATATTGCGCTGTCTCGCCTAGAAGACGGGGCCGAAGACTTGATCGACATAGCTCGTTCCCTAAATGTTTCCTCCAGGACACTTTCACGGCGTCTTTTAAGCGCGAGAGTTCGTAAAAAGACATGTCTGCAAGTCTCTCTTACACCAGATCATGATTCATTATCTCTCTAGCACTACTTTGGCAGAATAGAGTTAGGATGTCTTTTGAGTGTCCATCCGCAATGAGGGCATTGTGTCGGGGGTGAACGAGACATGCGGTCAAGGATGGCCTGGCGCACTGCTGGCAGACTGGGTTGCGGTGGCGGCCCGARGGCTC